>NZ_JBKDTZ010000273.1:0-5543 GCF_046339755.1 Acidovorax sp. | reverse complement strand
CCTGCAGTTCGTTCAAGCGCCGCTTGGCCTGCGGGAAATGCAGCCACACCAGGCCGTTGAAGAAATCGTGCAGATTCTCGCGCGTGGGCACGCGGCGCGTGTCGAAGATGTGCTGCTCGTAGGCCGCGCCTTCGGGCAGGTCATCCTGGGCCACGAACTGCATGGGCGCAGCAGTGCATTGCAGCGCCTGGTACACGGGCGCACCCTGCTCCAGCACCTGCTGCGCCACCGCCTGCCCGGTGGCGCGGTACGGGGCCAGCCAGGCGGCGGTCCAATCAATGGCTTCTAGACCAGGCGCCACGGCAGCGCTTCACCGGCGCGCAAAGGCTTGAGCTCGGCCTCGCCGAAGGCGAAGCTGTCCGACGGGGTCCAGGATTCGCGGCACAGCGTGATGGTTCCGGTGTTGCGCGGCAGGCCGTAGAAGTCGGCACCATTGAAGCTGGCGAAGGCTTCGAGCTTGTCCAAAGCACCCGCGTTGTCGAAGGCCTCGGCATACATCTCCATGGCAGCATGGGCGGTGTAGCAGCCGGCGCAGCCGCTGGCGTGTTCCTTGAGGTGCGCGGGGTGCGGCGCGCTGTCGGTGCCCAGGAAGAACTTGGCGCTGCCGCTGGTGGCGGCCTGCACCAGGGCCACGCGGTGCGTCTCACGCTTGAGCACCGGCAGGCAGTAGTAGTGCGGGCGCACACCGCCAATGAAGATGGCGTTGCGGTTGTACAGCAGATGGTGCGCCGTGATGGTGGCGGCCGTGAAGCGGTCGGATGCATTCACGTAGTCGGCCGCGTCCTTGGTGGTGATGTGCTCGAAGACGATCTTGAGTTCCGGGAAGTCGCGGCGCAGCGGGATCAGCTGCTGCTCGATGAACACTGCCTCGCGGTCGAACAGGTCGATGTCGCTGCTGGTCACTTCACCGTGCACCAGCAGCAGCATGCCGCTCTTCTGCATGGCCTCGAGGGTCTTGTAGGTCTTGCGCAGGTCGGTCACGCCGGCGTCGCTGTTGTTGGTGGCGCCAGCGGGGTAGATCTTGGCGGCGACCACGCCGGCTTCGCGTGCACGCACGATCTCCTCGGGCGGCAGGTTGTCGGTGAGGTACAGCGACATCAGCGGTTCGAACTGCACGCCCGCGGGAACGGCGGCCAGGATGCGCTGCTTGTAGGCCAGGGCCTGCTCGGCTGTGGTCACGGGCGGGCGCAGGTTGGGCATGATGATGGCGCGCCCGAACTGGGCGGCCGTGTGCGGCACCACGGTGAAGAGGGGCTCCCCGTCGCGCACGTGCAGGTGCCAGTCGTCGGGGCGGGTGATGGTGAGGGTGTTGGTGGGGGCGGCTGCGGTCATGGCGCTATTGTCCCATTCCCCGCCACCGCCCTCCTTCCCGGCGGGGTCACCCGGCGGTGACGCTGCCCTATTCCCGCTCGATCACCGCCAGCACCTGGCCCTGCAGATTGGCAATGCGCACCTGGCAGCCTTTGCCCGCGCACACGGACTGCGCCATCACGGCGACCAAGGCGCGCTCCTCGAAGCCGTCGGGCTTGCGCACGCGGTTCTCGAGCACCAGCAGCACCGAATCCGCGTGCGTCTCCTGCGTTTCAAAGCCCGACGCCGCGACGAACCGATCCACATCCCGCACCCCCTTGAACAGCTCCTTAGGCAGCAGGAACGGTTGCCCTTGGTGCGTGACCTGGTAGTAGTGCTCGCGCGTCTGCCAGGTGGGCTTTTCGCGCACGTAGTAGACCTTCCAGGGGTGCACGGCGCTTTCGAACAACAAGGTCTTTTCCATGGGTGCAGCCTGGGAGGAGGAGGAAAACGCAGCCATGCCTGCGCACGCGCTGCCGCATGCCAGAACGGAGCGTCGGCGCGGCATGCCGTCAGCCCTGCGGCGCCTTGCTGCGCCACACCTCGAAGCGCCGGGCGATCTTCGGGGCGATGCGGTCGAAGGCCTCCCAGCTGTCGGGCGTCATCGCCTCGTCCGGCTCACGGAAATGGTTGGACGAGCGGAACACGGCCTTCACGTCAGTGACCCAGCGCTCGGAATCTGGCGTGCCGAATCCCCGGTAGTAGTCATCCCAGAAGTCCGATGCACCGGGGGCCAGGTCGTCGGTCCAGACGATGCGCCCACAGGGGCCATGCAGCAACTGCAGCGGCGTGGCGGTGCGCTCGTGCCAGGGCGCGAGCACCGCGGCCGGGTAGCGCACCGGATCGAGCAGCCCATGCAGCGCGCACCAGGTCACGAAGAACGCGTCCTCCACATAAACCAGCGGCTTGGTCTCCTCGTACTCGGCACTGGCTTCCATGAAGTCGCGCTCCGTCGGCAGCCGGGCATCGATGCGCGCAATGCCGTTGCCCTTGGCCGCGCGCTGAAAGGCCAACTCCAGCCTGCCGTTGACCGGTTGCTCCATGAACCGGTCGCCATCCATGGGGCCCGGAAAGTGATCCCACGACATGCCTTCGGGCAGCGGCACCAGCGGCGCGGCTTTCACCGGCAGGATGATGCGCGTGACGTAGGTGTTCCAGATGCGCCCCTCTTTGCGCGGCGGCCAGAAGGCGCGGTGCTTGGGCGCCATCTCGGCGCCGACCTCGATGCCGGTGGCGCGCACCGAGACATAGGTGCGTTCATTGTGCGGCGTGGCGGGCTTGAGCGGCTTGGCGCCCACGGCGGCCAGCCACTGCTGCACCAATGGGTCGTCGATGCGCCTGCCGATGCACGACAGCATCTGGTCCCAGAGATTGCCCTCGGCAGCAGCGGCCGCGCCGGTCGGTGCCGGTGCTGCCCTCACCGGGGCGGGGCCTGGGGCCGAGGCCGAGAGCCGCCCGGCAATCGCATCCTCCATCCAGCCGTCGAAATCGGGCCAGCGCTGCTCGGCTTCGGACAGGATGTCCTCCCCTGTCTCGGGCACCGACAGGCCCTGGTCCGCCAGCCACTGCAGCAGCTCGGGCGCGACCTCGCCGTCTTCCTCCGGTGGCTCATCCAGGTTGCCATACAGCGCGAACTCGTCATAGCCCACGCCCAGCAGCCGCAGGAACTGCCAGGCATCGCTCGCCAGCACCCGGCCCCCGCCTTCCGAACTGAGGTAGACCACCGGCATGCCGCCCTGCGGTGCGCGCCAGACGGCGAGGGTGGAGCCATCGGGCTCCACGCCGAACACGCCCAGATGCTGCGCCGCCGCCAGTCCGCCGGCATGGCCCTCCTCGCCGAAATAGCGCGCCACGGCACTGGGGGGCTCCGAGTGGAATGCGAACGAGCCACTCACCGTGGCCGTGTGCGGACGCAACGCGGGAAACGCCCGCAGCAGATCGCGCAGGGCGGCGGGCACCGGCAAATCTGCCGGAAATTCAAAAAGGCTGTCGCTGGCAGGTGAACGCTTGGGCATGGGGAAATCCGTCAAACGGCGGGCCAGCACCACGCAGCGGCGCATGGCCCTGGACATCGGAAATGGGACACCGCGCGAACCTAGCACGGCACATCGGCATTCTTGCCCCATGGCCCTACCCGCCGCCACGAAAAAAGGCGCCCGAAGGCGCCTTGTGTGAAATCCTGCACACCGCACTCCGTTCAGAGCGCAGTGCGCAAGTTCAGAAGGTGTGAATGGACCCGGCGTGTCCGAGCAGGCCGCCACAGCGCGCGATCCAGGCGCAAAGCACAGCCATAGCTCGGGCTACGGCGAGCATTTGCTTTCGATGTGCGCGCGTGTTTTGGCGGGATGAGCGGGCATGGCGGGTTCGTTCACACCTTTTCAGTGTTGCAGGATCTTGTTGAGGAAGTCCTTGGTGCGCTGCATGCGGTCTTCGGGGTGGTTGAAGAAGTCGTCCTTGGAGCAGTCCTCCAGGATCTTGCCACCCACGTCCATGAAGATCACGCGGTTGCTGACCTTGCGGGCAAAGCCCATTTCGTGGGTCACGCACATCATGGTCATTCCCTCGTTCGCCAGGCCCACCATCACGTCCAGCACTTCGCCGACCATTTCGGGGTCGAGCGCCGAAGTGGGTTCGTCGAACAGCATCACGATGGGGTCCATGCTCAGGGCACGGGCGATCGCCACGCGCTGCTGCTGGCCGCCCGACAGCTGGCCGGGGAACTTGTCCTTGTGGGCGATCAGGCCCACGCGCTCGAGCATCTTCAGGCCGCGCTTCTTGGCATCGTCGGGCGTGCGGCCCAGCACCTTGACCTGGGCAATCGTCAGGTTCTCCGTCACCGACAGGTGGGGAAACAGCTCGAAGTGCTGGAACACCATGCCCACGCGGCTGCGCAGCTTGGGCAGGTTGGTGCTGGGGTCGTGCAGCTTCACGCCGTCCACCGTGATCTCGCCCTTCTGAAAGGGCTCCAGCGCGTTGATGGTCTTGATCAGCGTGGACTTGCCCGAACCCGAAGGTCCGCACACCACCACCACTTCACCCTTGTTGATGACGGCCGAGCACTCGTTGAGCACCTGCACGGGGCCATACCACTTGGATACGTTCTTGAGTTCGATCATTTCTTGTTCCTCAATCCAATCTCTTTTGCATCAGCGAATGATCGCGATCTTCTGGTGCAGGCGTTTGACCATCCAGGACAGCGCATAGCACATCACAAAGTACAGAACCGCTGCCGCCAGGTAGGCCTCGATGGGGCGGCCGAAATTCTTGCCTGCCACTTCAAAGCCCTTGAGCATGTCGTAGGCACCGATGGCGTAGACCAGCGACGTGTCCTGGAACAGGATGATGGTCTGCGTGAGCAGCACCGGCAGCATATTGCGGAACGCCTGGGGCAGCACCACCAGCTTCATGTTCTGGCCATAGGTCATCCCCAGGGCCTGGCCTGCATGGACCTGGCCGCGCGGGATGGACTGGATGCCGGCGCGCATGATTTCGCTGAAGTACGCCGCCTCGAAGGCGATGAAGGTCACCACCGCCGACACTTCCGCACCGATGGGCCGGCCGATGATGGCCGGCACCAGCAGGAAGAACCACAGGATCACCATCACCAGCGGAATGCTGCGCATGCCATTGACGTAGATGGTGGCCGGCACGTCCAGCCACTTCTTGCCCGACAGGCGCATCAGCGCCAGCACAGTCCCGAAGAGCACGCCGCCGATGGTGGCGACCACCGTGAGGATCAGGCTGAAGTACAGCCCCTTCAGCACGAAGTTGGAGATCAGGTCCCAGTTGTAAAAGCCAAAGTCGAGATTCATTTGTCAGTGCCCCCCGCCTGCACCACTGGCCACGACCATTCCGGGAATGCGCGCACGCTTCTCGATGAACGCCATGATGCGGTTGATCGCGAAGGCAGAGACGATGTAGAGCACCGTCACGCCGAAATAGATCTCCATCGGGCGGGCGGTTTCCTCACCGACCTGCATCGCGAACCAGGTCAGTTCGGTGACCGACACGGCGAACGCGACCGACGAGTTCTTGAAAATGTTCATCGCCTCGCTGGTCAGCGGCGGCACGATGATCCGGTAGGCCATCGGCAGCAGCACGTAGCGGTAGTACTGGGCGGTGGTGAAGCCCATCGCCATGCCGGCGTAGCGCTGGCCGCGCGGCAGGGCCTGGATGCCGGAGCGCACCTGCTC
>NZ_JBKDTZ010000272.1:0-16365 GCF_046339755.1 Acidovorax sp. | reverse complement strand
GGGCAGTTCGGCCTCTGCCGCCTCCACGCGCCAGGGCTTGTGGGCCACGCCACCCAGCGCGATGCGCCCCGTGCCATTGCGCTGCACGATGGCCGCCACCGAGACCAGCGCAAACGCATACGAGGCGCGGTCGCGCACCTTGCGGTAGAGGTGCGTGCCGCCCACGGGCCGGGGCAGGGTCACGGCCGTGATGAGCTCCCCCGGGGCCAGCACCGTCTCGACCTGCGGCGTGGTGCCTGGCAGGCGGTGGAAGTCTGCAATCGGTATCACGCGCGTGCGGCCGTCGCCGCGCACCGTTTCCACCTTGGCGTCGAGCACACGCAAAGCCACGGCCATGTCGCTCGGGTGCGTGGCGATGCAGGCCGGGCTGGTGCCGACCACCGCATGCTGGCGCGTGACACCGCCGATGGCGCTGCAGCCGCTGCCGGGCTGGCGCTTGTTGCAGGGCATGTGGGTGTCGTAGAAATACGGGCAGCGTGTGCGCTGCAGCAGGTTGCCCGCCGTGGTGGCCTTGTTGCGCAGCTGACCCGAGGCGCCCGCCAGCAGGGCACGCGAGAGCACGGCGTAGTCCCGCCGGATGCGTTCGTGCGCGGCCAGGTCGGTGTTGCGCACCAGGGCACCGATGCGCAGGCCACCGTCGAGCGCAGGCTCCACCTTGTCCAGCTGCAAGGCATTCACGTCCACCAGGTGCACGGGGGTCTCGATCTGCAGCTTCATCAGGTCGAGCAGGTTGGTGCCGCCCGCGATGAACTTGGCACCCGGCACCCGCTCCACGGCGGCAGCGGCTTCGGCGGGCGACTGCGCCCGTTCGTAGGTAAAGGGCCTCATGTTCTTGCTCCCGCCACTTCGGTGATGGCATCCACGATGTTGGAATAGGCGCCGCAACGGCAGATGTTGCCGCTCATGCGCTCGCGCAGTTCTTCGGCCGACAGCAGCGGCCGCGCCGTGAGGTCGGCGCTCACATGGCTGGGGATTCCTTTGCGGATCTCGTCGAGCACGCCCACGGCCGAACAGATCTGCCCCGGCGTGCAGTAGCCGCACTGGTAGCCATCGTGCTTCACAAAGGCCGCCTGCAGGGGGTGCAGGTTGCGCGGCGTGCCCAGGCCTTCCACGGTGGTGATCTGCGCACCTTCGTGCATCACGGCCAGGGTCAGGCAGGCATTGATGCGCCGGCCATCGGCGATGACGGTGCAGGCACCGCACTGGCCATGGTCGCAGCCCTTCTTGGTGCCCGTGAGCTGCAGGTGTTCGCGCAGCGCATCCAGCAAGGTCGTGCGCGTGTCCAGCTCCAGCTCGCGCGGCTGGCTGTTCACGATGAACGTGACCTTGGCGACCGGGATGGGAAAAGTCACGCCGGGTGGCTGCGGCGTCGCCGGCATCTGGGCACTGGCAGGTGGGGTTGCCGTTGCGGCGCTGGTGGCAGCGCCGGCGATCAGCAGGTCGCGCCGGGAGATCGCCGGCAGTGCAGTCGCTGGATTCATGGTGTTGTCCTGTGGGGGCGAATCGGTCCATGGTGGGCGCACGCGCATGCCAAGCCATGGCGGCAGCGTCCTGAATCCACGTAGGACGATTGCCCGCACCCTTCCCCACCGGCAAGACAGGCGCAGTGAAGAAAACCCTAGCGGACGGTCGAAGGCAGGTAGCCGAAGCGCGCTCGGAAGCGCTCGGCAAAGCGTGCCCGGGACTGGTACCCGCAGGCCGGCACAGTGCGCGGAACGCTCCACGACGTGGTCTGCACCAGCATCAGGGCGTGGTGCATGCGGATGTCGACCAGCAGAACATCGACGCGCACATGCTCCTGCGCGTTGTGGCCTCGCCGATCAAGGTGCGCAAGCGCCCCGAGGTGCCCTGGCGTTCGGCCCTGAAGAGATGGCCATGCTCCGCCAAGGCGGCCAGCAGGTCCATCAGGCGGTAGCGCAGGCGCTCGTCGCTGATGCGCACATTGGCCGCGCCGTCCACCACATGCCGCAGGCTCGCGGCGAGGTCTCCGTCCCACGGCATCTGCCTGAAGGCCGGGGCAGCCGCGGCCTCCACCTCGGCCGGCGGCCGGATGCGGTGAAAGGCGTCCGGCAAGTCCGCGGACAGCGTGAGCAGCACGGAACGAAAGCGCTGCTCTGCACCACCCGGTGTCTTCACCAGCTCTGCGCAGGTGGCCGGCTGGACGAGCAGCAGCGAGGTGGGAGACTCCGCCACCACCGCACTGCCACTGCTGCCATCTTCCAGCTGCAACCGTCCGGCCACGGCCAGCACCAGCGTCGCTTCATGGAACAGGAAACGCGGCGTGTGCTGCGGCGGCTCCAGGCGGGGCTGGGCCAGACCGCACAGGCCGTGCCGCCACACCGGAGCACCCGCGGGCAGGGACCAAGCCAGATTCGCGCCGCCGCCCGCCATGGCAGCAGGCGGCAAGGCGCCTCTGGCACTCAGACGGCAGGTACCGCGGGGTTGAGGCTGTAGAGACCGGTCAGGCTGGCCTGCGCCAGCACGGGTGCAGAGGCAAGGGCGGCACGCACATTCGCACCGTTCAACGGCCCCTGCACGACCAGGGTGGGTGCGGCCAGCGCATACACCGTAAAGACGTAGTGGTGCACCAGGGTGTCGTTCCACGGTGGGCAGGGGCCGTCATAGCCGTAGTAGTCGCCCTTCATCTGCTCGTCGCCCGCGAACCAGCCGGTGTAGTCGTTGATGCCATGGCGCAGGCCGCCGGGTGCCGCAGGGCCGCTCTTGCCACGGGGCGTGACGGCGCTCGACTGCGCACCCGCTGCGATTTGCGTGGTGCCTGCCGGAATGTCGAGCAGCAGCCAGTGGAAGAAGTCCACACGTGGCAGCGTGGCAGGCACCTCACGGCCTTCCTGGTTCACGTCGTCGCCCCGGCTGGGTACATCGGGGTCATGGCAGACCACGACGAACGACTGCGTGCCCTCAGGCGCGCCGACCCAGGCCAGGTGCGGATTGCGGTTGGACGACAAAGCGACATGCGATGCTGCATCGGGGACGGCAAAGGCAAATTCGCCAGGAATGGCCTGGCCGTCTTTGAAGCTGTGGCTGGTGAGTTGCATGGAAGATCCCATCCTTGGAGGTTGGCAGTGAAGAGGAATCCGGTGACCGGCAGGCACCGGAACGCATCGGGATTCTAGGGACAGGCCAGTCGGCACGGGTTCCCCATCCGATCAAACTGGCCACCAAACGCGTCGATCTGAGGGCTCTTGGCATGTCGTATCGGTACAGGCGCTGCACGTCGAACACTTGGACGGCGACATGGGCTGTGGGCGGAGATAGGGAGGCCCCAAGCCCAGCCGCCTGGAGGGCTGTACCCGATGGCGCTCCCTGCCACATCAACCAGTCAGGCAGCGATAAACGGAAGCAAGCCATGGCATGCGCAGTGATGGTACCGGCAGCCGTCCGGACGCAAGAGCGGTGTTGGACGCTGGTACGCGGGCTCCCTGACTGCACATGCACAACCGCCGCACGCATTTGTCCGCGCTTGCATGCAAATCAAATCAAAATGACCAATGAAAAAGCCGATGCAAATCAGAAATTTGCATCGGCTTTCATAATGGCGGAGTGGACGGGACTCGAACCCGCGACCCCCGGCGTGACAGGCCGGTATTCTAACCAACTGAACTACCACTCCTGGCAGGCAGCTTTTGCTTGCAGCGGTGTTGCCACCTCACAAGCCAAGCGCTACAACTTGGCGACCCTACGGGGATTCGAACCCCGGTACTCACCGTGAAAGGGTGATGTCCTAGGCCTCTAGACGATAGGGTCAAAACCTTGGAACTTGCGAACCGTTCTGATGGAAAGTGGTGGAGGTAAACGGGATCGAACCGATGACCTCTTGCATGCCATGCAAGCGCTCTCCCAGCTGAGCTATACCCCCACTTGGCGCAGCTGGAAATACCTTCCCAAACTGCGTTTTTTCGACTTCATTCACACTGTGTATGTCGTCTTCATCAGAGACTCAAATTATAGACAGGTTTTTAGCCGTTTTGCAAACGAACGCGAATTTTTTCGCGCCCAAGCAATTCGAGCACCGCATCGACCGATGGCGTATGGGCCGTGCCCACCGTCAGCACGCGCACGGGCATGGCCAGCTGGGGCATCTTCAGGCCGTGGGCCGCCAGCACCTGCTTGAAGGCGGCGCTGATGGCGGCCTTGTTCCATTCGCAGGTGGCGAGCGCTTCGGACAGCGCGGCCATGGCGGGACGGATGGCGTCCGTCACATGCTGGGCCAGCTCGGCCTCGTTCGGGGTCACATCGCCATAGAACACCTGGGCCCAGTCGGCCAGGGCCACCGTGGTGTCGCAGCGGTCCTTGAACAGGGCGCAGATGCGCGGCAGGCGGCCATCGGCCAGGTCGGCGGCGGCCAGGCCACGCTTTTGCAGCTGCGCCGAGACCAGGGTGGCCAGGGCCTCGTCGTCCATGGCCTTGAGGTGCTGGGCATTCACCCAGCGCAGCTTGGCCTCGTCGAACTGCGCAGCGCTGCGGCCCAGGTGGTCGAGGTTGAACCATTCGAGGAACTGCGCGCGGCTGAAGATCTCGTCGTCGCCGTGGCTCCAGCCCAGGCGGGCCAGGTAGTTGACCATGGCGTCGGGCAGATAGCCTTCGTCGCGGTACTGGGTGACGGGCTTGGCGCCGTTGCGCTTGCTCATCTTCTCACCCAGCTCGTTCAACACGGTAGGCAGGTGGGCATAGACCGGCGGCTCCTTGCCCAGGGCGCGGAAGATGTTGATCTGGCGCGGCGTGTTGTTCACATGGTCGTCGCCGCGGATCACGTGGGTGATGGCCATGTCGATATCGTCCACCACCACGCAGAAGTTGTAGGTGGGCGTACCGTCGGGGCGCGCGATCACCAGGTCGTCGAGCTCATCGTTGCTGATCTCGATGCGGCCCTTGACCTTGTCGTCCCAGGCGACCACGCCGCCCTGCGGGTTCTTGAAGCGCAGCACGGGCTGCACGCCTTCGGGGATGGCCGGCAGGGTCTTGCCGGGCTCGGGGCGCCAGGTGCCGTCGTAGCGCGGCTTTTCCTTGGCGGCCATCTGCTTTTCGCGCAGGGCGTCGAGTTCGGCAATGCCCATATAGCAGGGGTAGACCAGGCCCGTGGCCTTGAGGTCTTCGAGCACGGCACGGTAGCGGTCCATGCGCTGCATCTGGTAGAACGGGCCCTCGTCGGGCTGCATGCTCAGCCATTCCATGCTTTCCAGGATCACGTCCACCGCCACTTGGCTGGAGCGCTCCACGTCGGTGTCCTCGATGCGCAGGATGAAGTCGCCGCCCATGGCACGCGCAAACGCCCAGGGATACAGGGCCGAGCGGATGTTGCCCAGGTGGATGAAGCCCGTGGGCGAGGGCGCAAACCGGGTGCGCACGCGGGCCGTGGCGAGTGTGGAGGTGGTGTTCTGGTCGGTCATAGTCTTTAAGGTGGGCCGCCCTGCCCTGCGGGCCATGGTGCAGGCGAAAGGCGGCGTTCAATGCCAATAATGATAGGTGCCGGGCGGGCCCGCCCTGAAACGGCATGGGCGCCCCGATGATCGGCGCGCCCACGAATGGCTTGTCAACGAAGGATGCCGGCCCTCGAAAGAGCCTGTTTCTTATGCGTCCTGTGCGTTGGGCAGTGCCAGGCGCGAGGTGTCCTCTTCGTTCTCTTCCACGCCCACACGGCCTTCGTTCAGGCGCGCAATCTCGTCGGCGGTGATGTCGCCGGTCACATAGGTACCGTCGAAGCACGAGGCATCGAAGCCCACGATGGCCTTGTTGAGCGAGCCCACGGCCTTCTTCATGCCATCCACGTCCTGGTAGATCAGCGCGTCGCAGCCGATGACCAGGCGGAGTTCTTCCACCGTGCGGCCATGGGCCACCAGCTCGCTGCTGGTGGGCATGTCGATGCCGTAGACGTTGGGGTAGCGCACCGGCGGCGCAGCGCTGGCCAGGTAGACGTTGCGGGCGCCGGCGTCGCGCGCCATCTGCACGATCTCGCGCGAGGTGGTGCCACGCACGATGGAGTCATCCACCAGCAGCACATTGCGGCCCTTGAACTCGCTGGCGATCACGTTGAGCTTCTGGCGCACGGACTTCTTGCGCACGCCCTGGCCGGGCATGATGAAGGTGCGGCCCACGTAGCGGTTCTTCACGAAGCCTTCGCGGTACGGCACGCCCAGCAGGTGCGCCAGTTGGGTGGCGCTGGGGCGGCTGGATTCGGGGATGGGGATGATGACGTCGATCTCGTTGGGCGGCACGGTGGAGACCACGCGCTTGGCCAGGGCCTCGCCCAGGTTCAGGCGCGCCTGGTAGACCGAGATACCGTCCAGCACCGAATCAGGGCGCGCCAGGTACACGAACTCGAAGATGCAAGGGTTGAGCTGCGGGTTCTCGGCGCACTGGGCCGAATGCACGGTGCCGTCGAGCGTGATGAACACGGCTTCGCCGGGCTCGATGTTGCGCTCGAACACGTGCGAGGTGCCCTCCAGCGCCACCGATTCGCTGCCCACCATGACATTGCCGTCGGCGCTGCGGCCAATGGCCAGCGGGCGGATGCCGTGCGGGTCGCGGAAGGCCAGCAGGCCGTGGCCGGCGATCATGGCGATCACGGCGTAGGAGCCCTTGATGCGCTTGTTCACGGCGCGCACGGCGGTGAACACATCTTCAGGACGCAGCGGCACGCCGGCCGTGGCGCGATCGAGCTCGTGCGCAAACACGTTGAGCAGCACTTCCGAATCGCTCTCGGTGTTGGTGTGGCGGTGGTCGGTCTGGAACAGTTCGGTGCGCAGCGTCTGGGCATTGGTCAGGTTGCCGTTGTGCACCAGCACCAGGCCGAAGGGCGCGTTCACGTAGAAGGGCTGGGCCTCTTCCTCGCTGTAGGCATTGCCTGCCGTGGGGTAGCGCACCTGGCCCAGGCCCACATTGCCCGGCAGGGCCCGCATGTTGCGCGTGCGGAACACGTCGCGCACCATGCCCTTGGCCTTGTGCATGAAGAACTTGCGGCCCTGCTGGGTCACGATGCCGGCGGCATCCTGGCCCCGGTGCTGCAGCAGCAGCAAGGCGTCATAGATCAACTGATTGACGGGCGTTGTACTGACGACGCCGACGATTCCACACATAGTTCGTTTCCATCCGTTTGCGGGAACATCCCCGCTGCAAACCCACCACAGCGGCTTCTGGCCACTGCGTATCACGAAGGCAAGTGCCTCGTAAATTCTTCCGGAAGCACCGGTTTCAACCCCTCCAGCACCTGGGCCAATACCGGCGCCCCACGCGACTCCTGCCACCAGGCGGCCTCATGCATCGGCGTGAGCCGGGCCACCACGGCCACGGCCAGCAGCACCAGCCCCCGGAGTACCCCGAAAGCCGCACCGAGCGTGCGGTCCACCGGGCGCAGGCCGATGGATTCCACCAGCTTCTTGGCCAGCCAGGCCAAAAAGCCCCACGCAAAGACCGCGCCGATGAACACCAGCGCAAACCCCGCGGCATAGCGCAAGCTGCTCTCGGGCTCTCCCATGGGCAGCAACGCTGCCACATCGCTGGCCAGCCACTGCGCCGCAAAGAACGCCACCACCCATCCCACCAGGGACATCACCTCGTACACCAGGCCGCGCCAGGCCCCCAACAGCATGGAGGCCAGCAGCACGGCCACGAAAATCCAGTCCAGCGCCGCCATCACCGGCGCAGCAGCCTGCTCCGGCATCAAAGCGTCAGCACCGATGCCGACAGTTCCAGCGAACGGATCTTGCCGGCCGCCTTGTCCGCATCCGCGCGGTTGTTGTAGGGGCCCACGCGCACCCGGGTGCGCTTGCCGTCCTTGGTATCCACCACCTGCACAAAGGTCTTGAGGCCGGCGCGCTCCACCTTGGTGCGCGCCTCGCGCGCCTTGTCCGCATCGGCAAAAGCCCCCACCTGCACGATGAAGCGGGCGTCTTCGGCACTGGCCGGGGCTGCTGACGCCGCCACGGCGGGCGCCGTGGTCCGGCCCTCCAGCAGGGCGCGGGCGCGGGCCGCTTCGTCGGTGCCGCTGCTGCGGGCCGGCGCGGCAGGCGCAGGGGTTGCTGCGGCAACCGGCCTGGGCTCGGGCTTGTGTTCAGGTTTGGGGGCGGGTTCCGGCTTGGGCACGGCCGCTACCACGGGGGGCTTGGGCACCAGGGCCGGCTTGTTGGGGCCGGCGATGATTTCCTCGCCTTCGCTCAGGCCATTGCCGGCACTGCCCTGGCCCGGCGCCGTGCGGCCTGCTGCAGGCTGCGGGGCCGGTGCGGACTGGCGCGCCACCGCCGCAGAAGCCGGCGCGGCCGAGGGGGCCTGCGCAGCAGCCGGTGCTGGCGCGGGCACGACCACGGGTGCGGTCTTGTTGCGGTCGGGAATCTCTATCGGTATGTCCACCGCAATGGGGCGCGGCTGGGTGTCGAACAGCAGCGGAAAGCCCACCACGCCCAGGGCCACCAGCACGGCCGCACCGATCAGGCGGTGGCGCGCACGCCGGCGCATCGCTTCGATGCTTTCGGCCTGGGGCGCAGCGCGTGAGCGCTTGGCAGCCGGCTTGTCGGCCGGTGCGGCGGGTTCACTCTGACCGGGCCACCGAAACTTGAAAAATGCCATGGAGTTGCGACTCGTGCGGAGCGCTTACGCGCCCAGATGTTTGGCGTGCAGGCGGGGAGTGCCGTTGACCAATACCCCGCCCACCGTGAAGAACGAGCCAAAGACCACGATTCTATCAGCCGGGTCTGCCGCCGCCACGGCAGCCTGCAGTGCCTGCATGGGGTCTTGGTGCACGCTGGTGGCCACCTCGCGGCGCCCGCCGGCCACCATCTGCAGGGCATTCCATTTCTGCTGCAGCGCGGCGCCCGTCTCGGCTCGCGCCGTGGGCAGGCTGGTGAAGTACCAGCGGTCCACCAGCGGCCCCACCTTGGCCAGCATGGTGGCCAGGTCCTTGTCCGCCATGGCGCCGAACACTGCGTGCGTGGTGGGGAAAAAGCCCATGGCATCGAGGTTGGCCGTGAGCGCTGCCACCGAATGCGGGTTGTGCGCCACGTCCAGCACCAGCGTGGGCTCGCCCGGCACGATCTGGAAGCGCCCGGGCAGTTCCACCATGCCCATGCCCGTGCGCACCGCCTGCGCGGTCACGGGAATGCGCTCGCGCAAGGCTTCGAACGCGGCCAGCACCCCCGCGGCATTCACCAGTTGGTTGGCGCCACGCAGCGCAGGATAGGCCAGGCCCGCATAGCGGCGGCCGCGGCCCGCCCAATTCCACTGCTGCTTGTCGCCCGAGACGTTGAAGTCACGGCCCGAGAGCCACAGGTCGGCCCCGATGGCAGTGGCATGGTCCACCACGCTCTGCGGAGCCATGGGGTCGCTCACGATCGCCGGGCGGCCGGCGCGCATGATGCCCGCCTTCTCGCGGCCGATGCTCTCGCGGTCCTTGCCCAGGAATTCGGTGTGGTCGATGTCGATGCTGGTGATGATGGCGCAGTCGGCATCGATGATGTTGGTGGCGTCGAGCCGCCCGCCCAGGCCCACTTCCAGGATTGCCAGGTCCAGGCGGGCCTGGCTCATGAGGCGCAGGATGGCCAGGGTGGACAACTCGAAATAGGTCAGCGAAATGGCCTCGCCGCCCTGCACGCGGGCGGCCTCCACGGCCGCGAAGTGGGGTACCAGATCGGCAGCGGCCACGATCTCGCCGTGCACACGGCAGCGCTCCTCGAAGAGCACCAGATGCGGCGAGGTGTACACCCCCGTGCGGTAGCCCGACTGCAGGCCCACGGCCTCCAGCATGGCGCATGTGGAGCCCTTGCCATTGGTGCCCGCCACGGTAACCACCGGGCAGTCGAAGCGCAGCGCCATGCGGCGCGCCACTTCGCTCACACGGTCCAGGCCCATGTCGATGTTGTGCGGGTGCAGGCGCTCGCAGTGCTGCAGCCAGCGGTCCAGGGTGTCGATATTATTCGTGTCCATACAGCCCGCGATTGTCGCCGAGCCCACGGTCGCGCACATCCTGAACCCGCAGTAACCATGACAAACGCAAGCACCACCATCACCCTTTACGGCATTCCCAACTGCGACACCGTGAAAAAGGCGCGCACCTGGTTCACCGACCAGGGCCTGGACTACGCCTTCCACGATTTCAAGAAGCAGGGCGTGCCCGCCGGGCACCTGCCCGGCTGGCTGGCCGCCGTGGGCCGGGACAAACTGGTGAACCGCCAGGGCACGACCTGGCGCAAGCTCGATGCCGATACCCAGGCCGCGGTGAAGGACGACGCCAGCGCCAGCGCCCTGCTTCAGGCCCAGCCCAGCGTGGTCAAGCGCCCCGTGGTGGAGTGGAAAACAGGCGGCAGCACCCGGATTTCGGTCGGTTTCGTGCCCGAAACCTGGAACGAATGGCGAAAGGGCGGCTCCAACCCCTGAGATTTCCGTGATCCAGCGCCTGGAAAGCGGAGATATTGCACAAATCTTTACGCAGTTTTACGGCCTGCCCACCCGGTTTTGACCGGCCCGGCCTAAACTTTTCAACAGTCTGGTGCGTTATGCACTGACCCTGAAAGGAGTTTCTCCATGAAAAAGATCGTCATTCTTTCCGCCCTGGCCGCCGTTGCCACCATGGCCAGTGCCCAAGAACAGGGCCGCGTGCTCTCGTCCACCCCCATCGTGCAGCAGGTGGCCGTGCCCCAGCAGGTGTGCAACAACGAAACCGTGTACAGCGGCAACCGCACCTCGGGTGGCGGCGCCGTGCTGGGTGCCATCGCCGGCGGTGCCGTCGGCAACCAGATCGGCAAGGGCAGCGGCCGTGCCGCGGCCACGGCCCTGGGCCTGATCGGTGGCGCCGTGCTGGGCAACAACATCGAAGGCAATGGCCAGCCGCAGTACGAGAACGTGCAGCGCTGCCACAACCAGACCTACTACGAGAACCGCACCGTGGGCTACAACGTGGTCTACGAGTACGCTGGCCGCCAGTACACCACGCGCACCCAGTACGACCCGGGCCGCTGGATCCCCGTGAGCGTGCAGCCGGGCCAGACCTATTCGACGGAGCCCGCCTACCAGCAGGGCTATGCCCAGCCCGGCGTGGTCACCTCGACCTACCCGGCGCCCCCACCCACCTACGTGACGCCCCCGGTCACGGTGATCGAGTACGGCTACGACCGCTCGTACCACCACCCGCGCAATCCCTACTGGCGCTGAGCGGGCAGCCTGGGCAGCCGGCGGCATGCGCACGCTGCCGGCCCAGTGACCATTGCCATTACGGGCTGCCCTCCCCGTGCGCCAGTCCTTCAAAGAGCCCTTCGGGGCTCTTTTTTTTGCCTGGCGCGGCGGCGCCGGTACGGTGGCCTAAAATCAGGGGTTTCCCTCCAACCAACGCGCATTCATGACCACCGAAAAAATCGACGGCGTGTCCGTCACCACCCAGGCCAATGTGTACTTTGACGGCAAGTGCGTGAGCCACAACATCACCTTCCCCGATGGCACGAAGAAGTCGGTGGGCGTGGTGCTGCCCGCCACGCTGACCTTCAACACCGGCGCGCCCGAGATCATGGAATGCGTGGGCGGCGAGTGCGAGTACAAGCTCGACGGCACGGACGCCTGGGTCAAGTCCGGCGCGGGCGAGAAGTTCAGCGTGCCCGGCAACTCCAAGTTCGAGATCCGCGTGGCCAGCGCCTACCACTACATCTGCCACTTCGGCTGATCCGCGAGAAAGCCCAGACCGACATGGCCACCATCCTCCAGAACCTGCCCCTGAACGAAAAGGTCGGCATCGCCTTCTCCGGCGGTCTCGACACCAGTGCCGCGCTGCGCTGGATGAAGAACAAGGGCGCCCTGCCCTACGCCTACACGGCCAACCTGGGCCAGCCCGACGAGCCCGACTACGACGCCATCCCCAAGAAGGCCATGGAATACGGCGCCGAGAAGGCCCGCCTGGTGGACTGCCGCACGCAGCTTGCGCACGAAGGCATTGCCGCCCTGCAGGCCGGCGCCTTCCACATCAGCACCGCCGGCATCACCTACTTCAACACCACACCGCTGGGCCGTGCCGTTACCGGCACCATGCTGGTGGCCGCCATGAAGGAGGACGACGTCAACATCTGGGGCGACGGCTCGACCTTCAAGGGCAACGACATCGAGCGCTTCTACCGCTACGGCCTGCTCACCAACCCTTCGCTCAAGATCTACAAGCCCTGGCTGGACCAGCTGTTCATCGACGAGCTGGGCGGCCGTGCCGAGATGTCGGCCTTCATGACCAAGGAAGGTTTCGGCTACAAGATGAGCGCCGAGAAGGCCTACAGCACCGACAGCAACATGCTGGGCGCCACGCACGAGGCCAAGGACCTCGAATTCCTGAACAGCGGCATCCGCATCGTGAACCCCATCATGGGCGTGGCGTTCTGGAAAGACGACGTGCAGGTCAAGGCCGAGGAAGTCTCGGTGCGCTTCGAGGAAGGCCAGCCCGTGGCCTTGAACGGCGTGGAGTTCAACGATCCCGTGGCGCTGATCCTGGAAGCCAACCGCATCGGTGGCCGCCATGGCCTGGGCATGAGCGACCAGATCGAGAACCGCATCATCGAGGCCAAGAGCCGCGGCATCTACGAAGCCCCCGGCCTGGCGCTGCTGCACATCGCCTACGAGCGCCTGGTGACCGGCATTCACAACGAGGACACCATCGAGCAGTACCGCATGAATGGCTTGAAGCTCGGCCGCCTGCTGTACCAGGGCCGCTGGGTCGACCCCCAGGCCATCATGCTGCGCGAAACCGCCCAGCGCTGGGTGGCGCGCGCCATCACCGGCACGGTGACGATCGAACTGCGCCGCGGCAACGACTACTCGCTGCTGAACACCGAATCCCCCAACCTGACCTACGCGCCCGAGCGCCTGAGCATGGAAAAGGTGGAAGACGCGCCTTTCTCGCCGGCCGACCGCATCGGACAGCTGACCATGCGCAACCTGGACATCGTGGACACGCGCGCCAAGCTGGGCGTGTACTCGCGCGCCGGTCTGCTGTCGCTGGGTGGCAATGCCGCGCTGGCCCAGTTGAACGACAAACGCGGCGAGTAAACCGCCTCCAGCGCATGAAGAAAGCCACCCTCGGGTGGCTTTTCTTTTTCAGAGTGGCTACACGACTACCGGCTCGGGCTCGAGCCGGATGCCGAAGCGCTCGTAGACGCTGGTCTGGATGGCCTTGGCCAGGGTCATGACCTCTCCGCCGGTCACGCTCTGCTCGCCGCGCCCGCGGTTGACCAGCACCAGGGCCTGCTTTTCGTAGACCCCCGCCTTGCCGATGGACTTGCCCTTCCAGCCGCAGGCGTCGATGAGCCAGCCGGCCGCCAGCTTGATGCTGCCATCGGGCATGGGGTAGTGCACGATCTTGGGTTCGCGCGCGATGATGTCGGCGCACTGCTCGGGCGAGACCGTGGGGTTCTTGAAGAAACTGCCGGCATTGCCCACCACGGCGGGGTCGGGCAGCTTGGCGCGGCGGATGTCGCACACCCAGTCGAACATCTGCCGGGCCGTGGGGTGGTCGACGCCGGCCTCGGCCCGGCGGCGCTCCAGCTCCAGGTAGCCCAGCACCGGCTTCCAGGGCCGCGGCAGGCGAAACCGCACATGCGTGATCACCGCGCGCCCGGCCAGGCCCATGCCGCGCGGCAGGCCGCCGGCCACCTCGGGCTGCGCGGGGGCGTGCTTGAACACCGAATCGCGGTAGCCGAACGCGCACTGGGCGGCGTCGAGCGTGAACCGCTCGCCCGTGGCCAGGTCGATGGCATCCAGCGACTCGAAGCGGTCCTGCAGCTCCACGCCATAGGCGCCGATGTTCTGTACCGGCGATGCACCCACGGTACCGGGGATCATGGCCAGGTTTTCGAGGCCCGGGTAGCCCTGGTCCAGCGTCCAGGCCACGCAGTCGTGCCAGACCTCGCCGGCACCGGCCTCCACGATGAAGGCCCGGGGCGTTTCCTCCACCAGGCGCAGGCCCTTGATCTCCATCTTGAGCACCACCGGACGCACGTCGCCGGTCAGGATGATGTTGCTGCCGCCGCCCAGCACGAAGACCGGGCCGCCAGACAGTTCTTTATCGGCCAGGAAGACCGCAATATCATCGGCAGAACGCACGCGAACCAGGGTCTGGGCGCGCGCGGCGATGCCGAAGGTATTGCAGGGCTGCAAAGGGACGTTTTTCTCGACTACCATTGGCCCGATTGTCGCACCCGCGCATTAAGGCGACACTGAACAAGTCCCTCGCGCGCCGCGCGCCCCGCTTTGGGCGGTCTGCTCCGCAAGCAAATGCTCGCCATAGCACTGGCTATGGCTGCGCTTTGCGCCTGGCAGCCCATCCCAAATCAGGGCACGCGCCATCGCGAAGACTTATTCAGTGTCGCCTTGGAGCGCTGGGGCGAAACCCGTATTCCCGAGATAGACAGAGAGCCACCACCATGCCATCTTTTGATACCGTCTGCGAAGCCAACCTGGTCGAAGTGAAGAACGGCGTAGAAAACACCGCCAAGGAAATCGGCACCCGCTTCGATTTCAAGGGCACTTCCGCCAGCATCGAGATCAAGGACAAGGAGATCACGCTGATCGGCGACGCCGACTTCCAGCTCACCCAGATCGAGGACGTGCTGCGCAACAAGCTCACCAAGCGCAATGTGGACGTGCGCTTCCTGGACATGGGCGATGTGCAGAAGATGGGCGGCGACAAGGTCAAGCAGGTCATCAAGGTGAAAAACGGCATCGAGAGCGAGCTGGCCAAGAAGATCCAGCGCCTGATCAAGGACAGCAAACTCACGGTGCAGGCCGCCATCCAGGGCGACACCGTGCGCGTGACCGGCGCCAAGCGCGACGACCTGCAGGCCGCGATGGCCCTGATCCGCAAGGACGTGACCGACACGCCACTGTCGTTCGACAACTTCCGCGACTGAGCCAACGCGGACCGGCCCCCCATGCAAACCTCTCGCCTGGCGATCCCGCTGGCCCTGGCCGCAGCCATGGCCCTTGCGCTGCCGGCATGGGCTGCCGGCCAGTCCATCGCCCTGGCCGGCGTGCTGGGCAGCAAGGCGCTGCTGGTGGTCGATGGCAGCGCGCCGCGCGCCGTGGGGCCGGGCGAGACGCACCAGGGCGTGAAGGTGCTGACCGTCAGCAAGGACGAGGCCACGGTGGAAGTCCAGGGCACCCGGCGCCTGCTGCGCCTGGGTGAATCCCCGGTGGCCCTGGGCTCCAGCGGCAGCGGCAAGCGCATCACCCTGACGGCAGACAGCCGGGGGCACTTCACCAACACCGGCTCCATCAATGGCAAGCCCATGACCTACATGGTGGACACCGGTGCGACCGTGGTCGCCATCGGCAAGCCCGCGGCCGACCGCATGGGCCTCAAGCCCGAAGACAGCCAGAAGGTGCTCATGAGCACGGCCAACGGTGTGGCCCAGGGCTGGAGGGTGCGCCTGGACTCCGTGCGCGTGGGCGATGTGGAGGTGCTGGGCGTGGATGCCGTCATCATGTCCACCGACATGCCGTATGTGCTGCTGGGCAACAGCTTCCTCGGCGCGTTCCAGATGACCCGCATCAACGACAAGATGGTGCTGGAAAAGCGCCACTGAACCGTCGCACCCCTGCCATGAACGCCACCACCCCGCTGCCCAACAACAGCCCCCACGAGGGCGAGTACGAAGACTTGCTGGGCCTGTGGTCGGACCTGGAGTCGGCCCTGTCGGTGCTGCTCTCCAAACCGCTGCAGGTGCAGGATTTTCCGGGCAAGGTGCGCGCCTTCGACCTGTGGCTGCAGGACCTGGTGGCGCACGACATTGATGCGGCGCTGTACCTCATGTTCCAGCTCGCCGCCACTTCGTCGGTGGGCTACAGCGCAGCGCACGCGCTGGTCTGCGGCACCCTGTGCCACATCATGGCGCAGGACCTGCGCCTGGTGCCCAGCGAGCGCGACAGCCTGGTGCGCGCGGCATTGACCATGAACATCGGCATGACCGCGCTGCAGGACGAGCTGGCCGAGCAGCGCGAGCGCCCCACCAGCGCGCAGCAGGAGGCCATCCGCAGCCACCCCGAGGAGAGCCAGGCCCTGCTGGAGCGCCTGTTCGTGAGCGACAAGCTGTGGCTTGACGTCGTGGGCCAGCACCACACCAACATGGCCGACCAGGTGCCCCTGGCACAGCAGAACCCCGAAGACCGCCTGACGCGCATCCTGGGCACCATCGACCGCTACGCGGCCATGATCAGCCCGCGCAAATCGCGCGCCGGGCGCAGCGCCACCGATTCGGTGCGTGCCATCGTGGGCCAGGAGGTGGACCAGCGCGACGAGGTGAGCTACACGCTCGTGCGCTCCATCGGCCTGTGCCCGCCCGGCACCTTCGTGCGGCTGGACAACGGCGAAGTCGCGATTGTGCTGCGCCGCAG
>NZ_JBKDTZ010000271.1:0-3773 GCF_046339755.1 Acidovorax sp. | reverse complement strand
GGTGGGCCAGGGCAAAGCCTTCGGCGGCTTCATCAACCTGCGCACGAAGTCCTTGACGGTGTTCGAATCCGGCTGCGAGCGCCGCCCGCAGGATTTCGAGGCCATTCCCCTGTCGGACGAAGCCACGCTGCGCGCGCGCTTCGGTGCCGAATTCGACGCGGCGCTGGAAAGCATGGAGCTGGCCGTGGGCGCTTCGCCCGAATGGGACCACGAGGCCTTCCTGGCCGGCAAGCTGACGCCCGTGTTCTTCGGCTCCGGGGTGAACAACTTCGGGGTGATGGAAGTGCTCGACGCCCTGGTCGACATGGCCCCGCCCCCCGGCCCGCGCGTGAGCACGCTGCAGGTGAACAAGCAGCCCGTGGTCAAGACCATCCAGCCCGAGGACGAAGGCTTTGCCGGCGTGGTGTTCAAGGTGCAGGCCAACATGGACGCCAACCACCGCGACCGCATCGCCTTCGTGCGCGTGGCCTCGGGCAAGTACACGCCGGGCATGAAGCTCAAGGTGCAGCGCAGCGCCAAGGAGCTGCGCCCGACCTCGGTGGTGACCTTCATGTCGCAGCGCCGCGAGGCGGTCGAAGAAGCCTATGCGGGCGACATCATCGGCTTCACCACGCACGGCGGCGTGCAGCTCGGCGACACCATCACCGATGGCGCCAACCTGCAGTTCACCGGCCTGCCGTTCTTCGCGCCCGAGATGTTCATGACCGTGGTGCTCAAGAACCCGCTGCGCACCAAGCAGCTGCAGCAGGGCCTGGCCCAGTTGGGTGAGGAAGGCGCGATCCAGGTCTTCAAGCCCGATGCGGGCGGCAACATGCTGCTGGGCGCCGTGGGCCAGCTGCAGTTCGAAGTGGTGCAGCACCGCCTGAAGGCCGAGTACGACGCCGACGTGCGCCTGGAAGGCTGCCAGTACACCGGTGCGCGCTGGATCACTGCCGACAACGCGGCCGACCTGCGCGCCTTCACCGACGCCTACCCGCTGCGCCTGGCGCACGATGCGGCCGACACCCTGGCCTACCTGTGCACCTCGCCCTACGATGTGCGCCTGGCGCAGGAGCGCTTTCCCAAGATCCACTTCCACCCGCTGCGCGAGCACGCCGGGCTGAGCCTGGGCAGCGCAAGCTGAGCCTGTTCGTTCCTCCCGGCCATCTCTCAGACATCGCCCTTCCCATGCGGCATGCCCAGCTCTCGATAGCACGGCCTGCGCTCCGTGGAAGGGCGGCAGGCCTGCTGCGGCGGTGCTTGCTCGTGGTCGCACTGGCACTGTGCTGCGCCATGGCCATGGCAGACACGCCCCACAACAGCACCAGGCAGCCCGCCGCGGCACGCGCGGCAATCCCGCTCGTTCAGGACATCCTGAACCTGCCGGTCGGCGATGCGCCCGTCGAGTCCATGCACTGGCCCCAAGCGCTGGAGGCATTGGGCCGCCCCCGCGAGGCCGCCGCTCTGCGCCAGGCCCTGCTGCTGCGCTGGCTGGCCAGCCTGCAGCCGTCAGGCAACTTCGCCCCGGCAACCGAAACCCTGGGCCAGGCCATCGCGTCCGTCGGCTCACCAGACAACACCGCCCGCACCCGCGACGCCAAGGGCTGGTGGAACGCCCTGCTGGCCCGCCAACTGCGCATCGCACTGCCCGAAGCCGGCGTGCCGCTGCCCGAGGAGATCGGCAGCCTGCAAGAACGCCTGGTGAACCTGCGCCCGGGCGTGTGGGTGGTGCGCGGCAACGCCAAAGCCCCGGTCGCCACGCCAGTGCCGGGCGTGCCGCCGGCGCCTGGCGTCTTTGCCCTGGTGGAACTGCGCAACACCGGCAGCGGGGCGTTGGCCCTGGGGCCATTCGATCTGGAACTGCTGCCGGAGCGCGCCGCGGCTTCCCACGCCCCACCCGCTTGGTCGATGGCCTGCGAGACGCCCCGCTACCAAGCCCGCGCCCCTCTGGCGCCCGACAAGCCCCTGCCCTACCTGTGCCGCGGTCCGGCACTGCAGGGGGTCGCAGAGGATGCGGGCGCGGTGCTCCTGGCCGCCCAGCAGCAGGGGCGGCTGCTCATCCAGTCCGACTCGCTCGCCCGGGAATCCGAACGCAGCGCGATCGCCACGGCACTCGCGCTGCCCCGGCAAGATGCGCTGCGCAGCTACCTGGCCGCCAATGCCTCGTGCGAGCAACGCGGCACCTGCGAAGCCCAGGCCCGCGAGGCCAAGGCACGCGCGGCCAGGGCGGCGCCCGCTCCCCAGGCCCGAACGCGCGATGGCTGGGCCGCGCTGAAGTGGTGGGGCGCCCTCCTTGCCGGTGCCGCCGTGTATGTCGCCCTGGCCCGCTACATCAGCGTAGCTGCTGCCTCGGTGGCCCTGTTCGTTGCGCTGGCCATCCCGGCCTACCAGCTTTTCCAGTCCGCACGGACCATGAACACGGCCGACAACTGGGGCGGTTTTGCCGTGGTCCCGATGATGGGCATGGCCATTCTGGGGCCCATCGCCCTGCCCCCCATTGCGGCCTGGCTCTACCGCACCGCTGCCAACCGACAGGACCGCCGCCGTGCATTGCAGTCACTCGGCTACATCGTGATCATGGTCCTCTCCGTGGCCCTGATCGACAGAATCCTGGAGCTGCTGTTCTGAGGACGGCAGCCCGCTTTTCCCTTTCGCGTTCATGCATCCCCTGTCCCACTGGCCCATTGCCACCCTGCCCCCGCTGCTCGGGGTCTTCACCGACATCGACGACACCCTGACCACCGACGGCGCCATCACGCCCGAAGCGCTCCAGGCGCTGGGCGCGCTGCGCGCCGCCGGCCTGCACGTCATCCCCATCACAGGCCGGCCCGTGGGCTGGAGCGAGCCCTTTGCACTGAGCTGGCCCGTGGACGCCATCGTGGCCGAGAACGGCGCCGTGGCGCTGCGCCGGGTGGACGGGCCGCAGGGCCCGACGCTGGCCAAGACCTACCAGCAGGACGAGCCCACCCGCAGCGCCAACTACGCGCGCATGCAGCAGGTGCTGGCACAGGTCGAGCGCGAGGTGCCAGGCGCATCACGTGCCACCGATTCGCCAGGGCGCGAGACCGACATCGCCATCGACCACAGCGAGTTCACGCACCTGCCGCAGGACGCCATCGACGCCGCCGTGCAGCGCATGCGCGCGGCCGGGATGAACGCCACGGTGAGCAGCATCCACATCAATGGCTGGTTCGGCGCGCACAACAAGCTCGAAGGCGCGCGCTGGATCGTGCGCGAGCTGTTCGGCCGCGACCTCGATGCCGAGATCGGCCGCTGGGTCTACGTGGGCGACTCGACCAACGACCAGCTCATGTTCCAGCACTTCGTGCACAGCGTGGGCGTGGCCAACATCGCGCGCTTCGTGCCGCAGCTGGCGCACCTACCGCGCTATGTGACCGAGGGCGAGCGCGGCGCCGGCTTTGCCGAGGTGGCGCAGCGCATTCTGGCGGCCACTGCCTGACAAGGCCCCCTGCCGGGACCGGCATAGGCGAAGTAGTCCTTGGACAGAGTGTGCGAGTACTTGGCGGTCACGGGCCCGAAGGTGGCCGCGCCATAGGCTTCGGTGGTGTTGCCGTTGCTGTTGCCGGGGTAGATGTAGGTCAAGAGGCCCACATCCAGGTCGGCGCCGCCGGCCTTGCACTTGTAGCCGCCGTAGATGTCGGATTCCGATGGAGTTGCCAGGCAGCCAGTCGACGCTGGAATTCCAGTTGCCGAAAAACCTGCTCCAGGCTTTTTTGAAGCCGCGCAAGTTCCTTTTCGGGATGGGATGCTAGGCGCGGCGCGCAGTTGATAGC
>NZ_JBKDTZ010000270.1:0-10239 GCF_046339755.1 Acidovorax sp. | reverse complement strand
ACGACCAGCCAGCCTTCCAGCGGGCGATGCGCCTGTGTGTGCGGGTCTTCAGCGAGTTCGACGGGGGGCTGGACGTCCGCCCCGTGCCGTGGAATTTCAATTACCTCACCTTGCCCGAGTGGCGGGCGCTGGCCGCGGTCGACGCCGCGGCGGCGGACATCGTGATCGTGGCGGCCTCGCGGGTGGACGAGTTGCCGGCGGGGGCGCCGATGGAGCATGCTTTGTTTCCGGTGCTGTGGCCTGAGGGCGCGTGAGAAAAAGCGGCCTGGGCTTGCGCAGCCATTCAAGCCTCCGGCACGTAGAACAACCGGTCTGCATGATCGACAAAGTAGGCGGCCAGGTATTCCAGCCTGTCTAGGTCAATGGAAAACCCATGGCTGAACTCGTCATAAGCCTGTGACGTTGACTCGAACGACCCCGAAGTCCCCAGCCAAGCTTGGTACGCAGCCTTCAGTGCAGCCGCCTCACCAGCCAGGCCCACCTCGCAGTAGCTCTCCAGAATGCGATCCATCGCATCATGGCGATTGTCAAAAGCAGACCATCCGCTGCGTTGGCATTGCGCTTCCCAATCAAAGAGATACGCGACCTGCGCGTAGGCGCGGGGCAAAGACTCTTCTGGTATGTCCGAATAGAACAAGAGGCTGCCGAACACCATGAAAGCATCGATCCAGCCTCGATGGTTCTCCGCCTTCCAGAATTCAATCGGATAATCTTTGGGCAGATGCTTTCGGCTGACAGTCTCTTCCAGCAGCGGTATGACGACAAACGGCAATCGCATTCTTCTTCCCCCTTTTTATTGATGAACCGAACGCATGGAGTACACCTGAGTCCGGTCCATGCACCCTACCCAAAAGCGGCGCCAACGGACGCCACCCACAGTTCGAAATGAGGGGACTCACCTCCCCCTCAGCGGCCTCAGCAGATCCGACAGCCCGTTGTGATCGATCTCGTGCATCAGCGCCAGCAACTGTCCCAGCTCTCCCTTGGGGAATCCCTCGCGCGCAAACCAGTTGAGGTAGTTGCCGGGCAGGTCGGCGATCAGCGTGCCCTTGTGCTTGCCGTAGGGCATCTCCATGGTCACCAGTTTCTGCAGCTTTTCCGCGTCCATGCAAGGCTTTCTTTTTTCAGCCGCCCGCGCGCTTGACCTTGTGGCCGAGCTTTTGCAGCGCGGCCATCACGCGGTCCACGTGGTCGCCCTGGACCTCGATCACGCCGTCCTTCACCGTGCCGCCACTGCCGCAGGCGGCCTTGAGCTGCTTGCCCAGTTGGTCCAGCGCGGCGGCATCGGCCAGCACGCCCTTGACCAGGGTGACGGCCTTGCCGCCGCGGCCCTTGGTTTCGCGCGAGACGCGCACGATGCCGTCGCCTGCGGGCACGGCCGCCTTGGCCAGTTCCTTGCAGTGGCACTGGGCGATGGGCTGTCGGCAGTCGGGGCACATGCGGCCCGCATCGGTGGAGTAGACCAGGCCGCCCAGGCTGGCGAGGTCGGCTAGGGATTTCTTGGGAGCGGGGGCCATGCTTATTGCTGCTCCCGGGGCTTGTCGGCAGGGTTGGCGCCGAGCTCGTTTTGCAGCATGTGGAAGTTGAGCAGGCGCGTGGCCATCACGGTTTCGGCAAGAAAGCACACCAGCGCGAGCAGAAAGGACACCACACCCGCCAGGAAGCCGGCGATGGCCAGGCGGTTGGCCTGGTAGTCCAGCGTTTCGCCCAGGAACAGCAGGATGATGGTGATGCCGATGAGAAAGGCGCAGAAGGTCAGCAGCGCAATGCAGCCATTGGCCAGCCGGCCGCGCAGGCGCAGCTCACCCAGCTCGACGTAGGCGCGGGCGGTGTACTCGGGGTCGCTGTTGGCGCGGGCGCGGTCTTCCACCACGCGGGCGCGGTCGATGATGCGGGCCAGCCGGCCGGCCACGGCGCCGATCATGCCGGAGACGGCGGTGAGCAGGAAAACGGGCGCCACCGCCAATTGAATGCCGTGGGTGATGGCGGAAGGGTCGGTCGGAATGGCCATGGACTGGGACAGCGTGGGAATATGCCGTCCGATTATCTATGCGCACGGCCCATGCCAAGTGCAGGACAATCGGGGGATTGTCCCAATCCATTCTGCGCTCGTGCCCATGGCACCGGCGCCCAGCCCATGCCTTTTGCCGCCCTCGGTCTCTCCCCTGCCCTTGCCCATGCCGCCCAGGCCGCAGGCTTCACGGCGCCCACGCCCATCCAGGCCGAGGCGATCCCCCCGATTCTGGACGGCAAGGACCTGCTGGGCATCGCGCAGACCGGCTCGGGAAAGACGGCGGCATTCGGCCTGCCCCTTCTGCAGCTGGTGCAGATGGGCGCCACCGGCCAGTCGACCCGCCCGATCCAGGCCCTGGTGCTGGTGCCCACGCGCGAGCTGGCGGCCCAGGTGGGCGAGGTGCTGCGCGACCTGGCGCGCCACCTGGTGCAGCAGCCGCCCAAGGTGGCGGTGGTGTTCGGCGGTGTCTCCATCAACCCGCAGCTCATGGCGCTGCGCGGCGGGGCTGACGTCATCGTGGCCACACCGGGCCGGCTGCTCGACCGGGTGGAGCACAACGCCGTTCTCCTGGGCCAGGTGGCCCCCCTGTTGCTGGACGTGGCCGACCGCCTGCTCGACCTGGGCTTTGCCGAGGAACTGCAGCGCGTGCTGGCCCTGCTGCCGGCCAAGCGGCAGAACCTGTTCTTTTCGGCCACCTTCCCCACGGCCGTGCAGGCCCTGGCCGACGGCCTGCTGCGCCAGCCGGTACGCGTGGAGATCGCCGCCACGCCGGAACACACGCCCGACATCGCGCAGCGCGCCATTGCGGTGGACGACAAGCGCCGCACCCAGTTGCTGCGCCATCTGGTGAAAGAGCATGAATGGTCGCGCGTGCTGGTCTTCGTGGCCACGCAGTACGCGGCCGAGCACGTGGCCGAAAAGCTGTACAAGGCCGGCATCTACGCCAGCCCTTTCCACGGCGGACTGAGCCAGGGCGCGCGCAAGCAGGTGCTGCAGGAGTTCAAGGACGAGCGCTGGCAGGTGGTGGTGACCACCGACCTGGCCGCGCGAGGCATCGACATCGCGCAGCTGCCCGCCGTGGTCAACTACGACCTGCCGCGCTCGGCCGATGACTATGTGCACCGCATCGGCCGCACCGGCCGTGCGGGCGAGAGCGGCGTGGCAGTGAGCTTCGTGATGCCTGAAGCGACCGCACATTTCAGGCTGATCGAAAAGCGCCAGGGCCTGGCCCTGCCGCTGGAGGTGATCGCCGGCTTCGAGCCCACCGAGGTGGCGCCGCCTGCCACGCCTGCAGCCCCGGGCACGGGCGGCATCAAGGGCCGCCGCCCGAGCTAGAAGGACAAGCTGCGTGCCGCGGCGGCAGTTGCCGAGGCCGAAGCAGCCGCCGAAGCCGCGCGCCCCCGGGGCAAGAAGCCGCCCAAACCCGAATAACTGCCGCCTGCGGCCACAAAAAAACCGGCTGCCCCGTGAAGGGCAAGCCGGCTGGCGTGCAGAAGGCAACAAGGGCGCCCCGAGGGAGCGGCCCAGCAGCCCAGGGTTCTTCAGTCTTCGCTGTCGTCGTCTTCAGCGCCCATGCCGTCGTTGGCATCGTCGCGCTCGCCTGCAGGCCGCGTGGTGCGCTTGCCCGGCTTGGCCAGGATCTCGACGTAGAACTGCTTGCCGCCCTCGGCCACCACGCCGTTGATCAGCCCGGTGAGGGCCGACAGGTGCACCGCCGTGGCCGCTTCCTTGGTGGCGCCGAACTGGCAATCGAAGTCCCAGAAGTCAGCGCCTGCGGGGATTTCGCGGCGCCGTTCGCGCTTGATGTACTTGCGGATGTCGTGCTTGACGGCTTCCAGAACGCGGTCTGGATTCTTGCCTTCGACATGGAGTTGAAAAGTTTTTCTCATGGGCGATGGTACCTCCTGCCGCCCAGGCGGACAGATCGGGTAACCATCCATGTTGGCATACATGCCTGCCGTGGCGCAATTCCCTTGCGGATTTCAGCTATCGGCCCTGGCGCAAAACCCGCTCTATAAGATGGACAGCAACAAAGGCCTTGAACAGGCCGCAATTCATAACAACGGAGGTGCACTATGTCTACTGGAGGCTGGATTCTTTCTGCGGTGCTGGCGGTCGCGCTGGTATGGGCCATCGCGATCTACAACCGCCTGGTGCAATTGCGCAACCGCATTGCCAACGCGTTCGCGCAGATCGATGTGCAGCTCAAAAGGCGCCATGACCTGATCCCCAACCTGGTGGAGGTGGCGCGCGGCTATATGGCGCACGAAGCATCCACGCTCGAAGCCGTGGTCAAGGCGCGCGGCAATGCGCAAAGCGCTGCCAGCGCCGCCCGTGCAGCCCCCGCCAGCGCCAACGCCCTGGGCGCGCTGGCCGCGGCAGAAGGTGTGCTCGGCGGCAGCCTGGGCCGGCTGATGGCCCTGGCAGAGGCCTACCCCGAGCTCAAGGCCGACACGACCATGAAGTCGCTGAGCGAGGAGCTCACCAGCACCGAAAACCGCCTCGGGTTCGCACGCCAGGCCTACAACGACCAGGTGCTGGAGTTCAACGACCAGGCCCAGCAGTTCCCCGACCTGATCGTGGCACGGCTGCTGGGTTTCGTGAGCTCGCCCATGCTCGAATCGACCCAAAGCGCGGAAGAACGCGCCACACCCAAAGTCCAGTTCTGATCCGTCCACGCCAACGCGAGGACTGATCCATGAAGTTCTGGAACCACCAGGAAGATGCGCGCAGCGCAACGCGCCGCCTGCTGCTGGGCTTTGCCATCGCCGTGGTGCTGCTGGTCGCGGCCGTGCACGGGGCGCTGGTGGTGGCCTGGCTGCTGATGGCGTCCGTGCTGCCGGGCAACCTGCCCTACCCTGCGGGCTTTCTGGCCGCCAACGTCGGCGTATCGCTGCTGCTGGTGCTGGGGGGCTGGTGGGTGGAAACCTCCAACCTGCGCGGTGGCGGCATCAAGCTGGCGACGCGGGCCGGGGCGCGCGAGCTGCGGCCCTCGATCTCGCATGCCGAGCAGCGCCTGGCCAACATCGTCGACGAGCTGTGCATTGCCGCCAGCATGCGCCGCCCGCAGGTGATGGTGGTGCCGCGCGTCGACGCCATCAACGCCTTTGCCGCCGGCTGGGACGAGAAGGACGCCGTGCTCGCCGTCACCCAGGGCGCGCTCGATTACCTCAACCGCGAGGAACTGCAGGGCCTGGTGGCGCATGAGCTGAGCCATCTGCACGAGGGCGACACACGCCTGAAGATGCAGCTGGCGGGCATGGTGTTCGGGCTGGAGCTGGTCTACAACTTCGGCGACACGATGCGCGAGCGGCGCGGCCTGTCGTGGTGGTTCGGCTCGGCCATCATGCTCGCGGGCGTGGCCGGCTGGCTCACGGGGCGCATGCTCAAGGCCGCCGTATCGCGCCAGCGCGAGTACCTGGCCGACGCCCGCGCCGTGCAGTGGACGCGCAGCAAGGAGGGCCTGGGCGGCGTGCTGCGCAAGGTGATGGGACAGCGCCGCGACACCCCTGCGGGCTATGCCCAGGACCACCGCCACACCGGCCTGGCCCTGCCCTCGGTGCAGCACATGCTGCTGGTGGACGTGGAAGGCGGCAGCCGCCTGGAGCGCCAGCTCGACACCCACCCCACGCTCGAAGACCGCGTGCGCCGTGTCTATGGCCGGCCCATGCAGCCGGTGGCTGTCGCCCCGGTGACCGTGGAGCCCGAGGCCGCGCGCCGCGGCAGCGCGGCCACTGGTGCAGTGCCAGGGGAACCGACCATCGCTTCGCTGGTGGACCCGTTCGCCCGGTTCACCTGAGCCAGACGCCCCGGGGCGCAGATGCGGCGCCGGCCTACGCCCCCCGGGAGCCGCTTCGGCGACCATGCGATGTCGTGCGCCAACCAAGATGGCGCCAGGAAGCCCCGCACCGGCCAACAACCATTGCCAAACAGTTGGCGGCGTTTTGCGCGCCCGGTGCCACAATGCACCACTACGTATTGTTACAACAGCGCATGCACCACGATCAGGACCTGTTGCAACTGCTGCCTGCAGCCGCTTTGGTGGTCACGCCTGCCGGCGCCATCCTGCGGGCCAACGCGGCCGGCGTGGCCCTTTTGGAGGCCGACAGCGAGCAGGCCCTGCTGGGCCGCATTCTCGGCCACTTCGTGCATCCCATGGACAAGGCGCGCTCCAGCCAGCGCATCGAGCGCGTGAAGGAGCCCGACCATGCGGGCCGGCCCAACAAGTCCTCCGAGTTCCGCGTGCGCACCGACAAAGGCCAGCTGCGCATGGTGCTGGTGTCCAGCGTGGCCATCGAATGGCAGGGCGCGCCGGCCCTGTTGATGTGCGGCATGGACATGACGCACCAGAGCGAAATCCAGGAGCAGTTGCGCGAGAGCGAGCACAACTTCCGCCGCCTGTTCGACAACATGCAGGACGTCTACTACCGCACCAACGCCCAGGGCGTGGTACAGCACGTGGGGCCGGGGGTGCGCCGCGTGCTGGGCTACGAGCCGCACGAGATCGAGGGCCGCACGGCCGAGTCCTACTACCCCGAGAGCAAGGACCGCGATGCCTTCAAGGTGGCCATCCAGGAAAAAGGCGAGGTGGCCGACTTCCCCGGGCAGATGGTGCGGCGCGATGGCACGGTGATCGACATCTCCATCAGCAGCCACGCGCTGTACGACCACCAGGGCCAGTTCGCCGGGGTGGAGGGCATCTACCGCGACGTGACGCAGCGCAAGAACCTGGAGCGCGAGCTGCACCGCCTGGCCACCACCGACATGCTGACTGGCATGGCCAACCGCCGCGCCTTCCTGGAGACCGCCGACGCTGCCTACCGCACCGCACGCGAGCACGGCACGCCGCTCACGCTGCTGATGCTGGACGTGGACCATTTCAAATCCATCAACGACCGCTTCGGCCACCTGGAGGGCGACCGCGCCCTAGTGGCCTTTGCCCGCGCCGTGATGGACGGGCTGCGCCCCGGCGACGCGGTGGGCCGCCTGGGCGGAGAGGAATTCGGCGTGCTGCTGCAGGGCACCACGCTGGCCCAGGGCCATGAGGTCGCCGTGCGGCTGCTCAACTGCGTGCGCACGCTGGAACTGGCGGGCGTGGATGCGGCTGGCAGCCACCATTACCGCATCACGGCCAGCATGGGCCTGGGCACGCTCAGGGGCAGCGACCGCAGCCTGCGCGACCTGCTGGACCGGGCCGACCAGGCGCTCTACCAGGCCAAACGCCAAGGGCGCGACCGGATTGCGCTGGCCGATGCCGACCTGGATAGCGAAGGCTATTGAGTGGCGTCCGCGTCGCGTGCGCGCTCAGAAGTCGAACACCGCCGCGCCCATGCCATAGCGCCCGTGCAAGGTCGTAGCGAGAACGCCCAGGCAAAACGCGGCATACAGCAGGATGAAAAGCCTTTGGGCGGTTGCCGATTGCGCTGGCGCACCCCTCGGGCGCACAGGCCCCAGGGCCGCCGCCAGCAGCATGGCAGGGATGATGAAGTAGCGCCCCTGCAGGCCCTGGACGACGCGCGCGGGGTAGTCGTTCCAGGTCACGGCCAGGGCAAAGAAGGCCAGCAGCGCACTGCCCAAGGCGGCGACCAGCAGCGTGGCGCGGATGCCGAGATCGGCCCTCTCGTAGCGGGTCCCTGCCACGGTCAGCAGGGCCGCCAGCAGCAGGCCGCCGCCAATGGCGGCCAGTGCGAAGTCTGGAATGGGCGCATCGGCCCAGCCCAGGTTGCCCACGACCGACGAGGCGATGAGCTGGCCCTGGAAGGGGTCGGCAATGGTCCGCCCCACCAGGTGCAGGAATTCGAGCGGGTCGCGCAGGTAGGCACTGATGATCTGCCCGGTGGAGTGCGCGCGCACCACGCGGTGGTCCTGGGTGTGCAGCAAGCCGTACAGTGTCCAGCCGGCGCTGGCCACCAGCAGCGTGGCCGAGGCCGCCAGGCGTTGCCAGGACCCGTGCCGCAGCAGCAGCACCAGGGGCAGCAGCACCATGGGAAGCAGGTTGGTGCGCGACGTGACCAGCAGGAAGATGGAGAAATAGAAAGCGAACGACTGCCAGCGGGTGGCCTTGCCTTCGTGCCACTGCAGCAGAAACAAGGAGAGCACCAGCAATGCCAGCGCAAAGCACAAGCCGTCGATGGTGGGCGAGATGATCTGGAACAGCGCCATCGGCATGAGCACCAGGGCCTGCACCAACAGCGCGGGCCGCGCTATCTGCCAGGCCCAGAAGACCAGGCCGAACACCAGCAGGGTGACCAGCATGCGCGTGAACTGGTAGCTGTGGCCCAGGGAGAGATCGAACTCCCGCGACAGCTTGAGCCCCAGTGCATGCGGCAGGTAGATGAAGGGCGCGTAGTACCCCGTGGCCGAGGCATTGACGAAGATCTCCCCATCCTGCCAGTCGTACCGGGTGGCCTGGTCCATGAGCCAGGCGGGCGACAGGCTCCGGTCCCGGTGCGGCCCCACGATCTTCTGCATCCACTGCGAGAACACGAAGAAATGGGTGTCCACCCAGCCCCCCGTTCTGCTGCGCGCCCCGGGCTCCTCGCCCTGGAGCAAGGGCTGGCCGTGGGCCACCATGTCGGCCCGCAGCAGGTGCACGATTTCATCGGGCGACTGGAAGGCCGGAATCAGCTGCATCATGCCGCAGGCCACCGCAAACGCCAGCGCGAACCACGCCAGGCGGACTCTTTGCACGCCACCCATGCCCCGCCGCACAATGGCAGGTACAAAGCGAGGCCAGCCAGAAGGGTCAGGGTGCAAAAACAAATGAAACAGGGTTCAAGTAAAAAATAGACAGCGACCATCCCAGCTGGCGAGAACCATCTTAGCCAGGGAGATCGCGGCGGCGATTGCCTGCAGCGCTCAAACGCACGTCAGGCGTGACCTACATCACCACAAGCGCTTCTTTATCGTCCACCAGCCCAGGCACCGGCATGCGACGCGCGCGCCGGGCATGATGGCAGGCGGCTACGCCTGCTGCAATCGATCTTGCATCTGGATTCATTTCTACAATAGCCCATGACCCGACCATTCACCGAGCGCACTGTTCCCGGCAAGGAGGAGATCGCGCTGCTCGCACCATTTGCGCGCCTTCCCCCCGACCGCATTGCCCTGGTGGCCACGGCCGAGCAGGCCCGCCAAGCCGGGGAGGAACTCGCCGCGAGCCCGGTCTGGGGCTTCGACACCGAATCCAAGCCCACCTTCGTGCAGGGCGAAGCATCGGACGGCCCGCACGTGGTGCAGCTGTCCACCCTCGATAAGGCCTGGGTGTTCCAGCTGCACGACCGGGATTGCCGCCACCTGGTGGCCGAGTTGCTGGCCCGGCCCGGCGTGACCAAGGCGGGTTTTGGCCTCGGTGACGACAAGAAACGCATCGAGGCCAAGCTGGGCGTGGTGCCCGAGGGCGTGCTGGAACTCAACCACGTGTTCCGCCAGCAGGGCTACCGCAAGGACATGGGCGTCAAGGGCGCCGTGGCCGTGCTGTTCAACCAGCGCTTCATCAAGTCCAAGAAGGCCGCCACCTCCAACTGGGCCAACCCCCGACTCACCGAATCGCAGCTGGTGTACGCCGCCAACGATGCCTATGCAGCGGCGCGGGTGTACCACGCGCTGGGGCTGCCAATGAACGCCTGACTACAGCACGGCGGCCAGTCGCGCCGCCTGGTCGATGGCGCGCTTGGCGTCGAGCTCGCCCGCCTCCAGCGCACCGCCCACCACATGGGGCTTCCTGCCCAGGGCCAGCAGCTCGTCGGCCAGGGTGCGCAGCGGCAGCTGGCCGGCGCACAGCACCACGGTGTCGCAGGGGATCCAGGTCGGGTCCTCGCGCTGCTCGCCGTAGGAGACCAGCAGGCCCTCGTCGGCAATGCGCTCGTAGTTCACGCCGCCCACCATCTGCACCTGCTTCATCTTCAGTGTGGTGCGGTGGATCCAGCCCGTGGTCTTGCCCAGGCCCTCCCCGAGCTTGCCCTTCTTGCGCTGCAGCAGCGTGACCTGGCGCGCCGGTGGCGTCACCTGCGGGCCCTTGGGGGCCAGGCCGCCGCGTGCCTCGGCGGGGTCGGTGATGCCCCACTCCGCCTGCCAGGCGGGCAGGTCCAGCGTGGTGGAGTGGCCTTCATGGACCAGGAACTCCGCCACGTCGAAACCGATGCCGCCGGCACCGATCACAGCCACGCGCTCGCCCACGGGCTTGCGATGGCGCAGTACGTCGATGTAGCTGAGCACCTTGGGAT
>NZ_JBKDTZ010000269.1:0-6806 GCF_046339755.1 Acidovorax sp. | reverse complement strand
TTCGGCCCAGTTGCAGCGAGTGCTTCACGCCCGTGGGGGTGATCGACAGCACCACGGCCCAATCGCTTGCGGGGTCGGCTTCCACGGTGAACTCAGCCTCGAGCAATCCCTGCAGACGAAGTTGCTCTGCCCAGCCAGCCTAGTCGCCGACGATGAGGAACGGAAGGTCCCGCGCGCCGAGCAGGGAGAGTTTAGATTCGTCCTGAGACAGCAGCATATGGAACGAGACAGGCATGTCCCCCACCCCCCCGCCTTCCGACCATGGGACGGCAATGAGGTCCGGCCCGCCGAGTCGCCGGCTTTTGGAGAAGACCACCTCGCCACTCTCCAGGTCCACCACCTGGGCCCAGCCTGCCTTGAGCCGACCACCTTCTCCGGTGCACTGCCCCAGCGTGACCCTGAAAACCAGATCGAACCAACCGCCTGTTGGGTCTCGGACGGGCCAACGCCCTCCTTGCCGTCGTCATCCTCCTACGGTGCTTGCGCGAGCTGGCACACCGTCCAGGTAACCCCATTGCCGCAGCAGGTCTAGTTGCGGGTCCGACACGCGCGCCCCAATGTCCTTGCGATAGCGCAAATTCGGCACATAGACCTTGCTCACCACCTCCAGAGCTCTCAGGCGGGCCGCATCCACCGTAGCGGCGCACCCTGTGGCTACGCCTACATAACCGCATGTTCCGCTGGTGACCATGGCGCCATGGCGCATCTCCACCTCGGCGAAGGCAATAGCTTCGCGGTCAACGGGCGCGAGGTCGTGGTCCAGGATGATGGGGATCCCCTTGGATAGTTCGGCGTAGCCCTGGCGGTAGGGGAAAGGCGGCACCGTCAGCACCACACCAACGGCGAAACCGGGTGCAGTGGCGAAACGGGTGGCCGAGCGGCGGGCCATGGCCAGGAAAATGCTCTCCCACGGCTGGCGATGCAGCTGCTCGCAAATGGCGTAGCCCGGGTAGCCGAAGCGGCTGGTGAACTCCAGCGGCCACAACCCATCAGCATTGGCCATCAGATTGACGTTGATGTAACCGCAGTACCCGCCGTCACGCAGCACGCCAGCAAGCGGCTGCAGCACGAAGTCGCGCAGCGCGCCACTGCCGTCGTAGCTGACCACAGTCCCCATCTCGCCAGTCAGCTCGCCGAGCTCACCGGGGAAGAAGCGCTTGTGCTCGAAGTCAATGCAGGCCGTGTCCAGGAAAACGCTGCCATTGAAATACCCGCCTACGCCGATCTCGATACCTTCAATGTATTCCATGAGAACGAAGTCCAGCAGCTCGTGCGTGGCTTCGCTATTGGCGTGAAACTGCAGCAGTGCCGCCAGGTCGCGGCTGTCGCTGGCCTGTGCGATGTAGTTCTTGGTGCGCAGGCTGTGGGTGCCGTTGAATTTGAGGACGTAGCGCTGGTGCCTGCCGGACAAGAAATCCAACGCCTCGCGGTACGAGCTGAAAGTGTGGCTGCTGGCGGTGCGCAGGCCTGCCTGCCGAAGACTGGACTGGCCGTACTCCCGATCGCCCTCCAGCCGGTCACCAAGCGCACTGCCACCGATCACCTGGAAGCCCTGCGCACGCAAATCGTCCTGCACCGCGCCCTGGTCAGCAGTCTCGAAGACGATGAGACCCTGCTCCGCAGCCTCTGCGATCCAACCCAGCTCTTGCTGCCAATCGTCGGTGCGCGCCACTATGCCGCTGAAGACGCCGTGGCTGGCCTCGTCGCGCACGAACACCCGGACCTCGTGACCGCGTGCCTCCATGCCGGCGTACATGGCGGCTAGGTCATTGCATTCGCCGACACCCAAAATCCTCATCAGCCAGCCCTTTGCACCACCATGCCGATGGCGGCGATGCGCTCCACGTCACCGTACACATCGCGGTCTAACTCTTCGCCGAAAACGTCCGGATCGATTTCGCGCTGCACAAAGCTGCATCTGGCGGCAGCCGCCTTGCGGGCGGCCCATTCAGAAAACGGATCCACTCCCCGCACCACGGCACTGCCGGTATAGAGAATGAGGCGCCCACCCGGAGCAAGGTGGGCAATGGACTGCTCGAGAATTCGCTGCGAGAGTCCTTCACCATAGTCTCCCCCGCCATGGCGGTAGGTGCGCTGGTCAGCATCAACCAGGTACGGCGGGTTTGACACAATGAGATCAAACTCGCCGGAAACCTGGCTGAACAGGTCGGACTGAACAATGGCGCAACGTTCGTGCAACTGCGCAATGCGGGCATTGGCCCGGCTCAGCGCAAGCGCTGCGGGGTTGATGTCGGCCAGCACCAGTTCTCGCACGGGCGCAACGCAAGCGCGCACCGCTGCCAAGCCGCCCGGTCCACCACCGCAGCCCATGTCCAGGATTCTGCTGCCGGCTTTCAGTGGACGTGCCGCGAGTTCGCCGGTCACCAGTGCGGCGAAGCGGTAGGTGTCAGGCCCGAAGAAGACGGCATCCTCCTGTGTGGTCGGGTACCCGGAATGAGCGTAGAGATCGGGACCCAATGTGCTGAAGCGCAGCGTGCTCCAGTAGCGCCCGTCGCCCGCATTTTCCAGCACTCCACCAGCAAACAGTGCCTCCAACAGCCCTGCTGGAAGAAGGTCGGCGTTGAAAGGCAGATTCCAGCCGAAGGCGTCGCGCAGGTCTCGCGCCGCCATGCTGCCAAGGTTGCGCAGAACGCGCTGGTGCGTCAGTGGAGTGACGGTGATGAATTGGTACTGGGTGGATTGGAGATGGCGGCCCAGTGCAATCACCTGCTCGATGTCCTGCTCATCCATGGTGCTCAACAGCCGCGGTGAGCGTACACATCGAGTCGCCGGCCAAGGCACTGCACGATGCCGTCGCTCTGTGTCGCTGCGGGCTGGGGCTGATCGCGACCGCCAAATGGGCGGTTCGCATCCCCTTCTTCAATCAAGCCCACCGCCGCCGATGCGCCGTAAGCGACCATGGCCAATCCGGCGCCGATGAACGATACCGCGTGACCAGTATGGGGAAGTTGCTGGATCATGGAAGCCTCCTAATGCATCGGGCGATCTTGTACCCGCGACTCCACCGGCGCTGTAGGAAGACTCCCCGCAAATTCTGCTTGAAGTCCGATGCCATCGAGCTTTACCGGCTGCAGCAGCATCTTTGATCGCAGCCGCTTGGCCCAATTTCCCCAACCTCTCGTCGGTCGCCCTCTCTTCGGCAAGCGAGGCCTGCAGCAAAGGCACCGCGGCGGTGTAGCGGAGTTTGGTGGTCAGGGTGGTCAACGTCGTATAGCTTGCGATCTCGTCATGCTCCACCTTTTGCGCCGCGCCGATCAGGGCAACATCAAGCACCGGACCCTTTTCGATTTCGTCGATCAGATCCTTGCCTTCTTCCACCAGGTCTTCCATGGCGGCGCATTTGATGCGCTTGAGCTTTAGGTTCAGCAACTCCACGACTTCATCAATGCGAGCCACTTGCCCCTGCGTTTCCTCGAGATGGTCTAGGAAGGCTTGAGAGGGCTGTGGATCGGCGGAGGCGCGTGCCATCCTGGGGAGCGATTTGATCAGCTGCTTCTCGGCGCTGTACGTGTCCGGGAGTTTGTGAAGATATAGGTGGGCGGCAGCCTTGACAGCCATGGTGGGCTTCCAGGTTGAATGCCGGAATTCTCAGATTCAGTTCCACTGCTTTTAGCAAGACAACACCTCGTTCGATGCATCTGCAAATGATGTCGCTCTCGGCCATTTGTCCGACACGTAATGCGACAGCCAACTCGCAATATCGGGGCCCGCGTTGCACGAAAGAGAGTTCCGCAAATGCCCCACTCCGTTTCCCTAACGGTCAATGACCGTGCTCGTACGTTGGAGGTTGAGCCCTCTGTCACGCTTCTGGATCTCTTGCATGACAAGCTGGGACTTACCGGCGTTAAGAAGGGGTGCGACCACGGCCAATGCGGCGCCTGCACGGTGCTCATCGATGGCGAGCGCATCAACTCCTGCCTCACGCTTGCCGTGATGAAAAATGGCGCCCGTGTGACTACAGTTGAAGGCTTGGCCAGAGGCAACGAGCTACACCCGCTGCAGAAGGCGTTCATCGAGCACGACGCCTTTCAGTGCGGCTATTGCACACCGGGTCAGCTCTGCTCTGCGCGAGGGCTGATGAACGAGGGGCGTGCGCGAACGCGTGAGGAGGTGCGGGAACTCATGAGCGGCAACCTGTGCCGCTGCGGGGCCTATGTACAGATTCTGGATGCGGTGGTCGAAGTGGCGCTTGCAGACAGGGGGCAGCAATGAGCCCATTCACCTTTGATGCCGCTGCAGATACCGCAACAGCCATCGCACGCGGGCGCGATGCAGCTTACATCGCGGGCGGTACGAACCTGCTGGATCTGATGAAGGAAGGGGTGGCGCGCCCGCAACGGCTGATAGATATCAACGCCCTTCCCCTGGCGACCATCGAGCCGTCGCCAAACGGCGGCCTGCTTCTTGGCGCACTCGCGCGCAATGCTGCAACAGCCTACCACCCGCTGGTACGAGATGGCTACCCCCTCCTGGCCGCCGCCATCCTGTCTGGGGCCTCTCCGCAGATCCGCAATATGGCAACCGATGGCGGAAACCTGCTGCAGCGTACGCGCTGCTACTACTTCTACGATACCGGCACCCCCTGCAACAAGCGTGCTCCAGGCAGCGGATGCTCGGCCATCGGAAACCTGGCGCGCCAGCACGCGATCCTGGGCGCAAGCGCGCATTGCATTGCCACGCATCCTTCCGACATGTGCGTGGCCCTTGCAGCACTGGAAGCGATTGTCCATGTGGAATCATCCACCGGCCGCCGCAGCATCCCTTTCGTCGACTTCCATCGCCTCCCTGAAGACCACCCCGATATCGACAATACACTGCAGCCGGGCGAGTTGATCACCCACATCGAGCTGCCTCCTGCGCAGGCGTTCGCGCCACACAGCGCCTACCTCAAGATCCGGGAGCGCGCCTCGTATGCCTTCGCCCTTGTATCGGTGGCCGCTGCACTGCAACTCGATTCGGACGGCCGCATAGCCCAGGCTCGCATTGCCCTGGGTGGGGTAGCCCACAAGCCTTGGCGCCGACCCGAAGCAGAAGTGTTGCTGCACGGGCAGCACCCGGAGTCCACAGTGTTTGCCAAAGCCGCCGAGGCACTGATAGCCGGGGCACAGGTCCAGGGTAGGTCATTGGGCAGCAACGCCTTCAAGATTCCGATGGCGCAGCGCGCCGTGGTACGTGCACTCGAAATGGCCCTCGCAGGCCAGACCAGCATGCTGCTTGGCAGCGCGAACAAGGGGCAAAACGCATGACATTCGCGACGCAATCGTTCTCACTCTCCACGTCACAGCAACCAATGGCGGAGCCTGGGACAGGCTACGTCCAGATCGGTGACTCCATATCGCGTACGGATGGTCGCGCCAAGGTCACCGGGCAGGCGCTGTACGCGGCGGACCATTTCGTGGCTGGCATGCTGTTCGCGGTGGTGGTCAACAGCACCATCGCCAGGGGCCGCATCGTGCGCTTCGATTTGGAACGGGCAAGAGCCACGCCGCGCGTGCGCGACATCATCACACACGAGAACCGACCTCACAAGAGGTCAATGGACATCTTCTACAAGGACATGACTGCCCCGGGCGGCTCGCCCTTCAAGCCTCTGCACAGCGGCGCCATCCTGTACAGCGGTCAGCCTATCGCCGTGGTCCTGGCCGAGACCTTCGAGGCGGCCCGCGAGGCCTCTCAGTTGGTGCGGGTGGAGTACGAGGCCGAGCCACACGATACAGACCTGCTAGCGCAGCTGCACCGCGCACACGAACCTAAGGGCTTCAAGGCAGGCTATGTGCCACCACCGAAGCCCAAGGGCGATGCCGATGCAGCCTTCGCTTCAGCGCCCGTGAAAATCGATGCGCAGTATTACAGCGGCGCGGAACACCACAACCCCATGGAAATGCACGCCACCACCGTGGTGCGCGGCGAGGACGGCCACCTTACGGTGTACGACAAAACCCAGGGATCCCAAAACAGCCGCTGGGTTGTCTCGCGCGTTTTCGGCCTTGGAAAAAGCAAACTCACCGTCAAAAATCCGTTTGTGGGCGGCGCCTTCGGCTCTGGGCTGCGGCCTCAGTACAACCTCATACTGGCGGTGATGGCCTCGTTGCACACTAAGTGCTCCGTACGGTTGGTGCTTACCCGCCAGCAGATGTTCACGTTTGGACACAGGCCCGAGACCACGCAGCGCATCAGGCTGGGCGCCGAGCGCGACGGCAGGCTCACCTCCATCATCCATGAGGCCTTCGCGGAGACATCGCGACTGGAAGACTACGTGGAGGTGGTGGTGAACTGGTCAGGGCAGCTGTACACGAGCGACAGCGTGCGCCTTGAGTACAAGCTCGTGGACCTGGACCGCTACAGCCCCATTGACATGCGCGCGCCGGGAGCTGCCCATGGCGTGCATGCCATCGAGGTGGCCATGGACGAGCTCTCCTACGCGCTCGGCATGGATCCGTTGGCGTTGCGTCTGAAGAACTACGCGGAGCTAGACCCATCCACCGACCTTCCCCATTCCACAAAGGAACTCAAGGCCTGCTATGCCCAAGGCGCCGAACGCTTCGGCTGGGCCCGCAGGCCGCTTCAGCCGAGGTCGATGCGTGAGGGCAACGAACTGATTGGCTGGGGCATGGCTACAGGCGTGTGGGATGCCATGCAGATGTTCGCAAGGGCCCGCGCCGTGCTCTACCCTGATGGCCGGCTGGAGGTGAGCAGCGCCTCAAGTTAAATCTGCACCGGAACCTATACCGTCATGGCGCAGATTGCTTCCGCGTCACTGGGTTTGCCACTCGAGAAGGGGACGT
>NZ_JBKDTZ010000268.1:0-11949 GCF_046339755.1 Acidovorax sp. | reverse complement strand
AGCCCGAGCGAGCGCAGCGACCCCGCCGAGCCACGCAAGTTCTCCAACTGGCCCGATCAGCGCCCGGCCGGGCGCCCCCGTTCGGCCACGGTGGTGATCCGCAAGGCGGACGGCGGTGTAGTCGGCACCTGAAACAGAAGCGGGGCGGAGCAGCCCTGCTGCTCCGCCCCGCTTCGGGCTGGTTTCGGCCTCGAAAAAGTCAGCCCAGGTAGGCCAGGTCCCGGACATCCGAGCGCAGTGCAGCCCGGTCCGGGTCGCGCATCGGCAGGCTGGAGAGGATTTCCAGCCGGCGGCGCAGCGACATCAGCATCGCGTTGGCGGCCTTGAGGGGGTCCTCCTCGCCGGCGGCCCCGCCCACCAGGTCCGGGTAGGCCCACAGCGCCGTGTCCGGCTGGCCGCTCCACTTGGGGGTCAGGTTCTGGATACCTTCGTCCATGGTGATGACGAAGTCCGCCTTGGGTGCGCCCAGGCGCGCGAACTCGTTCCAGTCGTACTGCTTGTCATCCCGCAGCGCGATGCCGGCAATCTGGATGGCCTGCAGGGCCAGCTCGTGCGGGCCCGTGGCCAGCATGCCCGGCTTGCCGCAGGAATAGGCGCGGAACCGGCCCTTGCTGACGTGCTCCAGGCAGGCCCGCGCCAGCACGCTGCGCAGGGAATTGCGCGCAGAAACAAAAACCACCACGTGAACATCTGACATTCGACCTCCGAAGTTGCACCAACACCGGTTTAAGCCTGGCCTTGGTGGATCTTACCGCGATGCAGGGATTGCATCCATCATGGGTTATTTGGAATGGGATTACCTTAGGACACGCCCGTCGCTGGCAATCACGGTCTGGGTGACATAATGGCTGATGCGGGATTTTCCGTCGAAAATGACATTGAATCCGCCCAGATCGCTGTCTTCCCTTTTCTTGAGTGCAGTCAACAGAGAAGACCTGGTCACCGGCTGTGCCGACCGGGAAATGGCATTTTCCGTGAACTTCGCGGCGATAAACCCTGCCAGGCCCTGCGGCGTCGGCTCTTCATCGAAAAGGCGCCCCAGGGCTTCCCGGTATTCGCGGGCCACGGGCATACCGGCCGTGACCGGCGGTACCACCTGGGTGGCAACCACCGATATCTGCCGGGGTATTTTCGACATTTGTGCAAGTACCTGCAGATTCACATCGGCCAGGGCAATGACGTAGCACTGCCTGCCCGCCGGCATGGCCAGTTGCTGGATGAATTCGTGCAATTGCAGCGTATCGCCCAGGAAAAGGACCACCGGCACTTCCGGCTGGTATTTGTACCCGTTGGTGCTGAAAGTGGAAGCCGGCACATGGTTGACGCTGATCCTGGTCGCCAGCGCCGCCCTCTCGACCGAGCTCCTCGATTGCTGCTCGTACAGGGGGGATGCGAAGACCGTCACAACCCGGGGAACGCCCATGACAGCGAGCGAGCGCACGGCAAACTCGATCTGCTGACGATGCCCCGCAAATATGTCGAAGGAGCCCTCAGGATTGCCTTTTTCGGCAGGGTTGTGCATCCAGGGCGCGATAATCGGCAGCGATCTGGCAATGCCTGCCGATTTCTGCAGTGCGCACAACTGCTCGGAAAGGTTGTTTCCCACACAGCCGGAAATGGCCACGCAGCGCGCATCGGAAATAATGCTATTCCAAGCATTTTTCACGGACTCTGGCGTCCCATCCACCTCCATTACCAGGTGCTGTATCTTTTTGCCGCGAATACCGCCCCTGGCATTGAGGTTCTGCCATGCCACCTTGGAGCCTGCCATGAAATCGCGGCTGACCTCCTGCTGGCCAGCCGACATATCCACCACCTGGGCAATGGCAATCGCATCCGGCTCCGCGGCCCTGGACAATGATGAACTCCACCCCATTACCGAACCGGCCATGGACGCTGCGCAGTATTTAACCAGCTTTCTCCGGTTCGAACTGATCTGCATGGAGGCTCCGTCGCGATGGGTAAGTCCGAGCCTCTCTCACTGCGAGAAAGGTGTTTCATTCTGTAATTTCTTTGTTGCAAAATAATGACCTGGGATTTACCCTGAAAGACCCTTCAAGTCACAAATGCTTAATGAAGCCGCCATAGGCTGGCCGGCAGGGTGTGCCTTGCGGGCGCGCTGGCGCTCAGCCTGGCTGCCCAGGCTGGATCCAGCGTCCCTTGGCTCTTGTCTTTTACTGCGGGCGCACCAGCTCCCGGATGGACTGGTAATCCGCGTCCGACGCCGGCACGAAGCGCCGCCCACCCAGTTCGTTGAACATGGGCTGCAGCGCGGGAGAATCACCCAGAAATACCGCCCGGATCTTGTCCACGACGGGTGGGCACAGGCTGCTGCGGTAGACGAAAGGGTCCGTCGGTATGGGCGGCGACTGCCACAGGACCGCCAGCTCCCGGGGCGAGGCCGTCTTCTTCTGCCCATACTCCTCCAGCCGCCTGCTGGACACGAAGGTCGCATTCACCAGGCCCTTGTGGACTGCCTCCAGGGCGCGCAGGTGCGAGCCTGCGTAGGTGACCCGGCTGAAGTACTTCTCCACCGGCTGGCCGGTCAGTTTCTGCACGGCCTGCATGGGCAGCAAGGCCCCCGAGGTGCTTACAGGGTCGGTCAGGCTGAGGGTCTTTCCCTGCAGGTCCTTGAGCGACTTGAAACCGCTGTCTGCACGCACGACGAGGACCGCCCGGTAGGTTCCGGGTGCCGCGGCATCGGCGCGCAGGCCCTCGGACAGCACGGCAAACGCCGTGACCGACGGGGCGCGCTCCATCAGCAAGGCATACGAGGCCGGCCCCAGCTCGGCCAGGTCGATGGTGGCGGCATGCAGGCCTTCGACCACGGCCCCATAGGAATTGCTGCGCACCACCTCCACCCTTTTTTGCAGCACGCGCCCCAGCTCCTTCATCAGGGGGCGCAAGGCCTGTTCCTGCTGCGCGCCGTCGGCCTTGGGGATCGAGGCAAAGCGCAGCACGGAAGGATCGTCGCAGCCTTGGGCCAGGCAGGCGGCGCTTGCGGATGCGATCAGGCAGCACACTGCCAGTCTGTGGAGGGGGGAGGAGATCATCATTCGGGCACGATGGTGGGCTGGTTCAGCAATCGAAGCGCTTCGTCGGCAGGCACGGGACGGCTCAGGTAGTAGCCCTGCACCTCGTCGCAGCCCGCGGTCTTGAGCTGAACGAGCTGGTCGAGCAATTCGACGCCTTCGGCGATGACCCGCATGCCCAGGCTGTGCGCCAGGGTGATGATGGAGGTCACGATCACGCCGACTTCCTTGCTGGTGCGGATGTCGTTGATGAAGGAGCGGTCGATCTTCAGGCTGCTGATGGGCAGATGGCGCACCTGGCTCAGGTTCGAAAAGCCGCTGCCGAAATCGTCGAGCCCGACCAGCACGCCCATGTGCTGCAGCTCTTCGAGCACCTGGATGGCCATGTCCAGGGGTTCGACCAGCGAGCTTTCGGTGATTTCCATTTCGATGTCGCCGGCGCCCAGGCCGTGGGCATACAGCAGCTCGGCCATGCGCCGGGGCAGCCCCGCATCGCGCAGCTGGCGGGGCGAGACGTTGAAGGAGAGCGGGACCACGTCCACTCCCCGCTGCCGCCACAGGGCCTGCTGGGTGCAGCAGGCCTGCATGACCCAGTCCCCGAGCGGGACGATCAGGCCGGATTCCTCGGCCAGGGGGATGAAGTCACCGGGGAAGACCAGGCCCAGCTCGGGATGCTCCCAGCGCACCAGCGCCACGAACCCGACGATGCGGTAGTCCGACAGCCGCACCTTGGGCTGGAAGTGCAGCACCATCTCGCCTTTTTCGATGGCCTGCGGCAATTCCTCCTGAAGCCGCATGGCCCGGTCGGTCTGGGGACGGAGCGCCGCGTCGTAGTACGAGAAGCAGCCGCGCCCCCGGCGCTTGGCCGCGTACATGGCGGAATCGGCATTGCGGCACAGGCTGCTCACATCGTGCCCATCGCGCGGGAAGAAGGCGATGCCCATGCTGGGGCTGGTCTGCACCTCGTGGCCTTCCAGCTCCGCGTAGGGCTGGCTCAGCTGGTGCAGCAGCTTGGTGGCGATGGCATCCACCGACTCGGCCGAATCCAGCTCGGTCAGCAGCACGGCGAATTCGTCGCCGCCCATGCGGCCCACGATGTCGGCGCTGCGCAGTCCGTTTCGGAGCCGTTCCGCCACGGCCTGCAGCAGGAGGTCCCCGACATGGTGCCCCAGCGTGTCGTTGATGGACTTGAACCGGTCCAGGTCCATGTAGACCAGTGCGTAGTGCTTGCGGCTCCTGCGCGCGACTTCCAGGTGGCTGGCCGCGAGTTCATTGAACAGGCGCCGGTTGTGCAGTCCCGTGAGGTGGTCGACCGATGCCAGCGCCACCGCGCGCGCCTTCTCTTCTTCCAGCTGCGCGATCAGCGAACGCTTCTCGCCGTCCGCGCTCACCAGTGCCAGGAACAGCGACTGCTGGCGCCGAAACCCCCGCGCCAGGCCCCAGCTCGCCACGGCCAGCACCCCGGCCAGCACGGCGATGGTGGCCCAGACACGGATGCTGCTGCGCACATGGCTGGCCCGGATCTCCGACAGCTCCTTGCTCACCACCACGATGAACGGCGCACGCTCCACCTGGCGGGCGCTGGCGATGTGGCCGCCAATGCCCTGGGTTTCACCCGCGAAACTGGTTCCATCGGCCACTGACGCCAGCGCGGCAAGGTCCTCGAACCGGCGCCGCTGGCGCTGGTGCGTCAGGCCCTCGGCGCGGGCCTCTGCCAATTCCGTGCCGTCCCGCCCCAGGATGCGGATGACGCCGCTGCGCCCGATGTCGATGTTGCGGTACAGGCCGAGGAAGTAGCCCATGTCCAGCGTGATCAAGAGAAAGCCCTTGCTGACCCCGTACTCGTCGGCAATGGGAAACAGGACCGGCACCGCCCACAGGTTTTCCTGCGCGCGAACCGAGGCCAGCACCGCCACCGCGCGGGTTTCGGTGCTGTCGCTGCTGAGCACTATGGATTCCAGCTCCTCGCGCGTGGGCGCATTCGTGCCGGTGGGCGATGAACTGTACACACGCCGCAGCGAGGTGTCGTAGAGCGAGAAATTCAGGAAGATCTGGTCGATGGCCAGCATGCTCACGAGGCGCTGCTCGGCTTCCATCCGGTCCCCGCTGAGCCAGGACTCCGCGGCCACGGCCACCGTGCGGCCCCGGTCCATCACCTGGGTGAGGTTTTCCGAGATGATGGTGGCCAGGCTGTGCTGCTGGGCTTGCGCATTGCTGTCCAGCAGCTGTTCTTCTGCCCGCAGGCGCTGCCAGGTCAAAAGGCAGATGAGCAGGACGGCGCACACGGCCAACGCCATGCTCGCCCACCGTATGCGCAGCCAGCCGTCCTGCCTGGATATCGTGTGCCGCGCCAATGGACCGGTAGATGAAGGGTTGCGCACGCGGCGGAAGACTCACTCGGAAAACCGGTATTTTCGCAGTGCGTGCGCAACCATCTGTGACATTTTCATGTCACAGATGGTTATTTCATGTCATCAAGCAGACGCCGCTTGCGTGGGGCAGCACACCTGCCTCAGAAGCTGGCGCGCAGGCCCACGGTCACGAGGCCGCCCTTGGCGGCGCGCGAGAGCTTGCCGAAGTGGTCGTAGTCGGCGGTGATGGCCAGGCTGCGCGACAGGCCGTACTCCCGACCGCCGCCCAGCATCAGCCCACGCTCGCGCCCGATGGGATTGGCACTGGCGGGCAGGACATTGCGGCCTGACACCCGGCCCTGGGCAATGCCGGCCCGGGCGTTGATCGCAATCGCATCGGTGACCGGAATGCGCCCGGTGGCCGCGGCATACAACACGCGGCCCTTGCCCTGCTGCTCGATCTCCGTCCCGCCCTGGCGCACGCGTTCGCTGAACTTGCCCAGTTGCGCATAGCCGGCCTCGATGCCGAAGTTTTCGGTGAAGCGCAGGCCGCCATAGAGCTGGAGGCCGGTGCGTCCTTGCTGGCCACCGGCGCGCCGGGATCGGCCGGACGGTAGCGCGAGACGCCTGCCGCGCCACCCACGTACAAGCCTGTATGGGGCGCCGGTTCGGCCTGGGCGATGCCGGTCATGGCCGTGCGCAGTGCCAGGGGCACGACATGCAGGCTGATGACCCCGGCCGCAACACCGTCCACCTCGGCCAGCAGCACACGGTCGAAGGCGTGGGCGGCCAGGATGCCAAGCTTGCGGGCGCTCAGCGCCTCGCCGGCCTCGTAGCCCAATTGCCCCATCAAACCGGCAATGGCGGGTGCGTCGGCCAGCATTGCCGTGCGGATGGACGGCAGCGCCGGCTCAGACATCGGAGTCTTCGATGCGTCCCACGGTGCGCCTGCGCACCAGCTGCAGCAGCTCCTGCACCGTGGCACGGGCGGCCCCCCGGTGCTGGCGTGCAAAGCGGGCCGCACGTTCGCTGGCGGCCGCCTGCTGCGCGGGGTCGCGCACCAATCGCATGGCCTGCGCGACACCGGCCGTGAGGTCGGGCACACGCTGCGCCGCTCCGGCTTCGCACGCCAGCTCGGCAGCCTCGGCAAAATTGAAGGTGTGCGGGCCCAGCACCACAGGGCAGCCGCAGGCGGCCGCTTCGATGAGGTTCTGCCCGCCCAGCGGGGCAAAGCTGCCGCCCAGCAGCGCCACGTTGGCCATGCCGTAGTACAGGGCCATCTCGCCCAGCGAGTCGCCCAGCCACACGTCGGCCGGCTCGGGCTGCAGGCTCCAGGTGCTGCGGCGCGACACCGTGAGGCCTGCCGCCTGGAGCAATTGCTGCACCTCGTCGAAACGCTGCGGGTGCCGCGGCACGATGAGCCATTGCACGGGTTGCGCCGCATCCGCACGCGAGGTGCTCCAGGCACGGATCGCGTCGAGCCACTGCGTCTCCTCGCCCTCGCGGCTGCTGGCCAGCATGGCCACGGGGCGCATCGCCTGCACGCGCCAGGCACGCCCCAGCTCCAGCTGCGCCGCATCGGGCACCACGTCGAACTTGAGGTTGCCGAACACGCCCTTCACGTGGGCGCCGATGGCGCGCAGCCGTGCGGCATCGTCGTCGGTCTGGGCGTACACGGCCGCCAGGGCCCCATAGGCGGGCCGCGCCAGGGGCGACACTCGCTTTGCCTTGCGCAGCGAGTGCGCGTTGAAGCGGGCATTGGCCAGCACCAGGGGCACGCCACGCTGGCGGCACGCGGCCACCAGGTTGGGCCAGACCTCGGTCTCCATCAGGATGCCGATGGCCGGGCGGAACTGGCGCAGAAAGCGCAGCACGGCGCCCTGCGTGTCCCAGGGCTGCCAGACCTGCACATCGCCGGCCTGCAGCAGCTTCTCGCCCTCCGCGCGGCCCGTGGCCGTGCCGTGGGTGAGCAGCAGGCGCATGCCGGGCAGCTGCGCGCGCAGCTCGGCCAGCAGGATGGCGGCGGCGCGCGTCTCGCCCAGCGACACGGCATGGATCCAGACGAACTGGCCCAGCGGATCGGTGCTGCTGTGCAGCACCAGGCTGTCGATGGGCTGGGGGTAGCGGCCAAAACGCTCGGCCACGGCCACGGCATAGCCGGGCTCGGCAGCCGCGCGGCGGCGCAGCTTGCGGCGCAGCAAGGGCTGGGCGGCCCAGGTCACCATGGAGTACAGCGCGCGCGCGGTGCTCATGGAGACACCACGTCGACCACCTGCCCCTGCCAGGCATCTCCCCTTCGGGAGGCGATGACCAGGCAGGCCCCAGCCCCGGGCGCCGCCGCCACCAGCTCGCCGCCTGGGGCCCAGAAGGCACTGCGGCCGGCGCAGGTGTAGCCACCCGTGGGGGCGCCATGGTTGGCCATGAGCACCGCCAGCCCCAAATCGGCGGCATAGCCTTGCAACTGGGCAGAATCCTGGGGATAGCCAGCCTCGGAGATCACCGAGCCGCAGGCATACAGGGAAGCACCCACGCCACGGGCGGCGCGGGCGTGCTCGGGGTGGGTGGTGTCGGCGCACACGGCCAGCGCCGTGGGCTGGCCTGCCAGCGGGCGCACATGGACGTCTTCGGTGCCGGCACTGGCGAATTGCTCTTCGCCAGGGTGCAGGTAACGCTTGCGGTACAGGGCAGCGCTGCCATCGGCCTCGAACACCCAGGCGCCGATGGCGGGCTTGCCGCCCGGCACGACCGCCGCTGCCGGAGCCCCCACCACCAGGGCCATGCCAGTGGCGCGGGCGGCTTCGCGCAGGGGCGCCAGCACGGCATCATCGGCGCCGAGCACCAGGTCCGCGACCAGCACGGGCTCATAGCCCGTCAGCGACAACTCGGGAAACACCAGCAGTTGCACGCCCTGCTGCGCCGCTGCGCGGACCATGGCCAGGTGCGCCTGCACGTTGGCCGGCACCTGGCCCGGCATGGAAATCGACTGTGCCGCAGCGATGCGCGGCGAGGGAGGCAGGGGGATGTTCAAGGACAAGGCATTCGCAAAGGGGGTCGGTCCGGAATCAGTGGGCAGCCGCACCCAGTTGGGCATCGGGCTTGACCTTGTGCAGCAGCGCCAGCATGGCCGCTTCGATGCGCTTCAGGGCCTCCTCGGTGTGTCCTTCGAAGCGCAGCACCAGCACCGGCGTGGTGTTGCTCGCGCGGATCAGGCCGAAGCCGTCCGGCCAGTCCACGCGCAGGCCGTCGATGGTGTTGACCTGGGCCGGCGCGCTGAAGCTGCCGGCCGCCAGGGCCTGCAGCTCGGCCGTGAGGCGGTGCGGTTCGCCTTCGGCGCAGGCCACGTTGAGTTCGGGCGTCGAAAAGCTGGTGGGCAGTGCATTGAGCACCGCGCTCGGGTCGGCGTGGCGGCTCAGGATTTCGAGCAGGCGGCAGCCGGCATAGGTGCCATCGTCGAAGCCGTACCAGCGTTCCTTGAAGAAGATGTGGCCGCTCATCTCGCCACCCAGGGGCGAGTCGAGCTCCTTCATGCGTGCCTTGATGAGCGAGTGGCCGGTCTTGAACATCACCGGCACGCCGCCCGCGGACGCGATGGCCGGCGCCAGGCGCTGGGTGCACTTCACGTCGAACAGGATGTTGCCGCCGGGCACGCGGGTGAGCACGTCCTGGGCGAACAGCATCATCTGCCGGTCGGGGAAGATATTGGTGCCGTCGCGCGTGACGATGCCCAGGCGGTCGCCGTCGCCGTCGAAGGCCAGGCCCAGCTCGGCATCGCTGCCCTGCAGCGCGGCGATCAGGTCGCGCAGGTTCTCGGGCTTGCTCGGATCGGGGTGGTGGTTGGGGAAATTGCCGTCCACCTCGGAGAACAGCTCGATCACCTCGCAGCCCAGGGCGCGGAAGATGGCCGGGGCCGTGGCACCGGCAATGCCGTTGCCGCAGTCGACCACGATCTTGAGCGGGCGCGCCAGCTTCACGTCGCCGACGATCCGGTCGCGGTAGGCGGGCAGCACGTCCACATGGCGCACGCTGCCGCCATCGGCGAGCTGCCAGCTTTCCTGCTCCATGGTGCGGCGCAGGGCCTGGATTTCTTCGCCGTAGATGGCGCGCCCATTGAGCACCATCTTGAAACCGTTGTAGTCGCGCGGGTTGTGGCTGCCGGTGACCTGGATGCCGCTCTGGCACAGCGTACTGGCTGCGAAATACAGGAGCGGCGTGGTGACCATGCCCACGTCGATCACCTCGATGCCTGCCTCCACCAGCCCCTTGATCAATGCGGCCGACATGGCCGGGCCGGACAGGCGGCCATCGCGGCCCACGGCCACCATGGTCTGGCCTTCAGCGCGGGCGGCGGTGCCGAAGGCACGGCCCAGGCCCAGGGCGACTTCTTCGTTCAGGGTCGACGGCACGATGCCGCGGATGTCATAGGCTTTGAAAATGGCAGGCGTGGGTTGCACGTGGAGGGCCTTTGCGGTGAGCGTTGGAACGGTGCTGGATTGTAGGGGGCGCCCCCTGCAGCTCCAGGGAAGGATCGTAACCATGTCTGCGGGGGCACATGTCCGAAAACGGCCAGACCGGATGTAGGCGCGGCCTATCATTCCCCCCATGTCCACCCCCCTGCTCTCCCCTGGCCCCCCGTCCCCCGCCACCGCTGCGGCGGCGGATGACGAGGGCCGCTACCTGGCCCTGCAGACCCGTGATGCGCGCTTTGACGGCCGCTTCTTCACCGGGGTGACTTCCACCGGCATCTACTGCCGCCCGGTCTGCTCCGTGCGCACGCCCCGGCGCGAGAACTGCCGCTTTTTCGCCATGGCGGCCCAGGCCGAGAGCGCCGGTTTCAGGCCCTGCCTGCGCTGCCGGCCCGAGCTGGCGCCGCAGTCCCTGGCCTGGTCGGTACAGGATGCCACTGACATCCTGGTGCGGCAGGCGGTGCGCCTGCTCGATGCACCCGAGGGCTGGGCCAGGGACAGCCAGGGCGCCACGGTGGCCCGCCTGGCCGAACGCCTGGGCGTGAGCGACCGCCATCTGCGCCGCATCTTCGAGGCGGCGCTGGGCGTCTCGCCGCTGCAGTACCTGCAGACGCGGCGCCTGCTCACGGCCAAGCAGTTGCTGACCGATACGCCCCTGCCCATCACGCAGGTGGCGCTGTCCAGCGGTTTTGGCAGCGTGCGCCGCTTCAACGCGGCGTTTGCCGAGCACTACGGGCTCAACCCGGGCCAATTGCGCAAGAACGGCCGTGCGGAGGGCGTGCGCAGCACCGGCACGCTGCGCCTGGCCTACCGGCCACCGCTCGACGTGGCAGCCCTGCTCGCTTTCTTCGAACGGCGCAGGTTCCTCGGCGTCGAGTGGGTGCAGCAGGAGCGCGATGGTGCCCCGGCCCTGCGGCGCACGGTGCGCCTGTCGCCTGCCGTGACGGGGGCCACGGAGGTGACCGGCTGGCTCAGCGCCCGCTTCGACACCACGCGCCACCAGGTGCTGCTGCAGACCAGCGACAGCCTGTACCCGGTGCTGCCCGTGGTGATCGCCCGGGTGCGCGCCATGCTGGACCTGGATGCCGAGCCCGGCGCCATCAATGCCGTGCTGCACGAGCGTTTCCCAGAGGGTGATGGCCTGCGCGTGCCGGGCGCCTTCGACGGCTTCGAGCTGGCCGTGCGCGCCGTGCTGGGCCAGCAGATCACGGTGGCTGCGGCACGCACGCTGGGCCAGCGCCTGGTGGAACGGCTGGGCGAACCCATCGATACGCCCTGGCCCGAGCTCACCCGGCTGTTCCCGCCGCCCTCGGTGCTGGCCCGGGCCGAGGGCGAGATGCTCGGCCAGATGGGCATCGTGCGCCAGCGCCAGGCGGCCATCGTGGCCTTGGCACGTGCGGTGGACAGCGGCTCCCTGGCGCTGCATGCGGGCGCCGATGTGGCCGGCACCACGTCGGCCTTGAGTGCTCTGCCCGGCATCGGAGACTGGACGGCCCAGTACATCGCCATGCGCGTGCTGCGCTGGCCGGACGCCTTTCCTGCTGGCGACGTGGCATTGCACAAGGCCCTGGGCGTGCAGGGCCAGAAGAACCCGGCCCGCGCCGCCACCGAAGCTTCGGCCGCCTGGCGTCCGTGGCGCAGCTATGCCGTGCTGCGCGCGTGGGCGGAACTGCCCCTGCCCGGCACGGCCCAGGCCTCCACACCCCGGCCGCCGGCCGGGCAATGACCACCCACCACCGTCTTCCCGCCATGCAATTCCATCCTGCCACGGTGCAAGCACGCGCCGATTCCGCGCTGGGCCCCGTGCGCCTGGCCGCATCTCCGCTGGGCCTGGTCGGCCTGTGGTTCGACGGCCAGCGCCACCAGCCCAATGCCAAGCTCGATGGCCCCAACGGCTGGCCCGAGGTGGCTGGCCATGCCCTGATGCAGGAGGCCGCGGGCCAGTTGCAGCAGTTCCTGCACGGCGAGCGCCGCGGGTTCGACCTGCCGCTGGACCTGTCGGGCGGCACACCATTCCAGCAGGAGGTCTGGCGTGCGCTGCTGGCCATCGGCTGCGGCGCCACGTCCACCTATGGCGGCCTGAGCCGTGAACTGGGCCGGCCG
>NZ_JBKDTZ010000267.1:0-4008 GCF_046339755.1 Acidovorax sp. | reverse complement strand
CTCGTGGCGGCCACCACGGCCAACCAGGCCCGTATCACCGCTGCCCAGGCCGAGAAGATCGTCTTCACCGGCGACCAGGCCCTGACCACTACCGTGACCGGGGGCAAGGTGACCGCCATCGACGCATCGGGGCTCCGGGCTACCCTGGATGTCACGCTTTCCGGTACCTCAGGGGTCTCCATTGCACTCAATGCCCTGGCAGCACACGCCGTTGCCCTGGGGGATGGTGCCGACACGGTGCGCATCACCGGCCTGGCTGGCACGGCGGCCAAGGACATCGACCTCGTCACCGCGGCCACGCTGGCCGCTTCGGCCATCCAGGTGACCGGTTTCGCGAGTGGTACCGATGCGATTCGGCTGACCAGCGCCAACCCCGCCACCAAGGCCACACCCGGCAGCGGCGAGCTGGCCAGCATCGCCGCATCCTCCTCGCTGCTGACCGCGGCGACACTGGCCGCCACCACGGCCGGCGCCAACACGGCCATCGCTTTCCGCTATGGAGCGGACACCTACATCCTGGTGAACGACGGTGCTGCGGCCTTGGGTGAGAACGACAGCCTGGTCAAGCTGACCGGTGTGACGGCGCTGGCCGATGCATCCTGGGCTGTGGCCTGAGGTGCCTTGTACTGCGACTTTTGTGGAATCGCTGCTGGAAGTGGCGCAGGCGCGTGCCAGGTTTCAAAATGTTTTCTTGTGACGGTTGGCACATGGGTTGGCCGGCTCGCCCAGATACGCTCCATGCACTTTTGTTGTTGTGGAGTTGGCGATGCCCAAAGTGAGCGGAACATATCCTCTGTACGAATACGTCGATATTCTGAACCGCGCGTTCCACGATGCGTCCCCGTCCAACGCGTCGTACAACAACCAGGTAGCACAGCACACCTCGATTGGAAGCAAGGCGTTTGCGCTCCAGTTCGGCGCCAGCTTTGCCGGCCTGACAGAGGACGAGTTGTCTGCCAAAATTTTGGGCAACCTGGGTGTGCTGCCCAACACAGGTCTGCAAACCGCCGTCAAGGAATATCTGGTTTCGGTAGGCAAGGCCAATGTCGGCATCGTTGCCCTGCAATTGGGCGACATCCTGTCGCGCCTTGAGGACGCCACGGGCGACATGGCCGTGTACAAGGCTGCGGCGGTGGCATGGAATGCCGAACTGGAGGCGTCGTTTGCGTATTCAGTCAATCCCGCCAACGTCGTTTCTTCACCCGCGGGCCCTCTCGGTGATTTTGGCAAGACCGTATCGCTGACGTCGGGTGATGACGCCATCACCTCTGCGCAGACCACACCCTGGGGAGACACGATCCTGGCGCCTCTCAATGGCACGTTGTCCAGCACGGACGCCATCGACGGCGGCTTTGGCATCGATACCCTCAAGGCCACCCTGGCAGCAGATGTAGTGGTGGCGCCCATGCTCAAGAGCGTTGAAAAGGTGCTTATCACCGCAGGTGCAGGGGTCGAGTTCAGCGCGACTGGTGCGACCGGCTTGACGGACTTGAAGGTCGATGCAGCGGCAGGCCCCGCCACATTCTCCGGGGTGGGTTTGGCCACCACTGTCGGTATCCAGAACTCCGGCCCAGGGGGCGCCCTGACCGTGAAATTTGCCGGTACCGGCGGACCTGCCGACTCCGCGCAGGTCGTGTTCGCGGACGCCATGGGCAACGACGAAATTATCGTCGCAGATATCGAAACCCTGAATGTCAATAGCGCGGCAGGCACCTTGGCTGCCATCACGACGAATCAGGCCCGCATCACGGCCGCCCAGGCTGAGAAGATCGTCATTGGAGGCGGCCAGGCACTGACCACCACCGTGACGGGCGGCAAAGTGGCCGTGGTCGATGCATCGGCCATCTTCAGGGCCAAACTGGACCTGACGCTTGCAGGAACGCAGGGTGTTTCCATCGCCCTGAACTCCCAGGCCGCGCACAAGGTCACCCTGGGCGCTGGCGCCGATACGGTGTCCATCATCGGCCTGGCGGGCCTCTCGGCCCAGAACATGGACCTCAGCACCGCAGCCACGCTGGCTGCTTCGGCCATTGAGGTGATTGGCTTTGTGAGCGGCACGGACAGGGTGCAACTGGCCAGCGCCAGCATTGCGGCCAAGGCCGCACCCGGCAGCAGCGAGCTGGCCAGCATCGCCGCATCCTCCTCGCTGCTGGCCGCCGCGACCTTGGCCGCCACCACGGCCGGCGCCAACAAGGCGATTGCCTTCCGCTATGGAGCGGACACTTACATCCTCGTGAACGACGGTGCTGCTGCGCTGGGTGAAAACGACAGCCTGGTCAAGCTGGCCGGCGTGACGGCCTTGGCCGATGCCTCGTGGACCTCGGTCTGATCGGCCTTTTACGGAGCTTTTGATGGCACAGAACTTTTTCGATGAGCCCTACGTTGTTGCGACGATCCTGAACCGGGTGTTCAATGACCAGTCGCCTACCTACCCCGTGTTCACCAAGCAGGTGGCCATGGCCGCGTCGAATGGCATCAACGCCTTTGCCTTGTCATATGGCGCCGCCTTTGCCGGCCTGACGGAAGACCAACTGTCCACCAAACTCCTTGGCAACCTGGGCGTGCTGCCCAACGCGGGCCTGCAGACCGCTTTGAGGGACTACCTGGTATCCGTGGGCAAGGCCAATGTCGGCATCGTGGCCCTGCAGCTGGGCCAGATCCTCTCGGGTTTGGAACAGGCCACGGGTGATCTGGCGGCGTTCAATGCCGCGGCTGTGGCATGGAAAAAGGAACTGGTGGATTCCTACAACTACTCCAGCAATCCTGCCAACTCATGGAGCGGGCCACCTGAGGAGGAGGAGCAACCCGTCACCGGCGTCACCTTGGTGCTGACGGCCGGCGATGACTCGATTTCGCTCACGGCGCCTGAGGCCAAATTCAAGAGCACTGCCAACAACGACACCTTCCTTGCGCGCACTGCGGGGCTCCTTGCAACCGCCGATGTGATCGATGGCGCAGCGGGTGTCGACACGCTGATTGCGACCCTGGCCGCTGGCAGTACGGTGGCTCCGCAACTTCGCAACGTCGAGAAAATCTTCATCACCGCAGGATCAGGGGCCGAATTCAATGCCCGAGGTGCCACCGGCCTGCAGGAACTTCGGATCGATGCTGCCGAGGGCCCAGCCACGTTCTCCGGTGTCCCACTGGCCACCGTCGTAGGCATCCAGAACTCCCTTACCGGCGGCGCCTTGACCGTGAGCTTCAGCGGCGCTTCGGGCCCCACGGATGCCGCCACCATCGTGCTGGCCGATGCCACGGGCAATGACGAAATCGTCGTGGCGAACATCGAATCCCTCACTGTGAGGAGCACTGCCGGCACGGTGGCCGCCACCACGGTCAACCAGGCCAAGATCAGTGCGGCCCAGGCCCAAGGGATCGCCATCCTTGGCGACCAGGCCCTGACCACCACGGTGACCGGCACCCAGGTGGCCGTGGTCGATGCAACCGCACTGACCAAGGCCCTGGGGCTGACGCTCGCAGGCACAAATGGCGTTGTCGTGTCGCTCAACGCCCAGGCCGCGCACAAGATCAACCTGGGCGCCGGTGCCGACACCGTGAAAATCATGGGCCTGGCGGGCGCCGAGGCCAAGGACATCAATCTCGGCACATCTGCCACGCTGGCGGCTTCGGCCATCGAAGTGACCGGCTTTGCTGCCAGCGGCACCGACTCGATCCAACTGGACGGCGCCAAGGGGACAGTGAAGGCCGCCCCCGGAAGTACGGAGCTGGCCAGCATCGCGGCGGCTTCTTCACTCCTGGACGCAACGGCCCTGGCCGCCACCACGGCAGGCGCCAACAGGGCCATTGCCTTTCGCTACGGCGCGGATACCTACATCCTGGTGAACGACTCCGCGGCTGCACTGGGTGTGAACGACAGCCTGGTCAAGCTGACCGGCGTGGCGGCGCTGGCCGCTGCCGATTGGGCCTCGGCCTGATGGCCTTTTTTGTAGCTCCGGCTGGCACAAAACTTTCCCGACGATTCTTTTGTCGCCGCGACGATCCTGAACC
>NZ_JBKDTZ010000266.1:0-3809 GCF_046339755.1 Acidovorax sp. | reverse complement strand
TGCGCTGCATGACGCTGGCGCAATCGGCAAGGTAACGATGCGCGAGTTCGATGCCATCTGCCCGCCGCCAGTGCGGGAGTTCAGTGCTGCCGACATCAAACACCTGCGCGAAGAACTGAAGTTCAGCCAGCCGGTGTTCGCGCTGCATCTGCACACGACTGCTTCGACGGTGCGCAAGTGGGAGCAAGGCGATACCCACCCGGCCGGCCCGGCGCTCAAACTGCTGAACATCATCGCCAACAAGGGCTTGCAGGCCATCATCTGATGCCCCGCACTGGTGACTGCCACGCATGGATGAAGCCGTAGTCGTTTTTTCCCGCAAGGGCCTGTTTCAGACCCGGATTGTGGCGCGCGATGTTCGTAGCCGGGAGCATGCGCGCAAGTTATGGCCGCTGGTGTCTCCCGATGCTTTGCGGCAAATGGTGACGTGGGTCAGCCCTATCTTTGAAGATGGAAAGCTGCGTCGGCGCTCCCATTTCCGGCAATTGCCCGTTGATCGCATCTACGACCTCAGGGCGCACTTTGATGACGAAGAAGCCAACCGGCAGCGGGCCGTACAGGAAAGCCAAGAGCATCGGCGCGCAAAAGAGTTGATCGCGGCAGAGCTTGGTCGGCGTCTGGATGCCCGGCTTGCCATGCCGTGGTGGTTCAAGGATGCGGATGCATCGGACTACCCGCTGGAAGGCAACCTATTGCTCGGCGCTGATCGTGTAGCGACCGAGCATCCATTGGATACACCCTTCGGCAGCCGATTCCGGCTCGATGTTGCGGTGCTTGGGCCGCCTGTCCAAGCGGAGCCAATGGTTTTGGGTGGCGTGGAAATCGAGCTTGGCCATGCCTTCGACGGACGTAAGGCACTGATCGGTAAGTCGCTGGGGTTCCCGCTCATCTCCATCGACATCACGGAAATGTCGATCGACGAGTTGACGCCAGAATGGGCGCAGCAGGCATTGACCGCCACCACGCGCAGCCACGAACAAGGGCGCCGGCAAACGTACATCTATCTCCATGACCTGCTGTACCCCCTCTACGCCCAGTTGCCAGCATTCCTCGATGATGAGCAGCGTCACCAGTTCCTGGTGTTCGCAGATGATGCAACCTTGCAAAAGCTGGCGCACTGGATGAACTTGCTGGCGGAAAGGCTGGAATACCCGAAGGGAGCTGTTGCGGTCGCGTTGGTCAACGGAAAAAGTGAACAATCACGCAAGATGCTGGAGCGCGCAGGGGAAGTTGCCGGGCCTGATTGGAAGGACTTCAATAGCCAGCGGTGCCTGCGTTTGACTCTTCCTCGCCCTCGAAACACTGCGGATCTTCAGGCCCATCGTTTTCATATGACGATGGCGCGACTGCTGCTTTCCCATGCCGATGCACTTGTCGGCTACAAGTATTGCAACGGCGTGAACAACAACGATCCAGAGGAGGATGTCTGGATCGCCCATCACTGGATTGCCGAGCAGGGTATCCATACCCAACACCGCGTACTGCCCAAGCGATTGGCCGAGCCGATCAACCGACTGATCGCAGTGGTGTCCGATTTACGCCGCGATCATGAAACGTCCGCCGCAGAGGCGTAACCCTCCGATGCCAAAAATCATCTTGCAGTCGAATACTCCGGTTGGGCTGAAGGCCCAACTTGCTGCGCTGGATATTGCCGTCCCTCCTCGCTCAGAGGGCCGCAGAAATCACCACACAGAGGGCTATTGCATCGCGCATCTGCTGGCGACACTGCCGATCAATCGGCTTTCTTTTCCGCTGACATTGACCCATACCGATAGGCCGGACTTCGTGCTGGACATGCCCGGTGGCAACGTCGGCATTGAGCATACGGAAGCGGTGCCGGAGAACATAGCTCACGCCGATTGTCTGCGTGAAAGGGAAGGCTTGGGGCCGGATGTTTATTTCACGCCGCATGCCATGCCTGGAGAGTCGCGCAAAACGGCAGTGCAACTCCGAAGCGAAATCATGGCCGATGCGCCTGGTTGCGGCTGGGAGGGGGATTCTCCAGAGCGCGAGTGGGCTTCAGCAATGGCCCACTACGTCAGAGAAAAAATTCCAAAGGCAACGGCTGACGGCTTCGTTCGATACTCGCTCAACTGGCTGATCGTTTACGACAACTGGCCATTACCAGCCGTGGACTACACCAAAGCAGCGGCCTATTTGATGCCATTGCTGGGTGAGATGGGAGCGTTTTCTGTGTTCGATGCGGTTTTCGTTCACGATGATTCCCGGCTGTGCGAGTTCAGAGATGACCCCATCATTCATGCCCTGGTGAAGCCGAGTTCGATGCGATAGACCCAATGTGCAAGCAGTCTTTGCGTCCCGGCGTGCCTCCGTCGGGCTCGCGAGCTGCGCCCCGCGCTTCGTTCCGAATCGCGGCCATTCGGCTTTGATCCCTGACGCCTCCGGCCCGGCTCGCTGATCCAGGCCTGCGCGCTCCGCTTGCCCCAAAAGCCGAGGGTGTGCAGTGGGCGGGTGTGGGCGGTCTTGCTGTTCCCTTCACCGTCTCACGGCGTTCTCGCCGTCAAGGGCTTCGCGCGCCATACGCGCTTGCGTCCTGCGGCTGTCTGCGACCCCTGACTGCTTGCGCTGCGCCGTGCTGGCGACGGTTCCGGGCAATTCCGCCCGTGCAACCGGAGCACCCGAGTTCGACACCAAACTTGCGTTTTGGTCATTTTGCTGAGGCCGGCCTCTGTGGAATCAACAACTTAGCCGTGTCAGATGGATTTTCTTGTAGTGGCACGCCACAATACTACGGGTGTTGGCACACGCCAGGTGTGCCGGGTACACTCCCTCCATGTTCATCAAGCTCACCCGATCGGGCTCGCGCACTTATGCGCAACTGGTTGAGTCCTTTCGCGATGAACACGGCAAGCCTCGCCAGCGCACTGTGGCCACGCTCGGGCGCGTCGACGAGCAAGACGGCCAGGTCGATGCGCTGCTCAATGGCCTGCTTCGCGCCAAGGGGCGTCCTGCTGCCTGGGCCGAGAGCCCGCAGGTGCGCTTCGAGTCGGCGCTGTCGCTGGGCGATGTCTGGGCGCTGGATGCGCTGTGGCACGAGTTGGGCTTCGATGGCCTGGCCGCTGTTTTCCGGCGCGCGCGCTTCACCACCGCCGTCGAGCATGCGCTGCGCGTGATGGCCTTCAACCGGCTGTGCGACCCGGAGTCCAAGCTGGGCGTGCTGCGCTGGCTGCAGACGGTGAGCATGCCGGGCATCGAGGCGGACAAGCTCAGTCACCAGCAGCTGCTGCGCAGCATGGACGCGCTGATGGACCACCAGCAGGCCGTCGACGAGTGCGTGGCACAGTTGCTGCGCCCGCTCATCGATGAGGATCTATCGGTGGTCTTCTACGACCTGACCACCATCCGCGCCGAAGGCTTGAGCCAGCAAGACGGCGACGTGCGCCGCTTTGGCATGTCCAAGCAGGGCGTCATCGCCCGGCAATTCATGCTGGGCGTCGTGCAGACAGCCGACGGCATGCCAATCTTCCACGAGGTGTTCGACGGCAACGCGGCCGAGGCGCCGACGTTGGAGCCCACGCTGAGGAAGGTGCTGGCGCGCTACCCGCACATCCGCCGCCTGGTGGTGGTGGCCGACCGCGGGCTGCTGTCGCTGGATAACATCGAGGCGCTGACGAAGCTGCAGGTCGCCGGGGCACGGCCGCTGGAGTTCATCCTCGCTGTACCGGGGCGCCGTTATGCGGAGTTTGCAGATCTGCTCGAGCCGGTGAACCGATTGGCGGCTCAGAGCGAAGACCCTGAGATCGTCAGCGAGCAAACCTGGCAGGGTTTACGCCTGGTGATCGCCCATG
>NZ_JBKDTZ010000265.1:0-17669 GCF_046339755.1 Acidovorax sp. | reverse complement strand
TGCAATCGGGATGAGTGGATGCTTCGGATGCGCCGCATGGGCTCGTGCCCATGCAAGCAGCCGGGGCGTCCAATCGCCCGATTTCACTCCAACCCGAAGGGCAAGTGCCTTTTCGGGCGGTCTGCGGCGTTGCGGCGCTTGCCAATCGCCGAGCTAGTGGCTGCGCACCGCGCCTTGCATCCCATCCCGAATAGGCACTTGCGCGGCTCCAAAAAGATCTTGAACAGGCTCTGATAGCCGGGGTTCTCCATCCACACCTTGTCGCCGGCATCGGCAAACGCGCGGGCGGCCAGGTCCAGGCTGCCCTGCGTGCCGTCGGTGATGAACACCTGCGCGGCATCGACCAGCGCGCCGCGCGCCACGCGCAGGTGGCCGGCAATGGCCTCGCGCAGCGCGGGCTCGCCGGCCGGGTCGGCGTAGTTGAGTTCTGCAGGCGTGAGCGAGGACCAGGCCCGGTCCAGCAGGCGCCGCCAGCGCTGCACGGGGAAATCGCCAAGCGCGGGCACGCCGGGCGCGAAAGCGGCTGCGGTCTCCGAGCCGGGCAGCAGCGGCATGTGCTGCGCGCGCCGCGACAGGCTGGCGCGCGGCGCTGGTTCGCCCCGGGGCGCAGCCCCCAGCAGCCGGCCGGCCAGGGGCGCGACCACGCTGCCGCGCCGGCTGGCCGCTATGAAGCCTTCACTCGCCAATTGCTCATAGGCATAGAGCACGGTGTTGCGCGCCACGCCCAGCTCGGCCGCCAGCGTGCGGCTGGCGGGCAGCCGCGCGCCGCTGGCGAGCGTGCCGCTGCGGATGCCCTGGCGCAGGCACTCGTGCAACTGGCGCTGCTGCGGCCAGCGCAGGTGCGCGGCCTGTGCCTTGAAGGCATCGAACAGAAGCTGGAACTCCATCGCGTTTCCGTGGCCCTAGAAAATAGTGGTTCTGTGGGTCTTATTCTGGCACCACGAAGGTCCTACATTCCGATCCCTCAGCAACATCCCACCGGAACCACGACCCGTGAACGACACCGCCGCCACCGCCCTGCCCCCCTCCGACCGCACCCGCGTGCGCCGCGTGGCCGAAAACGCCCGCTACGAGCGCGCCACGCTGCACGCCATCATCGACGCGGCCTACCTGTGCCATGTGGCCTTTGCCGACGACAAGGGCACGCACTGCATCCCCACGGCCTGCTGGCGTGAGGGCGAGCACTTGTACATACATGGCTCCAACGGCGGGCGCCTGATCAAGTGGCTGGGCAAGGGCATACAGGCTTGCGTGACCATCACCCACCTCGACGGCCTGGTGCTGGCGCGCTCGGCATTCAACCACTCGATGAACTACCGCTCGGCCATGGTCTATGGTCGCTTCGAGCCCGTTGCCGACAAGCACGCATCGCTGGCGGCGCTGATGGACCACCTGGCCGTGGGCCGGCAGGCCGAGATCCGCGCCGGCAACGACAAGGAGTTTGCGGCCACCACGGTGATGCGCATCGCCCTCGATGAAGCCGCCTGCAAGGTGCGCAACGGCCCGCCGGTGGACGATGAAGAAGACATGCAGCACCCGGTATGGGCCGGCGTGCTGCCGCTGGTGCAGGTGCGCGGCACGCCCGTGGCGGACCCGCTGAACACCGCGGCCACGCCGGGCTATGTGGCAGCCTGGGCTGCGGAAGCTCAGGCCTTGTAGATCAAGGCCGCAGCCCGCGCCTCCATGGCAAGCCCCTGGCCCACGGGCCCCAGGCGCTCGGCCGTCTTGGCCTTCACGTTGACCTGATCGGGCTGCACCTGCAGGGCTTTGGCGATGCACTCGCGCATGCCCGGAATGTGCGCGGCCAGGCGCGGGGCCTGGGCCACCACGGTGCTGTCGACGTTGCCGATGGCGTAGCCAGCGGCACGCACGCGGCGCGCGGCCTCGGCCAGCAGCACGGCCGAATCGGCACCGCGGAACTGGGCATCGGTGTCGGGGAAATGCCGGCCGATGTCGCCCAGGCCCGCCGCGCCGAGGATGGCGTCGGTTATGGCGTGCAGCAGCACATCGGCATCGGAATGCCCGAGCAGGCCCATGGTGTGGGGAATCGTGACACCGCCAATGACCAGCGGGCGCCCTGGGACCAGGGCATGCACATCCCACCCTTCACCAATCCTGAAATTCATGTGTTCCTTCGGTCTCACCCCTGCGGGGCGGATTAAAAAATAGTCTTGCGCCCAGTTTCGCTGGCGCCCAGCCCGCGATCGCCGCCAAAGCGCGACAGCGTGGTGCCGTGGCCGCGCTGCGCCAGCACGGCCTCGGCCAGCGCGAAGTCGTCGGGGTAGGTCACCTTGAAGTTCTGCGCACCGCCCGGCACCAGGCGCGGGTGCAGGCCCATGGCTTCCATGGCGCTGGCCTCGTCGGTGACATTGGTGCCCACCTTGGCCAGCGCATCGAGCAGCGGGCCGATGCGGAACATCTGCGGCGTCTGCGCCAGCCATTTGTTGCTGCGGTCCACCGTGGAGGCCACGCGCACACCGCCCGGCCCGTCGATGGAGGTCTTGAGCGTGTCGGCCAGCTGGTGCGCCAGCAGGCCGCCCACGGAATCACCGGCGCAGGCGTCGATGAGCCGGTCGATCTGCTCGGCCGTCACCAGGCAGCGAGCGGCGTCGTGCACCAGCACCCAGTCATCGCGCTGGGCGCCGCGCTCCTGCAGCGCCCTGATGCCGCCCTGTACCGTGGCCGCGCGCGTGGGGCCGCCACAGTCCACCACGAAGTACGAGGGGTGCGGATGCTGGTCCAGGTACCGGTCGCCCGGCGCCACGGCCACCAGCGTGCCCGCCAGGCGGGCCACCCCCGCAAACGCGGCCAGGGTGTGCATCACCATGGGGTGGCCGGCCACCAGGTGGTACTGCTTGGGCAGCGTGGGGGCCAGTGGCTCGCCCGCGGCCCCGGCCAGGGCGCCAAAGGCAGAGATGGTGGAACCCGCCGGAGCCGCTGGCGGCGGCGCCACGGCGCGCGAGCCCGTGCCCGCACAGGGCACCAGCGCCCAGAAACGCCCCGGCGTGGGGGCATGCGGGGCGGCGAGCGAGGGTTGCAGCAGCGGGTCGATGGTCATGAGGCCGCCATTTTAGGAGGCTTGGCCCCTCTCCACCGCCGATGGGTCACGGCCTTTCGTGCAGGAACCAGGTGCCATGCCCCATCAGGCCCAAGGCATGGTGGCGCAAGGGAATGCCGGGCAGTGCCAGGGTGCAGGGCGCCGCCAGATCGTGCTCACGCGCCAGCTCCAAGGCCGTAACGAAGTCCTCCGGCGGTTGGCGCACCTCGAATTCCAGCATGGTGCCGTAGTGTGCCCACAGCTCTGCGCCATGCCGCTCGCGCCAGCGGCGCAGCAGTGCGATGAAGCCGTCGGCGGGGCCCCGCTCCATGCCGTACCAGTGCAGGTAGGCCAGGGCTTCTTCGCTGTGCGGCGTGGGCAGCAGCACCAGCCAGGCGTTGTCGGGGTCGAAGCGCTCCTGGCGGCCACGCTCGGGGTCGGCCACGCCCTGGGCTTCTTCCAGCGCTGCCAGCCAGCGCTCGAAGCGCAGACGGTCGCCCGCACAGTCGGCCCAGGCGGCGTCAAAACCAGCCTCGTCGGCGGCCACACCCGCGGCATCGAGTTCGCTGCGCCAGGCTTCCACCTGGTCTTCTTCGTCCAGGGGATAGGAGGACTCTGCCAGTTCAGCCAGCAGGTCCTGCGGGTCGAGGCCGCGCGCGGTCGAGACCAGGGAGCGCGGCGACACATCGTCGCGCGCCGCGCCCTGCTCGTAGGGGAAGCGCATGAACAGATCGTCGGCCAGGGCCTCGGCGCCAGGCGCCTCGGAACCCCCGGTCCAGAGGGTGGTCACCACGGGCCAGCGGCCGCTGCCCTGCTCCACCAGTGCCCGCGCCGCCTGCCACAGGGCCTGGCGCTCGCCCACAGGCACCTGCGCGGCCCAGGCGATCTGGCCGCTGTCCGCGCCAGCATGGCCGGGCACCGGCAGCGCCAGCCAGTCCAGCCCGGCCAGGGGCGTGCCCTGCAGGCGGGCCAGCCAGGCTTCGCGCGGCTCCGCAGGCGTGCCTGCGACCTCTGCGGGCGGCGCGGAATCCGCAGGCGCAGGCACGGAGCGTGTGCCCAGGGCCGCGAGCCAGCCGGCCACGGCCGTTTCGTCCAGGCCCACAGCCTGTGCCAGTTGGCCCGCGCGCAGCAGGCGCGCAGCGGCGGGCACCACGGCCAGGTCGAGCAGCCCGGTCGCGGCGGCCCGCGCATCGTGGGCCAGCCAGGCGGCGGCCACTTCCACCGCGTCGCCGTCCCGCCCCTCGTGTGCCAGCAGCAGCCAGGCGGCCTGCCAGATGTTGTGCACCAGGTAGCCACCGGCAAAGCCCGTGGCGCGCAGGTACGCGGCCATGGCGCGCGCAATGGCCAGCGTGCCGGTGGCCTCGGCCGCGGGCGCCACGTCGATGTGTCCGGCAGACTGCAGCTGCGCCAGCATGGCGGCCACCTCCTCCTCGGGCAGGCCCAGGGCGGCCAAATCGTCGGCCGTGGGCACATCACCGCCCAGGGCATCTTGCACGCCAGGCAGCTGCGCCACGCGCGCCTTGAGCACCAGTTCGGCATCCATGCAGAAGGCGCCAAAGGCCGCATGCGGGCGCGGGTCGCCAGCGGCGCCCTGGCGCTGCACCAGCGTGGCCAGGACGTCGGGCGACCAGCCCTCGCCCGCGGGTGCCAGCTGCAGCCGGCCCGGTTGGGCAAGCGACTGCAGCAATGCCTGCGCTTGCTGGCTGGCCCAGTCGGCCAGCAAGGCAGGGTCCATGGCCTCCTGCCCACCCACGGCCGGGCAAGCCCGGCCCGCCAGCAGCGCCACCGGGGGCAGCAGCCGCTGCACCTGCGTGACCAGGGCGCCGTGTGCGGGCAACCGCCAGGCGCCCTGGGGCACCAGCAGCAGCGCCAGGGCAGCCAGGGCTGTTGGCGCGTGGCCGGCCACGGCGGCCAGGCGTGCGTTGTCCAGCAGTTCTTTCAGGGCGCCATCGAGGCGTTGGTCGTGCAAATGGTGCGTGGTCAGTGCGGTCATGAACTCCCCCTTTTGCGGGAGTGTAAGAGCCTCTCATGTCATCTTCGTGCACCGCCTTCGGCATGAAACATGCACAGGTCCTAAAATGGTCTGTTGGCCCCCATTCCGCCCCGTGCGCGCCCTGCGCCCAGGGGATGCGGTGGCCCAGACGACCGACTCCGTCCGCATGGAACTGCCCAAACTCTCCCCCGGAAAACGCTTCACCCTGCCCCGCCCCGTGGGCAGCGCCGATTCGCTGCTGCTGGCCCGCCTGGCCGAACGTGACAAGGCCGCCGGCCGCACCACCGCCATCGTCACGGCCGACGCCACCGATGCACAGCGCCTCATCGAGGAAATGGCGTTTTTCGCGCCCAGCCTGCGCTGCGCCCTGTTCCCCGACTGGGAGACGCTGCCCTACGACACCTTCTCCCCGCACCAGGACCTGATCAGCGAGCGCCTGGCCACCCTCTGGCGCATCAGCCAAAAGGACAAGGACACCGGGGCCGACGTGGTGCTGGTGCCCGCCACCACGGCGCTGTACCGGCTGGCGCCGCCGTCCTTCCTGGCGGGCTACACCTTCCACTTCAAGGTCAAGCAAAAGCTCGACGAAGCCAAATTCAAGGCCCAGCTCACGCTGGCCGGCTACAGCCATGTATCCCAGGTGGTGAGCCCGGGCGAGTACGCGGTGCGCGGCGGGCTGATCGACCTGTTCCCCATGGGCTCGCTGGTGCCCTACCGGGTGGACCTGTTCGACAACGAGATCGACAGCATCCGCACCTTCGACCCCGACAGCCAGCGCAGCCTGTACCCCGTGCCCGAGGTGCGCCTGCTGCCCGGGCGCGAATTCCCCATGGACGATGATGCCCGGGCCAAATTCCGCAGCCGCTGGCGCGAGATGCTCGAGGGCGACCCCACCAAGAGCCGCATCTACAAGGACATGGGCAACGGCGTGGCCACGGCCGGCATCGAGTACTACCTGCCGCTGTTCTTCGACGACACGGCCACCGTCTTCGACTACCTGGGCGGCGAGGCCACCGTGGTGCTGCACGGCGACCTGGAACCGGCCTTCCAGCGCTTCTGGCAGGACACGAAAGACCGTTTTCGCCTGGTGCAGGGCGATCCCGAGCGCCCGGCGCTGCCGCCTGAATCGTTGTTCCTCTCGGCCGACCAGTTCTACACGCGCGCCAAGGAGCATGCCCAGCTGTCCATCCGCCCCGGCGTGGAGGACGTGGACGACAACCCGCACTTCCACAAGCTCGGCGACCTGTCGGTGGTGCGCGGGGCCGAAGACCCGCTGGCCCGGCTGCACGCCCACATCCGCAACACCCAGCACCGCGTGCTGCTGCTGGCCGAAAGCGATGGCCGGCGCGAGAGCCTGCTCGACTTTCTACGCGCCAGCGGGGTGAACCCACCGGCCTTCGACTCGCTGGCCGAGTTCCAGGGCACGGCCGACGAAAAGGTGGGCATCGCCACCGCCGGCCTCACCGTGGGCTTCAGCTGGGTCGAGGACGGCATCGACTTCGTCACCGAGACCGAGCTGTTTGCGGCCGGCCCCACCACGCGGCGGCGCAAGAAGCAGGAGCAGGTGAGCGACGTCGAGGCGCTCATCAAGGACCTGGCCGAGCTCAACGTGGGCGACCCCGTGGTGCACAGCGCGCACGGCATCGGCCGCTACCGCGGCCTGGTCAACATGGACGTGGGCAACAAGAACTCCGACGGCACGCCCGCCATGCAGGAGTTCCTGCACCTGGAGTACGCCGACAAGGCCGTGCTCTACGTGCCCGTGAGCCAGCTGCAGCTCATCAGCCGCTACACCGGCGTGAGCGCCGACGAGGCGCCGCTGCACAAGCTGGGCAGCGGCCAGTGGGAAAAGGCCAAGCGCAAGGCCGCCGAGCAGGTGCGCGACAGCGCGGCCGAGCTGCTCAACATCTACGCCCGCCGCGCCGCGCGCGAGGGCCACGCCTTCCGCTACAGCCCGCAGGACTACGAGACCTTTGCCAACGACTTCGGCTTCGAGGAAACCGCCGACCAGAACGCCGCCATCCACGCGGTGATCCAGGACATGATCAGCCCCCGCCCCATGGACCGCCTGGTCTGCGGCGACGTGGGCTTCGGCAAGACCGAGGTGGCGCTGCGCGCGGCCTTCGTCGCCGTCACCGGCGGTAAGCAAGTGGCCTTCCTCGCCCCCACCACGCTGCTGGCCGAGCAGCACTACCAGACCCTGGTGGACCGCTTCAGCAAGTGGCCCGTGAAGGTGGCCGAGGTCTCGCGCTTCCGCTCGGGCAAGGAGATCACCGCTGCCATCAAGGGCATCGGCGACGGCACGGTGGACATCGTGGTGGGCACGCACAAGCTGCTCTCCGAATCCACCAAGTTCCACAACCTGGGCCTCTTGATCATCGACGAGGAGCACCGCTTCGGCGTGCGCCACAAGGAGCAGATGAAGGCCCTGCGCGCCGAGGTGGACGTGCTCACGCTCACCGCCACCCCCATCCCGCGCACGCTGGGCATGGCGCTCGAAGGGCTGCGCGACCTGTCGGTCATCGCCACCGCGCCGCAGCGGCGCCTGGCGATCAAGACCTTCGTGCGCAACGAGGGCACGGGCGTGATCCGCGAAGCCGTGCTGCGCGAACTGAAGCGCGGCGGGCAGGTGTACTTCCTGCACAACGAGGTGGAGACCATCGAGAACCGGCGCCAGAAGCTCGAAGAGATACTGCCCGAGGCCCGCATCGCCGTGGCCCACGGCCAGATGCCCGAGCGCGAGCTCGAACGCGTGATGCGCGACTTCGTGGCCCAGCGCTACAACATCCTGCTGTGCTCGACCATCATCGAGACCGGGATTGACGTGCCTACGGCCAACACCATCATCATGAGCCGCGCCGACAAGTTCGGCCTGGCGCAGCTGCACCAGCTGCGCGGGCGCGTGGGCCGCAGCCACCACCAGGCGTATGCCTACCTCATGGTGCCCGACACCGAGGGCCTGACCAAGCAGGCCGCGCAGCGGCTCGACGCCATCCAGCAGATGGAGGAACTGGGCAGCGGCTTCTACCTGGCCATGCACGACCTGGAGATCCGCGGCGCGGGCGAGGTGCTGGGCGAGAACCAGAGCGGCAACATGCTGGAGGTGGGCTTTCAGCTGTACAACGAGATGCTGAGCGAGGCCGTCAAGTCGCTCAAGGCCGGCAAGGAGCCCGACCTGCTGTCGCCCCTGTCAGTCACCACCGACATCAACCGGCACGCGCCCGCCCTGCTGCCCGACGACTACTGCGGCGACGTGCACCTGCGCCTGTCGTTCTACAAGAAGCTGGCCACGGCCAAGAACCCCGACCAGATCGACGGCCTGCTCGAAGAGATCGTGGACCGCTTCGGCAAGCTGCCGCCGCAGGCCCAGACCCTCATCGACGTGCACCGCCTGCGCGTGCTGAGCCAGCCCTACGGCGTGGTCAAGGTCGATGCCGCCCCGGGCGTCATCCACATCACCTTCAAGCCCCAGCCGCCCATCGACCCGATGCGCATCATCGATCTGATCCAGAAGAACAAGCACATCAAGCTCGCGGGCAACGAGAAGCTGCGCATCGAGCGCGAGCTCAAGGACCCCAAGGACCGCGCGCAGATGGTGCGCGACATATTGCGCTCGCTGGGTCAGCCGCAGCCGGCTACCGCCTGAGATTGCGGGCGGCGGGCGCATCTGGCACGATCCCTGCACAGGCATTGTTGACATGACGAGCCCCGCCGCCCCGCGCCCACCCCAGCTCTCGCCCAAGCTGCCCCAACTGGCGGCCCAGGGCTTTGCGCTGCGCCACAGCCGCCAGGCGCACTACGAGTTCGACTGGCATGTGCACGACTGCGCCATGCTGCTGTGGCCGCGCAAGGGCGCGCTGCGCAGCGCCTGGCAGCACGAGGGAGGGTCTGGCGACGGCACCGGTTTCGAGCAGATGCTGCTCACCCGCAGCCAGGCCGTCCTGCTGCCCGTGGCCCCGGCGCTCCGCACCCCGTCCTCCACGCCGCAGCAGGAGCCTGGAGAGCTGTACCTGGCACCCGAGATCGCGTGCACGCTGAACGGGCGCGGCGCCCTGCGGCTCGATGCGGCGGCCCTGTCCATGCGGGACGCGCTGCTGGCCCCGGCGCTCGATGTGCGCGCGGCCGAGCCCCTGGTGCAGGCCGTGGTGCGGCAGATCACCCGCGCCCGCCCGCTGGAACTGGCGCGGACCCTCTCACCGGCACGGCAGATGGCGGCACGCTTTGCCCAGGCGCTGGACTGGAACGAGCCCCTGCCCGGCATCGACGCCATCGCCTGCGAGCTGGGCACCTCCACCCGCCAGTTGCAGCGCGCCTGCCAGGACGAGTTCGGCCAGAGCCCCGTGGCGCTGCGCCGGCAGATGCTGGCCGCGCATGCGCGCCGGCTGCTGACCACCGGCCTGCCGCTGGCGCAGGTGAGCGTGCAATTGGGTTTTGCCACCAGCGGCCACCTCACGCGCCTGCTGAAAGCCGTAGCGCACTGACGCGCTTGCGGCGCCTGTCGCAAATCGGATCGCGGCCTGTCGCATCCTGGTTGTCCAGATTGCCCGCCGGTTCCTAGCATGGGACCTCCTTCGTGATGGAGTTCGCCATGCCCGCCTCGCCCCCCGTTTCCCACCTCCGCAGGGCTGCCCTGCTCGCCCTGGCCAGCACCTGCGCGCCCTTGCTCGCGCAGACACCCGCCTGGCCCGCCAAACCCATCACCCTGGTCGTGCCCTTCCCGGCCGGTGGTGGTACCGACCTGGTGGCGCGCGCCTTGCAGTCTCGGCTGCAGAAGGAGCTGGGCCAGCCCCTGGTGATCGACAACCGCGCAGGCGCCGGCGGTACCCTGGGTTCGGCCCTGGTGGCCCGCGCCCCGGCGGACGGCTACACCGCCGGCGTGGCCACCACCAGCACCCACGCGGTCAGCGTGAGCGTGTACCCCAAGCTGCCGTTCGACCCGGCCAAGGACTTTGCCTACGCCGGCTTCATCGGCACATCGCCCTATGTGCTGGCCACCACGGGCGCCCTGGGCAAGCCCGACGCCAAGGCCCTGCTGGCCGCGCTCAAGGCCAGGCCCGAGGGCTTCAGCTTTGCATCCGTAGGCGCGGGCACGGTCTCGCATCTGCTGGGCGAGCAGTTCAAGACCTTGGCCAAGGTGCCGCTGGTGCACATACCCTACCGCGGGGCGGCGCCGGCCTACACCGACCTGATCTCGGGCCAGGTGCAGCTGATGTTCGACAACCCGGCCGGCCTGGTGCCCTACATCCGCGCGGGTCGCATCCACGCCGTGGCCACCACCGCGCCCAATGCGCTGCTGGCGGGCGTGCCCACCTTCCAGCAGCAGGGCATGGCCGGGTTCGACCAGTCGCTGTGGTACGGCATCGTCTTTCCCGCGCAGACGCCCAAGGCCGTGGTGGAGCGCTTCAACCAGGCACTCAACAGCGTGCTCTCCGACCGTGCCGTGGCCGCCGAGCTGGCCGCGCTGGGCGTGAACGCCGCACCCGGCACGCCCGATGCGCTGCAGGCCGCGGTGGTGCGAGACACGGCCTATTGGGGCCGCATCGCCAAGACGGTAGGAGCCCGCGTTGACTGAGCACACCCTCCCCTTTCCCGCCTCGCTGCCTGCCGCCGGCCAGGTCGTCCTGATCCGCGTGTTCGTCAACGGCCCGGGCGGCGGCAACCCCGTGCCCCTGGTGGCCGATGCACGCGGCATGGACGCCGCGCAGATGCAGGACATCGCCCGCGCCCACGGGCACGAGTCGGCCTTCGTGCTGCCGGCCGATGCGCCCGGTGCCGACTGGCGCCTGCGCTTTTTTGTGCCGCACCACGAGATGGAGATGTGCGGCCACGCCACCGTGGGCACGCTGTGGGCGCTGCGCCGCTGGGGCGTGTGGACCACGCACACGGCCCGCGTGCAGACCCTGAGCGGCCTGGTGGACGTGGCGTGGGACGCGGCACGCCAGCGCGTGTGGATATCGCAGCCCGCCGTGCGCGAAGAGGTGCTGGACGCCAGCGCAGCCGCCCTGGTGGCCCGCACCCTGCGCCTTCACGACTCCACGCCCCGGCCCACCACCAACGCCGCCACCAGCCGCGTGAAGACCCTGGTGCCGCTGCCCGATGTGGCAGCACTCAATGGCCTCAAGCCGGACTTCGTGGCCATGGAATCCACCTGCGACGCCATTGCCTCCACCGGCCTGTACCCCTATGCGCTGGCCACCGGCGGGCAGGTGGCGGCAGAGCCCACCGTGTTCGCGCGCCAGTTCCCGCGCAAGTCCGGCTACCCCGAAGACGCCGCCACGGGTATCGCTGCTGCCGCCCTGTGGGGCCACCTGGCCGCCGCCGGCACTATCGCCGTGGGCAGCCCCGCCCAGCCCGTGGTGTGCACCGTGCGCCAGGGCGATGCCATGGGCAGCCCCTCGGCCATCGCCGTGCGGCCGCGCTTCGATGCACAGGGCAACGTGGCAGGCTGCTGGCTCAGCGGCGAAGTGGTGGAGGGCATGGCATGAGCCCCGGCGCCTCGACATCACCCGAGCAGCGCCTGGCCGCCGCCGGCCTGGCACTGCCACCCGCGCCCCTGCCGCGCGGCAGCTATGCACCCTGCCATGTGCACGAAGTGGCGCCAGGCCAGCGCTGGGTGGCCGTGAGCGGCCAGACCAGCCGCGTCGATGGCAAGCCCCTCTCGGGCATCTGCGAGGCCGACGCCGACCTGGAGCCCGCGCGCCACGCTGCGCGCGTGGCCATGCTCAACGCCCTGGCGGCCCTGCGCACGGCCTGCGGTGGTGGGCTGGCCCGGGTGCAGCATGTCATGCGCCTGCGCGGCTTTGTGCGCTCGGGCGCCGGCTTTGGCGCGCACCCCCTCGTGCTCGATGCCGCCTCCGACGTGCTGGCCATCGCGTTTCCGCAGCATGCGCTGCCGGCACGCAGCGCCGTGGGCGTGGCCAGCCTGCCCGATGGGGTGTGGGTGGAGCTGGAGCTTGATGCACTGCTCTCACCTGCGACCAGCGGCTAGACATCATGGTCGCATGCAGGGCCTGTTCACACTACTTTCGAGGTCGCGAAGGCCCTGGGCAGAAGAAGACCCATCTCCGGTACCGTGGATTGCGCACCTGAGTGTGCCGAGCCACATGCGCCAAAGCAGCTCCCCGGCAGGGAGCGCATGCAATCAGCGCTCCCAGGGCTGATCGATTGCGGCCTCGAACTCCTGCAGCGGGGCCGGCCGGCCATACAGGTAGCCTTGGCAGCGGGCGCAGCCATGGCGCGCCAGCAAGTCGCGCTGCTCCACGGTCTCCACGCCTTCGGCGATCACCTGCAGGCCCAGCCCCTGTCCAAGCGCCACCACGGCGCGCACGATGGAGGCATCGTTGGGGTTTGTGGCAATTTCGCGCACGAACGACTGGTCAATCTTGAGTTGGTCCAGAGGCATGCGCTGCAAGTAGCTGAGCGACGAGAACCCCGTGCCGAAGTCATCCAGCGAAAAGCTGATACCCAAGGCCTTGAGCGCCTGCATCTTGTCCACCACTTTGTCCACGTCCGTGGCCAGCACGCTCTCGGTCAGCTCCAGCTTCAGGCGATGGGGATTGGCCCCCGTAGCGTCCAGCACGCTGCGCACGCTTTGCAGGTAGCCCGGGTCGCTGAACTCCCGGGCGCTCACATTCACAGCCAGCACCAGGTGGTTGCGCTTTGGATGAGCAGCCCACTCGCACAGGGTGCGGCAGGCCGTCTCCAGCACCCATCGGCCAATGGGCAGGACAAGGCCCGTCTCTTCCGCCAGCGGTATGAAACGGGCGGGAGAAACCATGCCCTGCACAGGATGATTCCAGCGCACCAACAGCTCCGCCCCCTGCAGGTTCGATGGCAGACGAACCTGGGGCTGGTAGAAAACCACCAACTGACCCGGGATGGCAGCCCTGAGATCCTGCTCGAACTGCACCCGTTCGTGCAGTGCTTCGCGCATACTCTGGTCAAATATCGCCACCTGGGCCTTGCCGCGCTTCTTGGCCTCCAGCATGGCCAGTTCGGCGCCCTGCAGTACCTCGTCCGCCGAGGCAGCGTGGTCTCCCACCATGGCCACCCCGATCGAGGCCTGCGCCATGCAGGCACCGTCATCGAGGAGGAACGGCGCATCGAACTGCGACAATGCGGTGGTCGCCATCGCTGCGGCGCGCCCCTGCGCCAAGCCGGTGCTGTGGCCCAGGCCTTGCAGCAGCACCAGGAATTCGTCCCCACCGATGCGCGCCAGAACGGCGCCTGCGCCCTCCAGTTGGCGCAGGCGGTCGGCCACGGCAACCAGCAGTTGATCGCCCACCTCGTGCCCTCGGGTGTTGTTGAGCACCGTGAAATTGTCCAGATTGGCCAACAGCAACGCCCCAAAGGAATGGCGCTCGCGTGCGTGCCCAATGGCATCCTGCAACCGGGCCAGCAGCTCACTGCGGTTGAGCAGGCCCGTAAGCCGGTCATGGTGGGCCAGTTGGTCCATGGCTGCACCCAGCACCAGGGTCTCGTCCACCGCCTTGCGGCGCAGTGGCTCCGGCCTCTGGATCGCATTGCGTGCATGGCCCCTGGCCGCATCAGCCAACTCTACAATGGGTCGCACCACGCGCCCCGCCACCAGCCAGGAAAGCAGAGCAAACAACGCGGCCAGCAGCGCCGTGGTTGTCAGCATCAGCTTGCGCAGCTGGTAGATTGGCGCATGTGCGGTGTCGATGCCTTCGCGCACCACCACCGTCCAGCCCAGCCCATCGGCGGGAACGGATGCCACCACCTTCTGGGTCGCCACCAGATAGGCCGTGTCGGACTCCATGGCCCGCAGGGAGGCGCTAGGCAGCTTTTTGAGACGATTGGAACTCAGCAGCCATTCTCCCTTGCGATTGGCGATCAGCACTTCGATGGTGTTCTTCTTTCGGCGCTTGGTCACGGTGTCGGAGACCACCTTCTGCACCCAATCCCAGTGCAGGTGCCCTGCCAGCACACCCCGGGTGATGCCCCGCGGGTCCAGTAGCGGGGCCGCCACATCGAGAAAGCGCAGCGGCTCGCCGTCGGGGCGCGGTGCCAGGTAGCGCGCCAGCAGCACGGCATCGTGCGGGTCGCCGACGAAGCCTCCGCGCAGGCCTGCTGCAAACCAGGGACGCAGCGACACATCGGCGCCCTGCAGCAGCCCACCGGATGCCGCGATCACCTGCCCCCGCGCATCGGCCAGGCCGATCCAGGCGTAGGTGGGCTCGCGGGCATGGAGCTCGTCCATGGACTTGCGGACCGAATCCACATCAATGGCGTTGCGGCCGGCGATCATGTCCGCCATCAGGGCCATCTCGCGCTGCCGGTTGTTCATGTCCTCGTTGAGCTCGTGGGCGATTTCGTCCGCCACAGCATTCAGGGCTTCGCGCGCCGAGCTGCGCAGGCCGTCCTCCAGATGCCATTCCATGAACATCGTCAGCGCCAGCCCCAGCACGATGCCGGTGCCACCCATGACCGCCGAGAAGCGCGCCCGCACACTGCGGAACGGTGAAATCCTGTTCAGCAACCTGTTGATCATGAAGCCCCTCCACAAAACACATTCTGGCGGTCAACGGCCGGATTGATAAGCGCTTTGTTGCGTGGCGGGAGATTTCGGCGTCTGGAATTGACGCAGATCAAGCCTCCGCGGCAAGGCAAGCTGCAAACTGCCCGTGAAAATCGGGCATTGGCGTAAGAGCCGTATCAATGAAAAAGCCCTATGCCGCCAGCTTGCGCCTGACGGGCTTCCACGCTCCCTGAGAAGGCACTGCGCAAAATGTGCTTGCCTGTGTCGCCAACGAAATCCAGAATAAGAAACGAATGAACCCGAGCATCCTCATCGTTGATGACAATGCCGCCATGATCCAGGTCCTGTCCGGGATGCTGAAGGGCGTGGCACAGCTGCGGTTTGCCACACGCGGCCAGGATGCGCTGGATCTGATGGCACGCTCCATACCGGATCTGGTGCTGTTGGACACCGAAATGCCCGGCATGGGAGGCTATGAGGTATGCACCGCCATGAAAGCGGACCCCCGTCTTGCCGATATTCCCGTGATTTTTGTCACCAGCCACGGCGAAACCGAAGCCGAGGTCCGGGCGTTGGAGGCGGGTGCCGTCGACTTCATCACAAAACCCGTGAACGCGGCTTTGCTGCTCGCACGCGTGCGCACACAGTTGAGGATCAAGACCCTGACGGATGAGCTGCGCAATCTCGCAACCACCGACGGGCTGACCGGCGTGAGCAACCGCCGCCATTTCGACGAACTGCTGCAGCGCGAGTGGCAACGCTGCGCTCGCAGCGCTGTGCCCCTTTCCCTGTTGATGGTCGATGTGGACCATTTCAAACGCTACAACGACCACTATGGCCACCCTGCCGGCGACAGCTGCCTGAAGGCCGTGGCGCGGGCCCTGCTGTCCGTGGCGCAGCGCCCCGGTGACCGCGTCGGAAGGCTGGGCGGGGAGGAGTTCGCCATCCTGCTGCCGGACACCGATGCGGCAGGTGCCATGGATCTGGCCGAACGCGCACTGCAGGCCGTGCGTGCGCTGCGCATGCCCCATGCGCAGTCAATCCACACAGACCATGTCACCATCAGCGTGGGGGTGGCGACATGCCAGGCGCAAGATGGGTCCCTGGGCGATGGCGCACCGCAAAAGCTCATCGGCCAGGCCGACAAGGCGCTTTACGCTGCCAAGAACGGCGGCCGAGATTGCTGGCGCGGTTTCGACCCAGAGGCCTGACAACCGTGGCTCCCGCCTCGCGCCACGCCAACCACAGCGGGACCCGCCTGGCAAGGCACTCGGTACTGCTGGCGCTCCTGGTGGCGTGCCTGACCCTGGTCGCGGCCGTGGTGGCCTACGACAAACGACTGCAGCAAAACCAGGCCATGCTGAGCCAGCGCTTCGAGCGGCTCAAGGATCGTGTCATGGAGGAGATCTCCGTGCGCATGCGCCAGTACGAGTACGGGCTGCGCGGCACCCGAGGTGCGGTGGTGGCGGCCGGGGATGACCTGGACCACGATGCCTTTCTGCGCTACAGCCAAAGCCGTGACTTTGATCGCGAGTTCCCGGGCGCTCGGGGCTTCGGGTACATCCACAGGGTTGCAAAAGAAGACGAGGCAGACTTCGTTCGCAGGGTGGGTGCCGAAGGCTGGACCAAATTCAACATCCGCCAGTTCGAACCGCATGGCGGCGACCGCTACATCATCCAGTACATCGAACCCCTGGGCCGCAACAGCCCGGTCGTGGGACTGGACATCGCTTCCGAGCCTTCGCGCCGCGCCACGGCTTTGACAGCCATGCGCACCGGCCAGGCCACCCTGAGCGGGCCCATCACCCTGATCCAGGACCCGGGCACCCCCTCTGGCGGGTTACTGCTCATGCTGCCGGTCTACCGCTCCGGCGCCTCGACCGACACCCCGGAAAACCGCGAGCGGGCGCTGCGCGGCTGGGTGTACGCACCGCTGCAGATGGACGAAGTCCTGCGCGGGCTGGATGTGGAGTCGGGGTATTTCCGGCTGCGCATTCGCGACCGGCAGGCAGCCCAGAACCACTGGCTCTATGGCAGCCAGGCAGATACGCCGGCATGGCCAGAGTCCGACGCGCTCACCACCCTGCCATTGTTCGGCCGCGAATGGGAGGTGGACATGCAGCCCACACCCGCCTTCGTGGCGTCCCTCGACCTTCCGCCGGAGAGCCGCGAGGTGGTCATGGTGATCCTGCTGGGCATGGCAGCGGCGGCGCTGGCCATCGCCGTGCAGCACCTGATGCACCGGTCGCGCAGCCAGTCCCTGGAACAGGCCCGGCGGGCGGCGATCGTGCAGGGCTCGGACGACGCCATCATCGTGCAGACCCTGCGTGGCGTGATCACCGACTGGAACGACGGAGCCATGCGCCTCTTCGGCTACGAGGCAGGGGAGGTGCTGGGCCACACCGCGCAGGAACTCCTGGTGCCTGCCGGGCGCGAGGGCGAGGATGAGTCCATGCTGGCGATGGTTGCCCGGGGCCAGCGGGTCAAGGCCTACGAGACGTCGCGGCGCCACCGCGCTGGCACGCTGATCGATGTCTCGGTGTCCGCCAGCCCCATCAAGGACAGCCATGGCCGCATCGTCGGCTTGGCCAAGACCCTGCGCGATGTGCGCGAAATGCGCGCCGCCGCGCTGCGGGTCATCGAGTTGAATGCCAGCCTGGAAGACCAGGTGCGCGAGCGCACGCGCGACCTGGAGTCCGCACGGCACGCGCTGCAGACGGTGCTGGACGCCATGCCTTCACAGATCGGCTACTGGGGCACGGACCAGCGCAACCGGGTTGCCAATCGGGCGTATGGCGAATGGTTCCACATGGACCCCGCCGCAGTGCCAGGCATGCACCTGCGCGACCTGATCGGCGATGACCTGTACGAAGTCTCCGCCCCCCATGTGCAGGCAGCGCTGCGGGGCGAGGCGCGCATGTTCGAGCAGAGCCGGCACGGCAGCGAGGGAGCTGCGCAACGCCATTCCCTGGTGCACTACCTGCCGGATACTGCCGATGGGCAGGTCAAGGGCTTCTACGCCTTCGTGCACGACGTGACGGAGCTCACCGAAAGCCGCCTGCAGTTGGCAGCGGTTCAGCGGGACAACGCGGCGCTGCTGGAAACGCTGAACCAGCACAGCATCGTGTCCGTGGCTGACC
>NZ_JBKDTZ010000264.1:0-43944 GCF_046339755.1 Acidovorax sp. | reverse complement strand
CCTGTCGGGCAACCTGGACCGCCTGCGCCTGCAGCTGCGCGACATCGAAGTGCAGGCAGAATCGCAGATGCAGTCGCGCCTGGCCCTGTCCAAGGATTCGGCGGCCGGCTTCGACCCGCTGGAGTTCGACCGCTTCACCCGTGTGCAGGAACTCACGCGCATGATGGCCGAGTCGGTCAACGACGTGGCCACCGTGCAGCGCAACCTGCAGCGCACCATGGAAGGCGCCGAAGACGACCTGATCGCCCAGGGCCGCCAGGCGCGCGAACTGCAGCGCGACCTGCTGCGCACCCGCATGGTGGAGTTCGAAGGCATTGCCGAGCGCCTGTACGCCGTGGTGCGCCAGGCCTCCAAGGAGACCGGCAAGCAGATCAAGCTCGACATCACCGGCGGCTCCATTGAAATGGACCGCGGCGTGCTGGACCGCATGACCCCGGCCTTCGAGCACTTGCTGCGCAACTGCGTGGCCCACGGCATCGAGAACCCCGAAGCCCGTGTGGCCGCCGGCAAGCCGGCCTCGGGCACCATCACTGTGGACCTGCACCACGAAGGCAACGACGTGTCGGTCGAGTTCCGCGACGACGGCGCCGGCCTGAACCTGCCGCGCATCCGCGAGAAGGCCATTGCCCAGGGCCTGATCGAGCGCGGCCTGGAACTCAGCGATGCCGACGCCGCCAACCTGATCTTCACGCCCGGTTTCAGTACCGCCAGCGAAGTCACCGGCCTGGCCGGCCGCGGCATCGGCATGGACGTGGTGCGCTCCGAGATCAACGCCCTGGGTGGCCGCATCGAGACCACCAGCCAGACCGGTCAGGGCACGGCCTTCCGCATGGTGCTGCCGCTGACCACGGCCGTGACGCAGGTGGTGATGCTGCGTGCCGGCGACCTGTCCATCGGCGTGCCCGCCAACCTGGTGGAGATCGTGCGCCGCACCTCGGTGGCCGATCTGCAGGAAGCCTACAAGGCCGGCCACTTCGACGACGGGCTGGAGCAACTGCCCTTCTTCTGGGCCGGCGCCCTGCTGCAGGCCTCGACCCGCAGCCATGAAACCGTCGGCAAGACCCGCCCGGTGGTGATTTTCCGAAGCGCTTCGCAGCGCATCGCCATGCACGTGGACGAAGTGCTGGGCAACCAGGAAGTGGTGGTGAAGAACCTCGGGCCGCAGCTGTCGCGCCTGCCCGGCCTGGCCGGCATGTCCGTGCTGGCCTCGGGTGCCGTGGTGCTGATCTACAACCCGGTGGCCCTGTCCACCGGGTATGGCGACCAGGTGCGTGCCGCCAGCGAGAACCTGCCGATGGTCACCGACAAGGTGGAAGCCGGCGCGCCCGCTGGTACGCCGCTGTCCTCCGGTGTCAACCAGGTGCCGCTGATCCTGGTGGTGGACGACTCCATCACCGTGCGCCGCGTCACGCAGCGCCTGCTGCAGCGCGAAGGCTACCGCGTGGCCCTGGCGGCCGACGGCCTGCAAGCGCTGGAGCGGCTGCAGGAAGAGCGTCCGACCGTGGTGCTGTCGGACATCGAAATGCCGCGCATGGACGGCTTCGACCTGGCGCGCAACATCCGCGCCGACGGGGCCCTGCGCGACCTGCCCATCATCATGATCACCTCGCGGATCGCCGAGAAGCACCGCGAGCATGCCATGGAGCTCGGGGTGAACCACTACCTGGGCAAACCGTACTCGGACGAAGAGCTGCTCAGCCTGATCCAGCACTACGCCCGCATCGCCGCTGCCGCAGAGGCCTGACCCACCAAGCAACGCCTGCACCCTCAGCGGTGCAGGCGTTGTTTTTTGTGGGATGGGCGAAGCGGCTTTTTCGTGTCCCACTGCCTAACCAGAGAACCCGATGGAGTCGACTTCACCCGGTGGCGACAGCCGCCTGCTTGCCTGCCTGGCCTTGGTCGCGCGCGAGGGCGCGTCCGACCTGTTCCTGTTGGCGGGCGCTTCGCCCACGGTCAAGCGCCAGGGCCTGTACGTGCCCATCTCGCGCCAGGTCATGGGCGCCGAAGACATCCGCGTGATGGCCTACTCGGTGATGCGCAAGGCGCAGCGCGAGGAGTTCGAGGCCACCATGGAGTGCGATCTGTCGTACACCACGCCCGATGGTGAGCGCTTTCGCTTCAACATCCACATGCAGCGCGGGCAGGTCGGCATCGTGGTGCGGCATGTGGTCTCGCACATTCCGCAGCTCGACCAGCTCGGCCTGCCGCCGGTGCTCAAGCAACTGTCCTTCCTGAACGGCGGGCTGATCCTCACCGTGGGGGCCGCCGGCTCGGGCAAGACGACCACGCTCGCGGCCATGCTGGACCACCGCAACGAGCACGCCAACGGCCACATCCTCACCATCGAGGACCCGATCGAGTACCTGCACAACCACAAGAAGTCGCTGGTGACCCAGCGCGAGGTGGGCCTCGATACCCTGTCCTACGACGAAGCCCTGCGCCGCGCCATGCGCGAGGCGCCCAGCGTGATCCTGATCGGCGAAATCCGCGACCGCGCCACCATGCAGCATGCGCTGCACTATGCGCAGTCGGGCCACCTGTGCGTGTCCACCCTGCACGCGCACAACGCCAGCCAGTCGGTGCAGCGCATCCTGAACTTCTTCCCGGAGACGGCCCACCAGCAACTGCTGATGGACCTGTCGCTGAGCCTCAAGGCCGTCATTGCGCAGCGCCTGATCAAGAGCGTCAAGGGCACCCTGGTGCCTGCCACAGAGGTCATGCTGCTCACCCCCTTCGTGGCCGATCTGATCCAGAAGGGCCAGGTCGACGAGCTCAAGACCGCCATCATCCGCGGCAGCGAGCAGGGCATGGGCAGCTTCGACCAATCGCTGCTGGCCCTGGTGGAAGCCGGCACCATCACCCCGGCCGAGGCCGTGGCCAATGCCGACAACCGCACCGATGTGACCCTGCGCCTGCGCCTGGCGGCCGGCAACGGTCTGGCCATTGATGACGGCGGCATGCAAATGGCCGAAAAGCCGCGCGACCCCATCTCGCGCTTCTGACCTGCCGCGCACGCGGGTGCGCTTTCAGTCTGCTGCCGTCTTCACCACCGCATAGCGCTGCAGCGTGCGCTCACGCGCCTCGTCGTGCGCCACGATGGGGTGCGGGTAGTTTTCTCCCAGCACCACGTCGGCCGCCTGCAGCTCCAGCGGCGTGGCCTTCCATGGTGCGTGCAGGGCCGCATCGGGCAGGTAGGCCAGCTGCGGCAGGTACTTGCGGATGAACTGGCCCCGGGCGTCGAACTTCTCGCTCTGGCTCACGGGATTGAAGATGCGGAAGTAGGGCTGTGCATCGCAGCCGCTGGAGCTGGCCCACTGCCAGCCGCCGTTGTTGGCCGCCAGGTCGAAGTCGTTGAGGTGGGTGGCGAAGTACGCCTCGCCCCAGCGCCAGTCGATGCCCAGGTCCTTCACCAGAAAGCTGGCCACCACCATGCGCAGGCGGTTGTGCATGTAGCCCGTCTGGTTGATCTGCGCCATGGCGGCGTCCACCAGCGGGTAGCCCGTGCGGCCCTCGCACCAGGCTGCGAACAGCTCCTTCGCATGGGGCCCTTGCTCCCATTCGATGGCGTCGTAGGCCGGCTTGAAGCTGTGCCCCACCACATGCGGGTGGTGGGCCAGGATCTGGTGGTAGAAATCGCGCCAGATCAGCTCGCTCAGCCAGGTGGCCGCCCCTGCATTGCCTTGCACCATCAGCCCGTGGGCAGTGCGCGCCAGCAGGCGCGGCGAGATGGTGCCAAAGCGCAGGTGCACGCTCAGGTAGCTGGGCCCCTTCACGGCCGGAAAATCCCGCGCCTCTCCATAGCGCGCAATGCGCTGGCGAAAGTCCTCGAACAGCTTGTCCGCCCCGCTGGCGCCCGTGGGCAGGGCCTGCCGGTTCAGGTCCGAGGGCTCGAACCCCAGCGCTTCCAATGTAGGCACTGCATGGGCATGCGCCTTGGGCCGGGCTGCCAGGGCTTTGGCATGGCGCTCCACCGGGTAACTCTTGAGGTAGAAGGCATCCACCTTCTTGAGCCAGGCGTTCTTGTACGGCGTGAACACGCTATAGGGCTTGCCTGTCTGGGTCAGCACCTCGTCGCGCTCGAAGACCGTGTGGTCCTTGGAGGTGTGAAACGCCCGCCCGGCCGCCGCCAGCCGCGTGCGCACCCGGCTGTCGCGGGCCAGGGCCTGCGGTTCGTCGTCGTGGTTGGTGTAGACCGCATCGACCGCGAGCTCCTTCGCGAGAGCGGGAATGGCGTCGCTGGCCACTGCGTGCAGCACGATCAGCCCGCCCATGGCATGGCCCGATAGGCTGCGCAGCCGCTCGTCGAGTTCGACCAGCGACTCGCGGATGAACTCCACGCGCCGGTCCTTTCTGGGCAGCGGATCGAGGATTTCCGTGTCGAACACGAAGGCGCAGTGCACGGCACGGCATTCGGTCAGCGCGTGGTAGAGGGCCGCGTGGTCGCTGGCGCGCAGGTCGCGCCGGAACCAGACGAGACCGGTGGAATAAGAGGGCTCCATGTTCACCGTTAAAATTGGCCAATATGTCTATCGATTCTGCGCCCATCAACCTGACGCACCATTTCCTGATCGCCATGCCCGGTCTGGAGGATGCGTCTTTCGCGCGCAGTGTGGTCTACCTGTGCGAGCACAGCGAGCGTGGCGCCCTGGGGCTCATCATCAACAAGCCCAGCGACATCACGCTCAAGGGCCTGTTCGACAAGGTCGACCTGTCCCTGCGCCGCGAGGACCTGCGCGCCGAACCCGTGTTCCAGGGCGGCCCGGTGCAGACCGAGCGCGGCTTCGTGCTGCACGAGCCCATGCTCATGGACCGGGCCGAAAACGACGAGTCGGTCTACGCCTCCACCATGACCATCCCCGGCGGCCTGGAGATGACCACCTCCAAGGACGTGCTCGAAGCCCTGTCCACCGGTGCCGGTCCGCGCCGCGTGCTCATCACCCTGGGCTATTCGTCCTGGGGCGAGGGCCAGCTCGAGTCCGAACTGGCCGAAAATGCCTGGCTCACCGTGGGCGCCGATCTGTCGGTGATTTTCGACACCCCTGTGACCGAGCGTTACGACCGTGCGCTGGGCCTTCTGGGCCTGCAGGCCTGGATGCTCTCGCCCGAGGCGGGGCACGCATGACCGGCTTGCCCGTTCAGCCTGCCGTTCCTGCGCATTTCCAGACCTTTCTTGCCTTCGATTTCGGCGCCAAGCGCACGGGGGTGGCCTCAGGCAACCGCATGCTGCGCACGGCCAGCCCGCAGGAGACCATCAAGGCCGAGGGCGCCGACGCGCGCTTTGCGCAGGTGGCCCTGCGCATCAAGGAATGGCAGCCCGATGCCCTGGTGATCGGCGTGCCCTACCACCCCGACGGCGCGAGCCACGAAAACACCGAGCGCGCCCTGAAGTTCGGGCGCCAGCTGCGCGGCCGCTTTGGTTTGCAGGTGTTCGAGGTCGATGAACGCTACAGCACCACCGAAGCCATCGCCGGCGGTGCCAAGGATGCCGATGCCGCCTCGGCCTGCATCATCCTGGAACAGTTTTTGAGGAATCTTCCACCATGACGACGCCCAATTCACCTTCACCGTCCGGCAGCCTGGTGCTCGACGCCGAGGCCCTGTACCGCGAGCTGCTGCGCGGCGTGCGCAGCATGGTGAACCCGGGCAGCACCCAGTTGGCGGGAATCGCCTCTGGCGGCGCCTGGCTGGCCGAGCGCCTGCAGAAGGACCTGGGCCTCGCGGGCGCTCCCGGCGTGCTCTCGTCGGTGATGCACCGCGACGATTTTGCCCAGCGTGGCCTCGCGGCCGGCGCGCAGACCGCGCTGCCCTTCGATGTGAACGGTGCCGACATCATCGTGCTCGACGACGTGCTGTACACCGGCCGCACCATCCGCGCGGTGCTCAACGAGCTGTTCGACTACGGCCGCCCCGCCAGCGTGCGCCTGGCCGTGCTGGTGGACCGCGGCGGGCGCGAGCTGCCCGTGCACGCCGAATTCGCCGCCGCGCGCGTGGCGCTGCCGGCCACGCAATCGCTGGCCCTGGCGCGCGACGCCCAGGGCGGGTTCCAGTTCCAAGTCCACCAAGCCCGGGAGGCCTGATCGTGCTGCACAAGCGCAACCCCCAACTCAACCGCAATGGCGAGCTGGTCCACCTGCTGTCCATCGAAGGCCTGCCGCGCGACATCGTCACGCACATCCTTGATACCGCCGCCAACTTCGTGAGCGTCAGCGACCGCGAGGTCAAGAAGGTGCCCCTCTTGCGTGGCAAGAGCGTGTTCAACCTGTTCTTCGAGAACAGCACGCGCACCCGCACCACCTTCGAGATCGCGGCCAAGCGCCTGTCGGCCGACGTCATCAACCTCGACATCGCGCGCAGCTCGGCCAGCAAGGGCGAATCGCTGCTCGACACCATCGCCAACCTGTCGGCCATGGCGGCCGACCTGTTCGTGGTGCGGCACAGCGAATCGGGCGCACCCTACCTCATCGCCCAACCCGTGGCCCCCCACGTGCACGTCATCAATGCGGGCGACGGCCGGCATGCCCACCCCACCCAGGGGCTGCTGGACATGTACACCATCCGCCATTACAAAAAGGACTTCAGCAACCTCACCGTGGCCATCGTGGGCGACGTGCTGCATTCGCGCGTGGCGCGCTCGGACATCCACGGCCTGACCACGCTGGGCTGCGCCGAGGTGCGCGTGGTGGGTCCGCGCACCCTGGTGCCGTCCGACATGTCGCAGATGGGCGTGCGCGTGTGCCATACGCTCGAAGAGGGCATCAAGGATGCTGACGTCGTCATCATGCTGCGCCTGCAGAACGAGCGCATGAGCGGCGCGCTGCTGCCGTCGAGCCAGGAGTATTTCAAGAGCTTCGGCCTCACGCAGGAAAAGCTTCGGCTGGCCAAGCCCGACGCCATCGTCATGCACCCCGGCCCCATCAACCGCGGCGTGGAGATCGACTCCGCCGTGGTCGACGGCAAGCAGAGCGTGATCCTGCCGCAGGTCACTTTCGGCATCGCAGTGCGCATGGCCGTCATGTCCATCGTTGCAGGAAATGAAGCATGAAGATACTCATCCAGAACGGCCGGGTGATCGACCCCGCTTCCGGCCTTGACCAGACCTGCAGCATCGCCTTGGCCGCGGGCCGCATCGTCGGCATCAACCGCGTGCCGCCCGACTTTGCCCCCAACCGCGTGATCGACGCCGCCGGCTGCTACGTGCTGCCCGGCCTGGTGGACCTGGCCGCGCGCCTGCGCGAGCCCGGCCACGAGCACGAAGGCATGCTCGAATCCGAAATGGCCGCGGCCGTGGCCGGTGGCGTGACCAGCCTGGTCTGCCCGCCCGACACCGACCCCGTGCTCGACGAGCCCGGCCTGGTGGAGATGCTCAAGTTCCGCGCCGAGAAGCTGCACCAGAGCCGCCTGTTCCCGCTGGGCGCGCTCACGCGCAACCTGGCCGGCGAGGTGCTCACCGAGATGGCCGAACTCACCGAGTCCGGCTGCGTCGGCTTCAGCCAGGCCGAGGTACCGCTGGCCAGCACCCAGGTCACCCAGCGCGCGCTGCAATACGCCGCCACCTTCGGCTACACCGTATGGCTGCGCCCGCAGGACCTGCACCTGGGCAAGGGCGTGGCTGCCAGCGGCCCGCTGGCCACGCGCCTGGGCCTCTCGGGCGTGCCCGTGGCGGCCGAGACCATTGCCCTGCATACCATTTTCGAGCTGCAGCGCAGCACCGGCGCCCATGTGCACCTGTGCCGCATCAGCAGCGCCGCGGGCGTGGAGCTGATCCGGCGCGCCAAGGCCGAGGGCCTCAAGGTCACGGCCGACGTGAGCATCAACTCCCTGCACCTGACCGACGTGGACATCGGCTTCTTCGACAGCCGCGCCCGCCTGTCGCCCCCACTGCGCCAGCAGCGCGACCGCGATGCGCTCAATGCCGCCTTGGCCGACGGCACCATCGACGTGCTGGTGAGCGACCACACCCCCGTGGACGAAGACGCCAAGACCCTGCCGTTCGCCGAGGCCGAGCCCGGCGCCACCGGGCTGGAACTGCTGCTCAGCTTGGCCCTCAAGTGGTCGCAGGACAGCGGCGTGCCGCTCAAGCGTGCGCTCGCCGTCGTCACCAGCGAGCCTGCACGCGTGCTGGGCGGCGCATTGGGCACCCTGCAGGCCAGCGTGGGCAAGATCGTCGAAGGCGGCGTGGGCGACCTGTGCATCTTCGACCCCGCTGCCGCCTGGACGGTGCAGGGCGAGGCCCTGCGCAGCCAGGGCAAGCACACGCCCTTCCTGGGCTACGAGCTGCCCGGCCGCGTGCGCACCACCCTGGTCGGCGGGCAGGTCGCCTTCGACCGCGGCGGCTGAGCCGGCTCCATGCGAATGACGGTGCTGCCATGAGGGCCCTGCGCGCCATATGGCGCCTCGTGCGCATGCTGGGCCACATCCTCAAGGGCATGGCCATCGTGGCGCTGCGCTTTCCTGCGCTCTCGCCCGACCAGCAGCTCGCCCGCGTGCAGGCCTGGTCCATGGAGCTCTTGGCCAAGGCCGGCATCTCGCTGCGCCTGCTGGGCCAGCCCCCGGTCACCGGCCCGGTCATGCTGGTGGCCAACCACATCTCCTGGCTCGACATCCCGGTGATGCACGCGGCGCGCCACTGCCGCTTTGTTTCCAAGTCCGACGTCAAGGCCTGGCCCCTGATCGGCGGCCTGGCGACTGCCGCCGGCACCCTGTACATCGAGCGCGCCTCGCGCCGCGACGCCCTGCGCATGGTGCGCACCATGCAGGAGTCGCTGGAGCGCGGCGAGGTGCTCGGCGTGTTCCCCGAAGGCACCACCGGCGATGGCCGCGAGATCCTGCCCTTCCACGCCAACCTGATCCAGGCCGCCGTGGCCGCCAACGCCCCCGTGCAACCTGTGGGCCTGCGCTTCGTCGACCGCACCACGGGCGAGTTGAGCTTCGCCCCCAGCTACATCGGCGACGAAACCCTGGTCGGCTCCCTCTGGCGCACCCTGAGCGCCCCGGCCATCGAGGCCGTGGTGCACTATGGCGAGCCGCAGCTGCCCGCGGGGCGGGATCGGCGCGTGTTCACGCAGGATCTGCAGGGGGCTGTGGACCGGTTGCGGCGCAGCTGAGAGCGAGAAGCCCGAGCTGCCCTCGCATCTGGCGGGGTATGCGTTCGGGCGCAGGCGCGTGGTGTGGTGCAGATCCGTGGGGCGCTGCTGTCGCCCAGTGTCATCGGTGCGCAGCCGTGGCGCCAGGCGAGGTGGGCGGCACGGGCGCGGGGCCTGTGGACTCGGATGGTGGCGGCACCGCCACCGACTGCACCATGGCCTGCGCCAACGTCTCGTACAGCGGCCGCGCCAGCATGCGCGAGACCAGGCTGGCCAGCATGGCGGCGGCCATGAGGCTGAGCACCATGGCGTGGCCGTCCACCATTTCCATCACGATGATGAAGGCCGTGAGCGGTGCCTGCGTGACGGCCGCGAGGAAGGCGGCCATGCCCATGGCGATGAGGGCGGGAGCGATGTCGCTGCCCAGCAGCAGCGACACGTTGTGCCCCACGCCCGCGCCGATGGACAGCGAGGGCGCGAAGATGCCGCCGGGCACGCCCAGCCAGGCCGATAGCCAGGTGGCGATGAACTTGAGCGTGACATAGAACGCCGGCATGTCGGCCTGGCCTGCCAGCATGTGCTTGACCGCTTCGGAGCCTGCGCCGAAAGTGGCCCCGCCCGTGACCAGGCCGATCACGGCCACCACCAGCGCACCCAGCGCCGCGAAGCGGATCGGAAAGCGCGCGCGCAGCCGGCAGGCGCGCTCGCCGGTGCCGGTGAGCGAGGCCGCCAGCAGCTTGGCGAACAGCCCGCCCAGCACGCCGCAGGCCAGCGTGACGGCCAGGCCGGGGAGCAGGGCGTCCCAGTCCAGCCGCGGCACCTGGATGCGGCCGAAGTAACTCAGGTTGCCGAAGGCCGACACGCCCATCAAGCCCGCCAGCACGATGGCGGCGATGATGACGCCGCTGCTGCGCGACTCCAGCTTGCGCGACAGCTCCTCGATGGCGAACACCACGCCGGCCAGCGGCGCGTTGAAGGCCGCCGCGATGCCGGCCGCGCCGCCGGCCACCAGCAGCGCATGCGCGGTGATGCCCGAGCGCGGGTCGAACCAGCGCCGCGCATGGTGCATGACGCCCGCAGCCACCTGCACCGACGGCCCCTCGCGCCCGATGGACAGGCCCGCCAGGAAGCCCGCGCTGGCCAGCACGATCTTGGCGAACGACAGCCACAGCGAAACGAAGCGCCCGCGCCAGCCCGGCTGCAGCGCCGGGTCCAGCGCGCTCATGACCTGGGGGATGCCCGAGCCCGCCGCCCCTGGCGCCCAGCGCCGCGTGGCCCACACCACGGCCGCCGTGACGGCCGGCATCCACAGCAGCACGGCCCAGCCGCCCTGCCAGCGGTAGATGTGCATGAACAGCTCGAAGGCTGCATCGGCCAGCAGTGTGAACGCCACCACGCACAGCCCGGCCGCGCAGGCATAGGCCAGCACGATGGAGCGGTCCAGCCAGCGCCGGCCGTCCTTGAGTTCGTCGCGGACGTTGTGGAAGAAATCGGGTTCCTGGTGGTGGTGCATGGGCGGGGCGCTTGCAATTGCCGTGCCGCAGGGGGCGGGGCTGGGTGGCAGTCACAAGGGTCGATGCACGGGCGGGCGCCTGGGTTCCCCTGCAATGGCATTTCATCCTGCATTTGGGGGTCTCGGTGGTGGTGATGGGCATGAGGGTCTCCACCACGAATTCGCCGGGCGGCAATCCGGGGGCATGGGCCCAGGGCGATGTCCACCCCGCCTTTGCGCAGGGGCGCCCGCCGCAGGCGGCTTGCAAAGCGGCGTGGCCGTGGGCGTGCGCCACGCTTTCTGAGGCCGACCGGCCGGGCGGAACCTTCGTACCCTGCAGGCGCCCGGCTTGGCGATGTTGTCCGACAGACCGGGCCCGGTGGTTTGCCCCATAGTGGTTCCATCCTTCCCGGCCTACGGAGCGTGATCCACCATGATGCGAGCAATCTTCCGGCAAGCGGCTTTCTGGGCCTTTGTGGCCGGTGCCGCCATTGCAAACGCCCAGGGCGTCAACACGCCTGCCATCGTGCCGGGGCTGCGGCCTGCCGTTCCGCCCGCATCGTCGCCCTACCAGCCTCCGATGCCAAGCACCAGCACAACGCCGCAGCAGACCCCTGCGGCCCCGCCCAGCCAGACCCCGGCCCAGACGCCGGAGCCGCCACCCTCCCAATCGCCCTCCGAGACGCCGCGCGAGCCGGTGGCTGCTCCACCTGTGCAGGGCTGATACCCGCAGCCTCTGGCGCAGGCCCTGCGCCGGGGCGCACCTTGCCGTTCTTCCGTTGCGGCCAGTTCGGACAGCCGGAGTAGCCTGCCTGTCCGAAACCGTGCATATTCCACGTTTGCAACGGCAGGGCGCAGAGGTGGGCGGCTCAAACGCAGCCTGATTGCCTTATCGTCCGCACCAGTCGACAGGCCTGCGTTCATGGTGAAGTGCAGGCGTCGTCCATTCACTGCGCCGGGGAGGCCACCCATGAACCTGATTGAACGCGTCAAGAGCATTCTTCTCAAGCCCCAGGAGACCTGGGCCACCATCGAGTCCGAGCCTGCCGACGTGGCAGGCCTGTACACCCAGTACCTGATGATCCTGGCGGTGATCCCCGCGGTCTGCGGTTTCATCGGCATGTCGCTGATCGGTGTGGGGGGCTTCGGCTTTACCATGCGGGTGCCCATTCTCTGGGGCCTGACCAACATGGTGGTCTCGTACGTGCTGAGCCTGGTGGGGGTGTTCGTGCTCGGCCTCATCATCGATGCGCTGGCCCCCACCTTCGGTGGCCAGAAGAACCAGATCCAGGCGCTCAAGGTCGCGGTCTACGGCAGCACGGCGGCGCTGCTGGGCGGCATCTTCACCCTGTTGCCCCTGTTGTCGATACTGGGCCTGCTGACGGCGCTGTACTCCATCTACCTGGTGTACCTGGGTCTGCCGGTGCTGATGAAGAACAATCCCGAAAAGTCGATCGCCTACACGGCGGTGGTGATCGTGGCCGGGGTCGTGGTCGGCATCGTCATCGGCGCGGTGAGCACGCTGTTCGCGCCGCGCGGCGCCGCCATGTTCAGCGGCTCCTCGGACGCGCCGGCCATCACCATGAACACCCCCGGTGGCAAGGTCACCATCGACACCGCCGGCCTGGAAGCCGCCAGCAAGAAGATGGAAGAGGCCGCGCGCCAGATGGAAAAGGCCCAGAAGAGCCAGGACCCTGCCGCCATTGCCGCCGCCAACAGCGGTGCCGTGGCTGCTGCGGCCGGCATGATGGGTGGCGGCCAGGCCGTGGCGGCCCAGTCGCTCAAGGCCGCGCTGCCCGAGAAGCTGGCCGACCTGCCGCGCACGGGCTTTGACGTGCAGGACGGCGCGGCCCTGGGCCTGCCCACCAGCCAGGCCAGCGCCTCCTATGGCAGCGGTGACAAGCGCGTGCGCATCGAGATCATCGACATCGGCGGCCTGGGCCAGATGGCGGCCCTGGCCATGGGCATGGGCCAGGGCGAGAAGGAAGACCAGAACAGCGCCGAGAAGACCTGGCAGGAGAATGGCCGCACGCTGCACCAAAGCTACCGCAAGGACGGCAGCCGCGCCGAGTTCAAGACGGTGCTCAAGAACGGCGTGGTGGTCGGCATCGAAGGCGACCGTGTGGGCGTGCAGGACCTGCGCGGCATGCTGTCGCAGGTGGACCTGAACGCACTGGAAGCGCTCCAGCGCAAGCCCAAAGGTTGATGCAGGCACCCTGGCGGCATGAGCGGGCGCCGGCCCGCATTTTTTTGCCTGCGTTGCAGGGCAGGTAGACTGGATGCACGCAGTCTCTTGTCCTTGATCCTCCGGACCCATGAACGACTCCATTGCCTCCACCGCACCCGCCACGCTGTACCAGCGCGTCATGGGCGGTGACTTTGATCGGCTGGCTTCTCCCGTGGCGCGTTTTCACCGCCTGGCTGGACCACAGGTGCTGCACGGCCAGGTGCAGGTGCAGGCCCCTGCATCGCTGCTGGGCCGTGTGCTGGCCTGGGGGCTGGGGGCGCCGCAGCAGGCAGGGCATGGGGCGATCCGTTTCGAGCTGGATGCCACGCCCGCCGCCGAGGTCTGGACCCGCATCTTCCCCATGCGCACCATGCGCTCCACGCTGCGCGAGGCACCGGGCTTTGTCGAGGAGCACATGGGCGCGGCGCGCTTGCGCTTCGGCCTGTCGGCGGTGGAGGGCGGCCGGCTGGAGATGCGCCTGGTGCGCATGCGTTTCCTGGGCATACCATGCCCGCGCTGGCTGCAGCCGGCCATCGTGGCGCGCGAGACGGGGCAGGGCGATGACGAGCTGCACTTCGACGTGCAGGCCAGCGTGCCCTGGATCGGCCGTGTGGTGGCTTACCAGGGGCACCTGCGGGTGCCTCCCATGCCATGATCGTCGTCTTCGACGGCAAGTGCCTGCTGTGCAACGGATGGGTGCAGTTCCTGCTGCGCCATGACCGGCAGGGGCGCATCCGCTTTGCGTCCATGCAGGGGCAGGAGGGCGTGCGCCTGCTGCGCGAGGCGGGCCTGTCGGCTAGTGAGGGCCTGCAGACCCTGTTGGTGATGGAGGGCGGCAAGAGCTGGCAGCGCACGTCCGCCATCCTGCGCGTGCTGCACCGTCTGGGCTGGCCCTGGCGGTTGGCCTGGGTGGGCTGGTTGGTGCCGGCGCCGCTGCGCGATGCGCTGTACCGCTGGGTGGCGCGCAACCGCTACCGCATCTGGGGGCGGTCGGAGGTGTGCATGGTGCCGGCCCCTGAGCATGCTGGGCGCTTTCTCGATTGAACTGGCGCCCCCTGCGGACGCACCTGTTCAAATCCGCGCTTTGACGTGGAACTGTGCCGTGCGGCCCTCGGTCTCCGGCGTGGAGGCAAAGCTGTATTCCAGCGGTGCACTGGCATCGCGTGCAATCGTCAACAGGCCCAGGCCGGCGCCTTTGCTCAACGTGTCATTGGCATTGTGGTCGGGGTTGCGCAGCTGCTCGCGGTAGCTTTGCTTGATCTCTTCGAGGCTCATGGCCCGCAGGGTGTCGAGCTTGTCGGTCAGGCGCGGCACATGGGCGATGTCCACCGCGTTGCTGCATACGATCCAGTATTGCGCGGGGGCCGCCTCGGCCTCCTGGCCATCGCCGGGCAGGTCCTTGCCCACGCCAATGGCGCCCTTGGGGCCGGGGGCCGCAGTGGCCGCACCATCAGCGGCCGGCGCTGCGCCGTCTTCGGGCGGCACGGCATAGTGCAGGATGTTGTGCGCCATCTCCACGAAGGTGGAGAACAGCTTGCGCTTGGCCGGACCCGAGGCGTCCTCGGTGGCCAGGCGCTGCTTGAGCGAGTCGGCCGCCGCGGCCACCACGGCCGGGGTGAACTCGCCTGCGTAGTAGAACAGCACGCCGCAGTCCTGCGCGTTGGCCTGGAAGCGTTCGAAATCGGGGCCGTTCATGCGCTGGCCCCCCATTGGGCGGGAAGAGAGGACGGCGGTACCGCCTGGACGGAGGCTCCAGCGGCCGGGCGACTGGCAAGAGAAGACATGCAGGAACCGGTGATACTACGAATTGCAACCGATTCTTGCCGTCTTGCGTGACGGCGCCGTGACGTTTCGGTGAAGCGCGGCCCGGCCGCTCAGGCGGGCTGCGCTTCGCGCGGGAATGTCACCACATGGTTGGCCTCTGCGCGTATGCCGATCCACTCGCCCAGCGCATGGTCGTGGTGGCTGGGCACGTGGGCCAGCACGGTCTGGCCGTTGGCCAGGCGCAGGGTGTACAAGAACTCCGAGCCGCGGAACGACTTGCGCACGATCTGCGCCTGCACCGGCGACGCATCGTCGTGCACGATGTCGTCGGCGCGCAGCAGCACATCGCATTCGCCGCCCGGGTAGCTCGCGGGCAGGGGACACTCGGCCAGGTCGGTCAGCTCGCCCACGGGCGTCTGCGCCACCACGTTGCTGCCGCGCTGCACCAGCGTGGCGGGCGCGAACACGCCGTGGCCAATAAAATCCGCCACGAAGCGCGTGGCCGGGCGGTGGTACAGGGTGTAGGCATCGTCCCACTGGTGCAGCTGGCCCTCGTGCATCACGCCGATCACGTCGCCGATGGCAAAGGCCTCCAGCTGGTCGTGCGTGACGAACAGGGCCGTGGCGCCCGCGGCCTTGAGGATGCCGCGCACCTCGTGCGCCAGGCGCTCGCGCAGGTCCACGTCGAGGTTCGAAAACGGCTCGTCCAGCAGCATGAGCTGCGGGCGCGGTGCCAGCGCGCGCGCCAGCGCCACGCGCTGCTGCTGCCCGCCCGAAAGCTCGTGCGGAAAGCGCTGCTCGCTGCCCGCCAGGCCCACCAGCGCCAGCACCTCGGCCACGCGCGCCGCCTGCTCGGCGCGCTGCAGGTGGTGGATGCCGAAGGCCACATTGCGCCCCACCGACAGGTGCGGAAACAGCGCATAGTCCTGGAACACCATGCCGATGCGCCGCTGCTCGGGCGCAACGCTCACGCTGGCGCTGCTGACCACCTTCTGCGTCAGGCTGATCTGCCCGCCCGACACGGGTTCGAGCCCGGCCACGGCGCGCAGCAAGGTCGTCTTGCCGCAGCCCGAGGGGCCGATGAGCACGCCGATATCGCCCGCGCGCAGGCCCAGGGACACGTTCTGCACCGCCGCGCGGGGGCGGCCGGCATAGCGCACTTCAAGTTGGGAGACCTCTAGGAACATGGTCCCATTTTAGGTTGCCTGGGCCAAATGCTTAAAATTCGCATTTGCATTTCCGAACTCCCCTGCCGCCCCGGGCGCGGGGCCGGCATGCCCTGACCCCTTTGCCGAGCCCTTTCGCCTTGCGCCGCACACCTTTTCGCCTCCACACCATTCCCCTGGTCCTGCTCGCCGGCATCCTGGTGCTCCCCGTCCTGGCGGTGCTGGCCTCGTGGCTGCCGATCGGGCAGGCCGACGCGCTGGCCGGCCCCATCCTTCGCGAGATGGCCTCCACCGTGCTGCCCGGCTATGTGTGGACCACGCTGTGGCTGAGCGTGCTGGTGGCGCTGGGCGCGGCCACGGTGGGCACGGCCGCGGCCGCGGCGGTCACGCTGTTCGACGTCCCGGGCCGGCGCGCCTTCGAATGGCTGCTGGTGCTGCCCCTGGCCATGCCGGCCTATGTCACGGCCTATGCGTACACCGACTTCCTGCAGTTCAGCGGCCCGCTGCAGGTGGGGTTGCGCGCCACCTTCGGGCTCGAAGGCCGGCTGCTACCCGAGGTGCGCAGCCTGGGCGGTGCGGTCTGGGTGTTCATCTTCTCGCTCTACCCCTATGTGTACCTGCTGGCGCGCACCGCGCTGGGCGAGCGCGCCGCGCACCTGATGGAGGCCGCGCGCCTGCTCGGCGCACCGCTGCCGCGCCGCATCCGCGCCGTGGCGCTGCCGCTGGCGCGCCCGGCCGTGGCCGCCGGCGTGGCCCTGGTGCTCATGGAGACCCTGGCCGACTTCGGCGTGGCCAGCTACTTCGGCATCCAGACCTTCACCACCGGCATCAACAAGGCTTGGCTGTCCATGGACAACCGGCTCGCCGCCGCGCAGCTCGCCACCATCCTGCTGGTGGTGGTGATGGCCTTGCTGCACCTGGAACACCGGGCGCAAAAGCGCATGCGCTTTGCCGCCGGCCTGGGCCGCGCGGGCTCGGCCGAGGCGCAGCCCATGGCGCTGCGCGGTGGGCGCCGCCTGCTGGCCTGGGCCGTGTGCGGCCTGCCGGTGCTGATGGGCTTTGTCGCGCCCGTGGTGTTCATGCTGCGCCCGCTGGCGGCCGACTGGTCGGTACTGCCCTGGGCGCGCTTCATCGAATGGGCCGGCAACAGCGTGCGCCTGGGCGCCATCACCGCCGTGCTGGCCGTCATCGTGGCGCTGGCCCTGGCCTTTGCCGTGCGCCTCAGCGCCGACGCCGTGACGCGCGGCGTGGTGCAGCTGGTGAGCCTGGGCTACGCCGTGCCCGGCGCCGTCATCGTGGTGGGCCTGCTGCTGCCCGTGGGCTGGCTGCAGGCCGCCGCGCCCCAGTGGGGCCTGGGCGCCTTGGTCACCGCCACTGCCACGGGCATCGTCTGGGCCTACTTGGTGCGCTTTTGCGCGGTGGCGCTGCAGTCCATGCAGAGCGGCTATGCGCGCATCCCGCAAAGCCTGGACGACTCGGCCCGCATGCTGGGCACGGGCGGCGCGGGCCTGTTGGCGCGCGTGCACTGGCCGCTGCTCAAGCGCTCCACCGCAGCGGCGGCGCTGCTGGTCTTTGTGGACGTGATGAAGGAGCTGCCCGCCACCATGGTGCTGCGCCCCTTCAACAGCGACACCCTGGCCGTGGTGGCCTACCAGCTGGCCCGCGACGAGCGCCTGGGCGAGGCCGCGCTGCCCTCGCTGGCGCTGGTGGCCGTGGGGCTGGTGCCGGTGATATTGCTCAGCCGCACGCTGAGGTCGGGCAAGCGCTAGCAGTCCGCTGGTTGCAGCACTTGGCGGCAAACCGGGTAATCTGCGCGCCATGCACGCCCGAGTTCTCCGCTACCTCGACGAAGTGGTGCGCCGCGGTTCCATCCGCAAGGCGGCCGAGCACCTGCACGTGGCGCCCACGGCGGTCAATCGGCAGATCCTGGACCTGGAGGCGGAGCTGGGCGCGCCGCTGTTCGACCGCATCCACAACCGCCTGCGCCTGACGCCGCTGGGCGAGATGGTTCTGGCCCATGTGCGCAGCACGCTGCGCGAGCATGCCGCGCTGCGCGAGCGCATCGCCGAGTTCAAGGACGAGCGCCGCGGCGAGATCACCGTGGCCACCACGGCAGGCCTGGCGGGCTCGCTGCTGCCCTCGCTGGTGCATGCGTTCCGCCAGCGCTACCCGGGCATCGCGGTGCGCACCATCGACCTGCCGATCACCGAGATCCCTGCCGCCGTGGAGCGCGGCGAGGCCGAGCTGGGCCTGGGCTACGACCTGTCGCTCAAGCCCGCGCTGCGCACGCTGTCGGCCAGCGAATGGCCCATCGGCGCCGTGGTGCCGCCCAGGCATGCGCTGGCGCGCCAGTCCTCGGTGCTTCTCAGCGACTGCATCGGCCATGCGCTCATCCTGCCGGCGCCGCAGCTGACCATCCGCACGCTGCTCGATGAGGCCTTTGCGCGCAATGCCATCACGGTGACGCCCGTGGCCGAGTCGACCTCGGTGGCGCTGATCCTGCGCCTGGTGGTGCTGGGCGAGGGCATTGCCCTGCTCAATCCGCTGGACGTGATGGAAGAGCGCGCGCGCAACGCCCTGGTCTTCGTGCCGCTGCGCGACGCCCACCTGGCGCGCCAGACCCTGGTGCTGGCGGCGCGTGCCAAGGGGCAGCTCAGCCCCGCGGCCGAGTTGATGGCCGCCAACATCGGCGATGCCCTGGCGCGGCTGTACGCCGGCGCGCGCTGAGCGGGCTGCGACTGTCCACATTTTGTGGACACCCCGAGCGCAATTCGGCGCTATCGCGCGGGCATCGGCCTTCCTAGACTGGCGGCACCGCATCTGCACAACAAGCGAAGCCGCCCCCCATGAGCACACAGACCACGCCGACCCCCCTGATCGCCCTGAACGCCGATGTCCTCGTCACCATGGACGCGCAGCGCCGCGAGATCCGGGATGGCGCCCTGGTGGCCCACGGCCCCGCCGTGCAATGGGTGGGCCCCACGGCCGAGCTGCCGCTGGAATACCGCCGCATGGCCGACGAAGGCCGGGCCCGGGTGCTGGACATGCGCGGCCGCGTGCTGCTGCCCGGCCTGGTCAACACCCACCACCACATGTACCAGAGCCTCACGCGCGCCGTGCCCGCGGCGCAGGATGCGGAGCTGTTTTCCTGGCTCACCAACCTCTACATGCTGTGGTCGCACCTCACCCCCGAGATGGTGCATGTCTCCACCCAGACGGCCATGGCCGAGCTCATGCTCTCGGGCTGCACCACCACCAGCGACCACCTGTACCTCTACCCCAACGGCGCGCGCCTGGACGACGCCATTGCCGCCGCGCAGCAGATGGGCATGCGCTTTCACGCCGCGCGCGGCTCCATGAGCCTGGGGCGCAGCAAGGGCGGCCTGCCGCCCGATGCGGTGGTGGAGGAGGAAGAGGCCATTCTGCGCGACAGCCTGCGCCTCATCCAGCAGTACCACGACGCCTCGCGCCACGCCATGCTGCGCGTGGTGCTGGCGCCGTGCTCGCCGTTCTCGGTGACGCGCGAGCTGATGCGCGAGTCGGCCCTGCTGGCGCGCGCCCACGGCGTGTCGCTGCACACCCACCTGGCCGAGAACGAGAACGACGTGGCCTTTTCGCGCGAGAAGTTCGACATGACCCCCGCGCAGTACGCCGAGAGCCTGGGCTGGGTCGGCCGCGACGTCTGGCATGCGCACTGCGTCAAGCTCGACCCCGAGGGCATTGCCCTGTTCGCGCGCACCGGCACGGGCGTGGCCCACTGCCCCTGCTCCAACATGCGCCTGGCCTCGGGCATCGCGCCCGTGCGCGCCATGCGCGATGCCGGCGTGCCCGTGGGCCTGGGGGTGGACGGCAGTGCCTCCAACGATGGTGCCCATATGCTCGGCGAGGCGCGCCAGGCCCTGCTGCTGCAGCGCGTGGGCCATGGCCCGGCCGCCATGGGCGCGCGCGAGGCGCTGGAGATCGCCACCCTAGGCGGTGCGCGCGTGCTCAACCGCGACGACATCGGCGCGCTGGCGCCCGGCATGTCGGCTGACTTCGTGGCCTTCGACATGTCGGCCGTCGGCTATGCCGGCGCAGGCCACGACCCGGTGGCGGCCCTGGTGTTCTGCACGCCGTCCCACGTGGACACCAGCGTCATCAACGGCCGTGTGGTGGTCGAGCGCGGCCGCCTGCTCACGGCCGATCTGCCCGTGGTACTGGGGCGCCACAACGTGCTGGCGCAAACGCTGTTCGAGCGGGCCTCGGCCGGCCACTGATCGCTTTATCCACCGATCCACCCACCACCAGGCTCCCCTTTGCGGGCGGGCCCGGTTCCTCCTGGGCGCATGCCGCCCGCCATCGCACGCAAGGAGCCCCGGCAACGCGCCCCACCAGTGACCGCATTCCTCACATGACGACAAGTGCCCTGCAAAAGGGCCAACGAACAAGGAGACAAGACAATGGAACAACAACTGCTTTACCAGGTGGAAGACCGTCCACCGATGATCGCCACCACGGTGCTGCTGTCGCTGCAGCACCTGCTGGCCGCGCTCGGCGGCATCATCGCCGTGCCCCTGGTGGTGGGTGGCGCGCTCAAGCTACCGGCCGACCAGATCGTGGCGCTGGTGAATGCCGCGCTGCTGGGCTCGGGCATCGTCACCATCATCCAGTGCAAGGGGGTCGGGCCGGTGGGCATACGCCTGCCCTGCGTCATGGGCACCAGCTTCGCCTTTGTCGGCGCGGGCATCAGCGTGGGCCTGGAGCATGGCGTGGCCGGCATCCTGGGTTCTTCGCTGGTGGGCTCGCTGGTGATGATCGTGGGCAGCTTCTTCATGCCGGTGATACGCCGCTTCTTCCCGCACACCGTCACCAGTGTGGTCGTGACCCTGATCGGCCTGTCGCTTACGCCCGTGGCGGTGGACTGGGCAGCCGGCGGCGTGGGCGCCAGCGACTATGGCGCCGTGGGCCACCTGGCCATCGCTGGATTCGTGCTCGCGCTGGTCATCGCCTTCGTGCAGTGGGGCAAGGGCGTGGTCTCGGCCAGTGCCGTGGTGCTGGGCATCGCCAGCGGCTATGTGCTGTGCCTGGCGCTCGGCCTGATCGACTTCACCCAGGTGCGCGAGGCGCCGGTGTTCGCCATCCCGCAGCCGCTGCACTTCGGCATGGCGTTTCCGGTCTCGGGCATCTTCGCCATGTCCATCGCCTTCCTGGTCACCATCGTCGAGACCACGGGCACCTTCATGGCCCTGGGTGCGGCCACGCGCACGCCCATCCCGGGCAAGCGCCTGGCCAGCGGCATCCTGTGCGACGGCGTGGGCTCGGCCTTCGCGGCGGTGATGTCCAGCCCGCCGCTGTCCACCTTCGCGCAGAACGTGGGCGTGGTCTCGCTCACCGGTGTGGCCAGCCGCCACGTGGTCACGCTCACCGGTGTCATGCTGCTGCTGGCAGGGCTGTTTCCGGTGCTCGGCGCGCTGGTGGTGACCATTCCGCAGCCCGTGCTCGGCGGTGCGGGGCTCATGATGTTCGCGATGATCGTCGCGGCCGGCATCCGCATGCTGGCCAGCACCGCGCCCTCGCGGCGCAACACCCTCATCATCGCCGTCTCGCTGGGCTGCGGCCTGGCCGTCACGGTGCGGCCCGAGCTGCTGGGGCGCCTGCCGGCCTTCGTGCGCGAGGTCTTCGGCTCGGGCATCACCGTGGGCGCGCTGGTGGCCGTGGGCCTGAACCTGGTGCTGCCCGGGCGAGAGCACGGTGAAGACGAGCCCGCCTGAGCCCACGCCGGCATGAAAAAGCCGCCCGAAGGCGGCTTGCTGCGTTGGCGTGCGGCCAGGCGAGCGGCTCATTCGCTCCAGTCGGAGTGCTTCTCGCAGATCTTGTTGGTTTCCTTGCCCTTGCGGGTTTCGGCAAAGGTCACGAGGTTGCCCTTGAAGTCGTCGGGCGTCTCGTTCCACATGCAGGTGCACCAGGCCTGGGCCTTGGTCTGGCCCTTGATGGGGCTTTTCTCGTCGCCGCCCTCGTACAGCTTGGCGGCATAGCCCAGGCACTGGCGGTACTGTGCGTCGCCTGCCGGGGGCTTGTTGTAGTCGGTGGCGGCCAGGGCGGATGTGCCCGCAGCCAGGACGAGAAGGGCGCCGGTGAGCGCGGTACGGATCGATTGCATGGGGGGCCTTTGCAAAGTGGGTGGTTTTTGGTGTTGAAGACAGCGCGGCCCGGGTGCACGCGGCATGGCTGCTGTGCGCCACCTGGGCGTTACGTAGTGTATCTCTGTGAAACAAGAGGTTTCAATACTATTTTGCGCCCACCTTGGCTGCCTGCTCAGTGCCCCGCCACGGCCGCACCAGCCGCCGCCAGCCCACCACCACGCCCGTGGCGCTCAGCACCCCGCCGCCCAGGCTCAGCACGATGAGCAGCACATCCCACAGCGGGCGGCTGGCCAGCAGCGGCGCCCAGTCCCAACTGTGCAGCAGGGCGAACAGCCAGCGGCTGGCACGGCGGTGCGTGTCGCTTTTGTCGAGCACGGCGCCGGTGTGCGGGTCGATGTGCACCCAGGTGGCATGGGCGTCGGCAAACACCACGCGCAGCACGGGCAGGGGCTTGTCACCGCCGCCCGTCATGGTGTGGGCGGCACGGCTGTAGTAGTGCAGGTCGTAATCGCGCAGCAGCTCGGCGCGGGCCACTGGGGCGGCCACCAAGCGGGCCGCGGCGTCCTGCAGTGACTGCGCATTGAAGGTCTGGGCCTGTGCTGTGGCGGCGTCCAGCACGGCGGGCGCGCCTGTGGGGCTGGCGGCCAGCACCAGGGTGTGGCCGGCGTGGCGCACCCAGCGCAGCTCGCGCGTGTTGGGCGAAGCCGCGGCCAGCAGGGCCTGCACGCTGGCCGCCTGTGCCGGCACCACCAGTGGGCCGCCGTGCATGGCCTGCTGGCGCAGGGCCGGGGCGCCGCTGTCGAAGATCTTCCAGGGGTTCATGGACATCAGGCCGCTGAAGATCCAGGTCAGCGTGACCGCCGCGAACAGCAGGCCGAAGACATGGTGCCAGCGCATCATGAACCCCCGGTAGGGCGAGCGCGAGCCGTTCTTGTAGCGCCGCGTGAAGCGCCAGCGCAGCACGCCCACCACCGTGCCCGTGAGGGTGAGCACGATGCCCGCGATGGACAGCCAGTTCACGATGTCGGCCCACCAGGCATTGAACACATTGCCGCGAAACGGGTAGAGCCAGTGGATCCAGGCGCCCAGGTAGTTCCAGCCGCGCTCGCTGCGTGTGGCGTCGCGCACCACCTCGCCCGTGGTGCCCGAGACATAGACCTCGGTGCCCGCCGCGTCGCCCAGGGCCAGTCGGTGCAGGGGGCGGTGCGCGTCGAGCGCGCGCGAGTGGGTGAAGGCGTCTTCGTCCAGCGTGCCCAGGTGGCGCGGGGCGCCTTCCGATGCGCCCGCGAAGGCCTGGGCCGATGCCGTGGCCCGGCCCGCGTCCACGCTGCGCAACACCTCGCCGGTGGCGGCATCCACCACCGTGGCCGGCTGGCGCTTGGGCGCGCCCTCGGGCTGCAGCAGGTACACGGCCCGCCCGCCGCTGGCCACGGCCAGGCGCAGGTCGGCCAGGGGCTTGCCGTCCATGCCTGCGGCGCGCAGCGCATCGGCAGGCTCCAGCGCGATGGGGGCACCGCGCAGCGGCGCCAGGTGTTCCAGGCGCTCGGTGGCCGTGAGCTTGGGGTAGCCCACATACATCATCACCACGCCCGAGTAGAACCACATGGCGAAGAAGGTGCACAGCACCACCCCGGCCCAGCGGTGGACCAGGTACAGCCAGCGCTTGGCGTGTTGCATGCGGTGTCCTCCGGCCTCAGAACGCGGTGTGCAGCGTCAGATCGGCCGTGCGCGGTGCGCCCAGGTAGACCTGGTCGCGCACCTCGGCCGCGTAGGTGCGGTCGGTGGCGTTGCGTATGCGCGCGGTGAGCGTGGTGGCGGGGCCGAGCTTCCAGCCCAGGCCCAGGTCGAGCAGGGTGTACGAGGGCCAGTACTTGGTGTTGGCCGCATTGCCATAGACCTTGCCCACATGGCGCAGCCCCGCGCTGGCCGTGAGCGTGGGCGTGATGGCGTACGACACCCAGAGGTTGGCCACCGCCTGCGGCACCAGGGCCGGCACCCTGCCCGCCATGGACACGCCGCCCTGCACGAAGTTCTCGTACCGTGCGCGCGTGAGCGCCAGGTTGCCCTGCAGCTGCCACCGGGCGCTGGGGCGCAGGCCGGCCGACAGCTCCACGCCGCGCGAGGACTGCTCGCCTACCAGCAGCGTGAGGTTGGGGTTGGCCGGGTCCTGCGAGGCGATGTTCTGGCGCCGGATCTCGTACACCGCCACCGTGGCGCTGCCCTTGCCGTCCCAGAAGTCGAACTTGCTGCCCACCTCGACCTGGCGGCCCGTGGTCAGCTCGCTGTTGTTGCGCACGTCGGCAAAGGAGGCCGAGGCCAGCGAGCCCGAAGGCGGGTCGGCCGCGTTCGAGGCCTGGGCGTACAGGTTGGCGCCGGGGGCGATGTCCCACACCAGGCCCAGGCGGCCCGTGGTGGGCTGGTAGTCGCGGCTGAAGGTGGCGGGCGCGGCGGCCGTCACGGCGCGGCGGTTCACCAGGTCCAGGGCTATGCGCTCGTGGCGCAGCGCGGTGACGAGGTTCAGGCCGGGTACCACGGCGGTGCGGTTCTCCAGGTACAGGGCGGTGGTCGTGGCCTTGTTGTCCTTGTCGGCGTTCCAGACCGGTGACAGGCCTGGAATGTCGAAGAAGTTCTCGGTTGCAAAGCGGTAGGGGTCCACGGTGCTCACGGTGACGGCGGGGCCTTGCGGGAAGCGCGTCTGCTTGTTCACGCTCACGTCCAGGCCGAAGGCCCAGTCGCTCTTGCGGCCCGCCAGCTGGCCCTGGTAGGTGCCTTCGATGCGGTTGCCCAGCAGCGTCTGGTCATGGCGCTGCAGATAGGGCGAGGTGCGCGCCACGGCCGTGTTGGTGGCGTTGAAGGTGTAGATCTCCACGTTGCGGTAGTCGCGCAGCGCGTCATAGGCGTAGAAGGTGTTGCGCAGCTGCAGCGCGTCGGACACGCGCCACTGCGCCACCGAGCGCAGCCACTGCACGCGGTGCCCGTACACGCCGTCGGCGCTGTTGTAGTTGGCAAAGCGCGTGGCCGGATCGATGCGCAGCGCGCCCACGGCGGGGTTGAGCACCGGCGTGCCCCAGTAAGGGCGGTCCACATGGTCCTTCTGGTACTCGTACGACAGGGTGTGGGTGAAGCCCCCGCCCAGGTCCGACAGCAGCGAGGTGGCCAGCTGCGTGGCCTGGGTTTTCGTGCCCGTGGTCCAGCTGCCCGCGTCGCGGTGGTTGAGGTCGATGCGCGCGAAGTGCGCCGGGCCGGAACTGTCGCTGCTGCCCGCACTGCCTGCGATCTGCCGGTTCAGGCCCACCGAGATTTCCTTGAGCCCGTAGGAGCCCGCGCGCACCTGGCCCTCGGCGAAATTGCCGCGCTCGGCCGTCTTGGTGATGTAGTTGATCGAGCCGCCCACCCCGCCCGAGCCGTAGAGGAAGCTCGACGCTCCGCCGATGGCCTCGACGCGGTCGTAGATCCAGCTGTCCACCGCGCGCGTGGCGCTGCCGTACTGCGGGTTGATGCCGTTGTACAGCTGGGCCACCGAGTTGGCCGTGAAGCCGCGGTAGCTCGCGGCCATGGAGCCGGGTGCGTTGTGCGCGCTGACGCCGGGCACGGCACGCAGGATCTCCTGCGTATCCTGTGCGCCGCGCGCGTCGATGGTGGCGCGGTCCACCAGGGTGACCGAGGCGGGTGTCTCGCGTGCCGTCAGGCCCAGGCGGCTGCCGGTGGCCACGGGGGTATCCAGCTGCAGCCGGCCATTGGGCTGCGGCGCGGCGTCGGTCACCTCGACGGCCTGCAGGGTGGGGGTGGCCTGCTGGGCGCCTGCACACAGTGGCACCAGGGCGAGGACGAGGGCCGCATGCAGCGGCGACAGGGGGAACAGGGCGGCGGGCGCGGCGAGAAAAAGGGAACGGGACATGGCACAACTCTCTGGCGGAGGGCGGCACCCGGAGACAGGTGCGTGCCATCCGCAACACGGACAGGAACGAAGGCCGCGCAGCCCTGGCGTCCAGGGGCCTGCGCGAGCGGCGGTCGGGTCAGAGAGCGGTCGGGGGCCCGCGTGCGGGCAGGGGGGCCGCGGTGATGGCGGCGATGCGTGCCGCCTCCACGGGCTGCACGGCGTGCGCCAGCGGCTGGGGCAGGGGGGCGAAGGCCGTGGGCACCGGGGGCGGTGCCCCCACGGTGCTGGCACACAGCGGGCAGTCCATGCCCATGCTGCCCATCTCCACGGTGCCGTCATCGGTCTGCACCAGCAGCTTGATGGTGCCCGCTCCCGAGCAGATCACCTCGATGGGCTGCGGGTTCACCAGGGGCGAGGCCATGGCCACGCCCATGGACGCCATGAACCAGGCCAGCACCAGGAGGCGCAGGGCGGCAAAGGTTCGAAGGGCGTGCATGGGGCGCAATTATGCCTGCCGGTGCCGCGAAACGAATCGGGCGCACAAGGCGCCCGATGGATCTGCGTCAAGCCAGGATGGATCAGGCTTGCGTGTACGCTGTCTTCACCGTGGTGTAGAACTCCGCCGCATAGCGGCCCTGCTCGCGCGGGCCGTAGCTGCTGCTCTTGCGACCGCCGAAGGGCACGTGGTAGTCCACGCCAGCCGTGGGCAGGTTCACCATCACCATGCCGGCCTGGGCGTGGCGCTTGAAGTGCGTGGCGTGCTTGAGGCTGGTGGTGGCGATGCCGCTGGCCAGGCCGAAGGGCGTGTCGTTGGCCAGGGCCAGCGCTTCCTCGTAGTTCTTCACGCGCTGCACGCTCACCACGGGGCCGAAGATCTCTTCGCGGTTGATGCGCATGCCGGGCGTGGTCTCGGTGAACAGGGCCGGGCGCAGGTAGTAACCGGGGGCGCCGTCGGCGTTCTTCTCCAGGGCTTCGCCGCCGTAGGCGAGCTTGGCGCCTTCCTGCTGGCCGATGCCGATGTACTCCAGATCCTGGGCCAGTTGGCGGTCGTCCACCACGGGGCCGATGTCGGTGCCGGCCTTGCGCGCGTCGTCCACCTTCAGAGTCTTCATCTTCTCGACCATGGCGGCCACGAAGCGGTCGTGGATGCCTTCTGTCACCACCAGGCGGCTGCTGGCGGTGCAGCGCTGGCCGGTGGAGAAGAAGCCGCTGTTGATGGCAGCGCCCACGGCGACGTTGATGTCCGCATCATCGAGCACCACGAAGGGGTTCTTGCCGCCCATCTCCAGCTGCACCTTGGCGCCGCGCGGCACGCAGGCTGCCGCCACGCGCTGGCCCGTGCCCACCGAACCGGTGAAGCTCACGCCGGCGATGCGCTCGTCTTCCAGCAGCACCTGGCCCACGTCCGAGCCGCGGCCCATCACCAGGTTGAACACGCCGGCCGGCAGGCCCGCGCGGTGCAGAATGTCGGCCAGTGCCCAGGCGGAGCCGGGCACCACCTCGGCGGGCTTGAACACCACGCAGTTGCCATAGGCCAGGGCCGGCGCGATCTTCCAGGCCGGGATGGCGATGGGGAAGTTCCACGGCGTGATGATGCCGATCACGCCCAGGGGCTCGCGCGTGATCTCGATGCCCACGCCGGGGCGCACCGAAGGCAGCACCTCGCCGCCGGGGCGCAGCGCCTCGCCGGCGAAGAACTTGAAGATGGCGGCCGCGCGGCCCACTTCGCCAATGGCTTCGGGCAGGGTCTTGCCCTCTTCGCGGGCCAGCAGGTCACCCAGTTCGGCCTTGCGCGCGATGATCTCGTTGCCCACGGCGTCCAGCACGTCAAAACGCTGCTGCGGGGTGGACAGGCTCCACGCGGGGAAGGCGGCGTGGGCAGCCGAGACTGCCTCCAGCGCCTGCTCGCGGCTGGCCACGGTGTAGTCGCCGATCACGTCGCGCGTGTCCGAAGGATTGGTGTTGCGGTAGCTGCGGACGCCTTCGGTCCAGTTTCCGCCGATCAGGTTTGCATGCATGGTGGTTGTAGGCTGAGGTGGTGGTTGAGGGTGTGAAAATCAGGGCTGCGGCAAGGCTAAGCGCTCAGCGCCGCACTGCAGATGGGCTGGCGGTTGATGTAGTGAACACTGAACGATAACCTGCCGACGCCAGATTCGGCAAGCCTCGGGCGTGCATTGCTGTCTCCTGTCATGCAGGGCTGCAGTATGCTGCTGGCAGCTGGGCCCCGTTTCTGCAAGCCATCGCGCGCAGACAATTGTTGTATGTCATCGTACAACAAAATGTGCATTTGCGCACCCTTGATCGCCAAGGGCGGGAGCCACCCCTGGCGCTCAGCCCGCTTCGGCCTGCGCGCGGCGGCGGCGTTCGCGGCTGTTGGCCAGGTGGGTGCGCATGGCCGCGCGCGCGCCGTCGGGGTCCTGGGCCAGGATGGCGTCGTAGATGCTCTCGTGCTCGCCATTCACGCGCCGCAGGTACTGGCGCAGATCGCTCTCGCTGTTGCCGGCATCGAGCCGCGCACGCGGAATGATCATGCTGCCCAGCGTGCCCATCAGCTCGGCGAAATGGCTGTTCTGCGTGGCGCGCGCAATTTCCAGGTGGAACTGGAAGTCCGATGCCACCGCATCGCGGCCCTCGTCCACCGCCTGCGTCACGGCGTCCAGTGCGATGCGCATGGCGGCGATGTTGGCGTCCGTGCGGCGCTGCGCGGCCAGCGCGGCGGCCTCGGTCTCCACGCCGATGCGCAGTTCCAGCACGGCGATCACGTCGCGCAGCGTACTGAATTGGTCGGGCGTGATCTTGAAGCCCGGCGCCTGGCCCAGGCCCAGCACGAAGGTGCCGATGCCGTGCCGTGTTTCCACCAGGCCCGAGGCCTGCAGCTTGGAAATCGCCTCGCGCACCACCGTGCGGCTGACCTCGAACTCCGCCATGATCGCCGCCTCCGTGGGCAGCTTGTCGCCCAGCGCCAGGCGCCCGTCTCGGATACGGTCACCCAGGGACTCCACCAGCTCCAGGGCCAGGGTGCGGGGCTTGCGGCGAAGGGCGACGGCGGTGTTCATTTCTTGGTGTTATCCCTATGTATCGAAGGGGCTCATGGGAGTACATTGCCTTTCGTTGTACGACAACTGATGACGTTCAACGACGCATACCGCAACTGTAAGCCAAGAACCTTCCCGATTTCCATGCCCTGCCACCCGACCCCGATCCGATTCAACCGCCTGCTGCTCACCGGCGCCGCAGGCGGGCTGGGCCGTGAACTGCGCAGCCGCCTCAAGGCGTACTGCACCACCCTGCGCCTGTCCGACATCGCCGACCTGGGTTCCGAGGCCGCCGGGGAGGAAGTGCGCCCCGCCAGGCTGGAGGACGCCGCTGCGATCCACGGCCTGCTGGCCGGGGTGGACGCCGTGGTGCACCTGGGCGGCGTGTCCACCGAACAACCCTGGGACGCCATCCTGCCCGCCAACATCGTGGGCGTGTACAACCTGTACGAGGCCGCGCGCAAGCAAGGCGTCAAGCGCGTGATCTTTGCCAGCAGCAACCACGTCACCGGCTTCTACCGGCAGGACGAAGTCGTGGGCCTCAAGGACCCGGCACGGCCGGACGGCCTGTACGGCGTCTCCAAGGCCTTCGGCGAAGACCTCTCGCGCTTCTATTTCGACCGCTACGGCATAGAGACCGTGTGCCTGCGCATCGGCTCCTCCTTCCCCGAGCCGCGCAACCGCCGCATGCTGGCCACCTGGATGAGCTACGACGACCTGGAGCGCCTGGTCGTCGCCAGCCTCACCGCACCCGTGGTGGGCCACAGCACCATCTACGGCATGGGCGACAACACGACGACCTGGTGGGACAACACCCTGGCGCGCCACATCGGCTACCGCCCGCAGGACAGCTCCGAGCCCTTCCGCGCCAAGGTGGAGGCCGCCGACCCGGCGCCCGACATGGCCGACCCGGCCGTCATATTCCAGGGCGGCCCCTTCGTGCGCACGGGGCCTTTCGAATGAGCGCTACCACCGTGGACCTGCTGATTGCCGACCACCGCGACCAGGTGGGCGAAAGCCCGCTGTGGAGCCCTGCCGAGCAGGCCCTGTACTGGGTGGACATCGAAGGCCGCGCCCTGCGCCGCCTGCGCTGGGCCGACCGCCAGCTCACGAGCTGGGCCACACCCGAGCGCCTGGCCTGCATTGCCCTGCATGCCGAGGGCGGCCTCATCGCCGGCATGGACACGGGCCTCTTTCACCTGCTCCCGGCCGACTATGGCACGCTGGCTTGCACCCCCATCTCCCCCGTGCAGCACCCGCAGGACGGCATGCGCTTCAACGACGGGCGCTGCGACCGCCAGGGCCGTTTCTGGGCCGGCACCATGGTGCGCGACATGGCCCTGGCGAAGCCCGCAGGGGGCCTGTATCGCCAGGATGCGCGCGGCCTCTCGGTGCCCCAGGTTGAAGGCCTGGTCACCCAGAATGGCCTGGCCTTCAGCCCCGACGGCGCCACCATGTACCTGAGCGACAGCCACCCCAGCGTGCAGAAGATCTGGTCACTGGACCTGCATGACGACGGCAGCCTGGGCCCGCGCCGCCTGTTCGTGTACATGCGCGAATTGCCCGGCCGGCCCGATGGCGCGGCCATCGACACCGATGGCTGCTACTGGATCTGCGCCAACGACGCGGGCCTGGTGCACCGTTTCACGCCCGCGGGCGTGCTCGACCGCTCGCTCACCGTTCCGACCAGCAAGCCGTCGATGTGCAGCTTCGGCGGACCCGACCTGGACCTGCTGTTCATCACGTCCATCCGCCCGGGACAGCCGCAGGGCGACGACATCGCGCACGGCGGTGCGGTCTTGGTGACCCGCCCCGGCGCACAGGGGCTCAGAGAAGCCCCGTACCAGCCCGCCCGGGCTGCCTGACCACCCCCCATTCAACCCTGGAGACAAACCACCATGAACGTTCCACACCTCATCGGCCGCGTGGCACTGGCCGCCGGCATGCTGCTGGGCAGCCTGGCCGCGCAGGCCACCGAGTTCCGCTCGTCGGACATCCACCCTGAGGACTACCCGACCGTGCTGGCCGTGCGCCACATGGGCGAGACGCTGAACAAGGCTACGGGCGGCAAGCACAGCATCAAGGTCTATGCCAAGGGGTCGCTGGGTATCGAGAAGGACACCATCGAGCAGACGAAACTGGGCGCCATCGCCATGACGCGCGTGAACGTCGCGCCCATGAACAACATCTGCCCCGCCACCATGGTGCCCACCATGCCCTTCCTGTTCCGCGACAAGGAGCACATGCGCAAGGTGCTGGACGGCGCCATCGGCGACGAGATCCTCAAGGACTGCGAATCGCAGGGCTTCGTGGGCCTGGCCTTCTACGACAGCGGCGCGCGCTCGATCTACACCGTGAAGAAGCCCGTCAAGACCCTGGCCGACGTCAAGGGCCTGAAGGTGCGCGTGCAGCAGAGCGATCTGTGGGTCTCGCTGCTCGAAGCCATGGGCGCCAACGCCACGCCCATGCCTTTCGGCGAGGTCTACACCGCGCTCAAGACCGGCCTGGTGGACGCCGCCGAGAACAACTACCCCAGCTACGAGAGCTCGCGCCACTTCGAAGTCGCCAAGTACTTCAACAAGACCGAGCACTCCATGGCGCCCGAGATCCTGCTGTTTTCCAAGCGCGTGTGGGACACCCTGAGCGCCGATGAGCAAAAGGCCATCCGCGCTGCCGCCAAGGAATCGGTGGGCTTCATGCGCAAGATCTGGGACGAGCGCGAAGAGAAATCCCTGGCCACCGTGAAGGCCGGCGGCGCGCAGATCGTGGAGATCGACAAGGTCGCGTTCAAGACCGCCATGAAGCCCGTGTACGACAAGTTCCTCAAGGACCCCAAGCTGCAGGACATGGTCAAGCGCATCGACGCGGTGAAGTAAGCAGAACCCAGAGCCTCTGGAGGCTGGCGGCGCAGGGCAGGGGCCCGCCGCCAGCCTCTCCACTTGTTGTTTTTGAATGTCCACTATGTACACGCGACTCTGCGCCTTCATCGCGCGCACCTGCCTACAGCTCGGCGTGGGGGGCCTGGTCCTCCTGGTCTGCGCCGTGCTCTACCAGGTCATCGGCCGCTATGTCTTCAACGACACGCCCACCTGGGCCGAAAGCGGCGCCGTGCTGCTGGTGCTGTATGTGACCATGCTGGGCATGGCCGTGGGCGTGCGCGACGCGGGCCACATCGGCCTCGAATCCTTCCTGGTGCTGGCACCCGACTGGCTGCGCACCAAGCTCGAACTGCTGATCCATGCCCTGGTGCTGGTGTTCGGCGTCGTCATGGCCTGGAACTGCGGCGTGCTGGCCGAATCGGTCGCGCCCTACAAGATCCCCACGCTCGGAATCTCCGAAGCCTTCAAGTACGTGCCGCCCGCCATGGCCGGCGTGCTGGTGGCCATGTTCTCGCTGGAACACATCATCGCCATTCTGCGCGGCGTGGAAGTCGAGCCGGCCTGGCATTGACTCTCAGCCTCTGAGCCGTTCTTCCGCACCTTCACGTCCCTACAAAGATTCCACCATCATGGCGTTGACCATCCTGTGCGTGACCTTCACGCTCCTGCTGCTGCTGGGCGTGCCCGTGGCCTTTTCGATCGGCCTGTCTTCGCTGGCCACCATCCTTTACGAAGGCCTGCCGCTGGCCGTGGGCTTCCAGCAGATGATTTCGGGCATGAACCCGTTCTCGTTCCTGGCCATCCCGTTCTTCATCTTTGCCGGCGAGATCATGATGTACGGCGGCATCGCCGACCGCATCGTCAACTTCGCCAAGAGTGTGGCGGGCCATGTGCGCGGCGGCCTGGGCATGAGCAACGTGCTCGCCTGCACGCTGTTCGGTGGCGTCTCGGGCTCGCCCGTGGCCGACGTCTCGGCCATGGGCGCCGTGCTCATCCCGCAGATGAAGAAAGAGGGCTACCACACCGACTACGCGGTGAACGTGACCACCCATGCCTCGCTGGTGGGCGCGCTCATGCCCACCTCGCACAACCTCATCATCTTCACGCTGGCCGCCGGCGGCAAGGTGAGCATTGCCGCGCTGATCCTGGCGGGCATCGTGCCGGCCCTGCTGCTCACCATCTGCAACCTGGCCGCCGCCTACCTGGTGGCCGTCAAGCGCGGCTACCCTGCTGGTACCTTCCCCGGCTGGGAGATCGTGTGGATCTCGTTCCGTGCCTCCGTCCCGGGCCTGGCCGTGGTGGTCATCATCATCGCGGGCATTCTGTCGGGGGCCTTCACGGCCACCGAGTCGGCGTCGGTGGCGGTGCTGTGGGCGCTGGTGCTCTCGGTCTTCGTCTACAAGAAGCTCACGCGCGAGCAGTTCCTCAAGGCCGCCTCCAAGGCCGTCAAAACCACGGGCACGGTGCTGCTGCTCATCGGCATCTCGTCCATGTTCGGCTACCTGATCGGCCTGTACGGCGTGGCCGAGCTCACCGGCGATGCGCTCAAGTCCATGAGCACCTCGCCGTGGGTGATCTTCCTGTGCGTGAACATCATCCTGTTCATCCTGGGCACCTTCCTGGACATGGCGGCCACAATCCTCATCTGCACGCCGATCTTCCTGCCCATCTGCCAGCAGTTCGGCATGAGCACCGAGCAGTTCGGCATCGTCATCCTGATCAACTGCGCCCTGGGCCTGAACACCCCGCCCGTGGGCACCACGCAGTTCATCGGCTGCACCATCGGCGGCATTTCCGTGGGCGAGGTGATGAAGACCATCTGGCCGTTCTACAGCGCGCTCATCGTCGCGCTGATGCTGGTGACCTACGTGCCGCAGTTCTCCATGTGGCTGCCGGACCTGGTCCTCAAGGGTGGTGGGTGAAGCGCAGGGGGGCGTCCTGCGGCTCCCCTGCGGTTTTTTCTGGATATGAACGAGGCGCCTGCGGGCGCCTCATCTTCTTTTGAACGAAAGATGGACCTGATGGGGGCTTCCCGTTTTTCGGACCGCAAGGTCCTTGTCGCCGTGGCGCTGCTGTGCTGCCTGCTCTGGGGCAGCTCCTACCCCGCCATCAAAACCGGCTACGCCTGGTTCGCCATCGCCAAGGGCGACGTGCCCACCCAGCTCGTGTTCGCGGGCTGGCGCTTCGTGGGTGCGGGGCTCATACTGCTGGCCTGGGCCCTGGCCAGCGGCCGCAAGATCCTGGCCCTGGGTCCCGGCGCGCCGCGCCAGCTCGTGGTGCTGGGCCTGGCGCAGACCGCCCTGCAGTACGTCTTCTTCTACGTCGGCGTGGCGCACACCACGGGCGTCAAGGCCTCCATCATGAACGCCACTGGCACCTTCTTCAGCGTGCTGCTGGCGCACTGGGTCTACCACAACGACCGCCTGAGCCACGCCAAGCTCTGGGGCTGCGTGGTGGGCTTTGCGGGCGTCATGGTGGTCAACCTGGGCCGCGGCACGCTGGACATGGACTTCACCCTGCTGGGCGAAGGTTTTGTCGTGCTCGCGGCCTTGGTGCTGGCCGCCGCCAGCATCTATGGCAAGCAGGTGTCGCAGCGCATGGATTCGGTCGCCATGACCGGATGGCAACTGGCCATCGGCGGTGTGGCCCTGCTCGCCATGGGCTGGGGCACGGGCGGTTCGCTCTCTGGCTTCACGCCTGCGTCCACCTTGTTGCTCGTGTACCTGGCCCTGCTGTCCTCGGCCGCGTTCTCGCTGTGGAGCTTGCTGCTCAAGCACAACCGCGTGAGCCAGGTCACGGTGTTCAACTTCACCGTGCCCATTTTCGGCGCCGCCCTGTCGGCCCTCTTCCTGGGCGAGGCGCTGTGGGAGTGGAAGAACCTGGTGGCGCTGGTGCTGGTGTGCGGTGGGATCTGGCTGGTGACGCGTGATGCGGGGCAGGGTCAGGCGGGGAGGTGAATGCGCTGCCAGTCTGCACACCGCCGCTGCGGCGTCAACGGGGCAGCCTGACAACCCCATAGGGGTTGAACTTGAAGTCGTCCTCTTCGTAAGAGGAGGCGAGCGTGTGGGCGCCGCGGCGCTCCTTGAGCACCTGCGCCAGCCCGCGCTGCGCCATCTCATCCGCCACGGCATCCATCAGCGCCACCGCCTGCAGCTCCGATCCCATCGACTGCGGCACATACACCTCCGGCAAACCGACCAGGTGAAAGCCCACGCTTTGCAGGTAGCCCTTGTCCGATATCGGGCGCCGGGCGAAGGCCAGGCGGCCCACCCGTTGCTGTGCCAGCAGGTCGCCGGATTGCAGGGCCTGGGCGCCCTGGCGGACCAGCTCCCGCCAACGATCAAGCCCGTGCGCGACGCCTGCACTTTCGCCCTTGGCGGCAACCGCCCCGGCATCGATCAGCCGCCCGACCAACTGCAGTGCCGCCATCGAGACCTTGACCGTGTCCTGCCGATCCATGGGCGGCCCCAGCACGTAGAGGACGGAGCGGTGGCTGGCGACCGCCTGTTCGTCCGCTGCGGTCCAGGCATTGGGGAGCACCCGGTCGCGGTTCACCTCGAACGAGCGTGGCATGCGCTTGTCAGGCTCGGAAAGGGAGTAGTCCTCGTCCGCACTGAACCCGGTCGCGAAATCACGCACCGCTGCCGACACGGCGGCCTTCAATGGAGCCAGGTTGCTGCTTTTTCCGAGGAAGCACAGTACATGGCGCGGCTGCACCGACGGTGGTTCAGGCACTGGGGGTGTGGACGGGCGTCCTTCGGGCTTCTGGCCCCAGGCCCCCCTCCAGCCCACGGTAGCGGCGATGCCTGCTGCAACGAGACGGCGCATGGTGTTCAAGGTTCTGTACCTGCAGGTTGTTGATGGTGGTGACGACGGGACAGCGCGCGGGGGCGGGCGCTCGGACCGCAGCGCGACGGCCGTCCATCTTACGGCGATCGGCGCAGGGTGGTTGTCGTCCCATAGGCGGCCCCGGCAAGAAACACTTCGTCTTGCCGCTGCTTTCTGGTAGAAAGCGCTGTCACCCCGTCTTGCGCTCAGCCAGCCCAGGCCGTGGTGCCGCGCTCCGAGCCGAACGCCCGCGTGGGCATCCGGTCCCCCCGAGAGATCTGCGGCCACAGGCACCTGGTTTCCTGGCCGCCAGCACGAGGATGCAATCAGCATGGCCTACCACCCCCTGGACCTCGCCCACCCCGCCAACGCGCACAGCAGCCCCGTGCAGGTGGTCTTCCTCTTCAGCGACCTGCACGACCCAGCGGCGCTGGCCACCGCGGTCCCCGAGGGGGCCGAGCTTGTGCTGCTCGATGGCATGCGCGACGGCCTGGCGCAGATGGCCGCGCACCTGCAGGGGCGCAGCGGCATTGGCGCCCTGCATGTGCTCTCCCACGGCAGCCCGGGCCGCCTGCACTGGGGCAGCACCGTGCTGGATGCCGACAACGCCCCCGGGCATGCCGACCTGCTGCGCGCCATCGGCAGCGTGCTCGCCGACGATGGCGACGTGCTGCTCTACGGCTGCCACTCGGGCGCGGGCAGGGAGGGCGTCGCCTTGCTGCGCACGCTGTCCGACCTGTTCGGGGCCAACGTGGCGGCGTCCACCAACGCCACCGGCTCGCCGCAGCTGGGCGGCGACTGGGTGCTCGGGCGGCAGCACGGCAGCGTCCACACCCCGGCGCTGGTGGGCCCGGCCGACTATGCTGCGGTGCTGGCTGCGCCCGCCGACGAAAACTACGACTCCAATGGCATCACCAACTTCGCCACGGCCACCTTCACGCTGGACGGCATCAAGTACACGGTCACCGGCACGGGCACCTACTCCCACAGGGTCTCCAACGACAGCACCCTGTCGGCGCTGGGCAACGACGCCGGTGACTACTTTCTGCGCTTCGACCGGACCAATGTCTCGGGCATTTCCAGCATCAAGGTCGAGGCGGCCGATGGCAGCGCATTCCGGCTCAATGGCCTGAGTTTCGGTGCAGCGGCCGATGGCACCATCACCGTCACCCCCGATGGGGGCTCGGCCCTGACCTACGCCAGCAGTGGCACGACCATCCTGCAGCAGAACGTCAACACCACGGCCAATACCCACTTTCAGAACATCACCAGTTTCACCTTCGCGGGTGCGAACCTCTCCCTGGCCCTGGATGACCTGGATTTCGAGCCGGGCGTCGTATCCATCGCCGCGATCACCGGCGCCACCTACAACGCATCGACCGGGGTGCTGTCCGTCACCGGCACCAACCTCGCCAGCGGCGCCAATGTCGATGTGGGCAAGCTCGCTCTCACCGGCCAGGGCGGCACCAGCTACGTGCTGACCAGCAGCAACGTCAACGCCAGCAGCGCCACCGCCTTCTCGGTCACCCTCAACGCGGTGGACCAGCTCAACGTCAACGGCCTGCTCAACACCAATGGCCTCGCGGCGGTGGACGCCACCGTCTTCAACCTGGCGGCAGCGGCCGGCTGGCAGTCGGGGGCCTCCGCCGACACCACCGGCAACGCCATGCTCGTCTCCGGCGTGGCCGCCCCTGCCATCACCAGCGCCACCTACGACACCGGCACCCATGTCCTCACCGTCACGGGCACCAACCTGGTCAAGACCGACGGGGCCACCAACGATGTCTCGGTCAACAAGCTGACCCTCACCGGCGAAGGCGGCGCAACCCGCGTGCTGTCCACCTCGGCCAACGTGGAGGTCACTTCGGCCACCAGCTTTGAGGTGACCCTCTCGGGCGCCGATATCGCCGCGGTGGCGGCGCTGCTCAACAAGGGGGGAACCAGTTCCACGGGTGGCACCACCTACAACCTGGCCGCAGCCGATGACTGGAACAGCGTGGTCACGGGCGGCAACATCGCCGACCTCACGGGCAATGCCATCACGGTCTCCATCCCGGGGCCGGCTCCCACCATCACCAGCGCCACCTACAACGCTACCAGCGGCGCCCTGGTGGTCACCGGCACCGGCTTCAGCGCCCTGACGGGGGCGGCCAACGACATCGTCGCCAGCAAGTTCACCTTCACCGGCGAGGGTGACGCGGAGTTCACCTTGGATGGCACCGCCAATGTGGAGATCACCAGCGCCACTGCCTTCACGCTGACGCTCAGCGCGGCCGACCGTGCGGCCGTGAACCAGTTGGTCAACAAGAACGGCACCAGTTCCACCAGCGGCACGAGCTACAACCTGGCTGCTGCCGAGGACTGGGCCGCTGGCGCCGATGCGGCCTCGGTGGTGGCCGACCTCACGGGCAATGCCATCACCGTGAGCAATGTCGCGGTACCCACCGCCACCAGTGCCACCTACGATGTGGGCACCGGGGTGCTGGTAGTTACCGGCACCAACCGGCTGGGCAAGGCCGGCACTGCCAACGACATCGTCGCCAACAAGCTCACCTTTACAGGCAAGGCTGGCGGCACCCATGCGCTGACCGACACCGCCAACGTGGACATCACCAGCGCCACCAGCTTCACCCTGACGCTGAGCGCCAGCGACAAGGCAGCCGTGAACCTGCTGCTGGACAAGACCGGCACCAGCGCTACCGACAGAACCACCTACAACATCGCCTTTGCCGAGGATTGGAACGCTGGTGCCGATGCGGCCGTGGTGATCGCCGATCGCACAGGCAACGCGGTCACGGTCGGGGGCACGCCGCCGCCCTCGAACAACGTGGATGGCACGCCCGTCACCGTTACCACGGCGCCCGATGGCACCACCACCACCACGGTACCCGTGGTTGCCAGCAACCGGCCCGATACGCCCGGCTCGGCCACCCCGCTAGCCGATATCCCCATCGTCAAGGCCGCCGATGGCCATGCCCTCGTGTCCGTCAGCGTACCTGCTGGCGTGGGCCTCACTTCCGTGGGGCAGTCTTCCAGCACCACGGGCTCGGCCGCTCAGGCCGAACTCCTGCGGCGCATCGACTCCGCTGCGGGCAGCAATTCGGAGCTGGCCCCCCAGGCGCAGGACTTCCTGGCCACCTTGGGCGCCAGCGAATCGCTGGTGGTGCAGACCATCAAGCCCATCACCGGCACCGGCTTCAACCCCAATGTGCCGCTGGTGATCAACGGCAGCGCCGCGGCGGGGGACGGCAAGCAGGCCATCGTGGTGGACGCGCGCGCCCTGCCCGCAGGCAGCGTGATCCAGGTGGACAACGTCGAGTTCGTGGCCATCGTAGGCGCCGTGCGCACCATCGGCGGTGCCGGCCAGAACATGGCCGTTGGCGATGGTGCCGCCCAGTGGATCGTGCTCGGCCCGGGCAACGACACTCTCCACGGTGGCGACGGCAACGACACCGTGGGCAGCGAGTCCGGGGACGACGGGGTCTACGGCGATGCAGGCGACGACATCGTCTTCGGCGGTGCCGGCAACGACCTGCTCTCGGGCGGCACGGGCAGCGACAAGCTCAATGGCGGCACGGGCTTCGATGTGGCGCTGCAGGAGGGCTCGCGCGCGGACTACACGGTGGTGCTGGAGGCCAATGGCATCAAGCTCACGCATACCGCATCCGGTGTCTCCGACTGGCTGGTCGATGTGGAGCGGGTGCGCTTCGACAGCGGCCCCAGCCTCACCGTGGCCCACAGCGCGGCCGAGGAAGCGGCGGCCTACCTGTTCCAGAAATGGCTGGGGCGCGAGCTCACGCCCGGCGAGGGCGCCATCATCCAACCCTTCACCAGCGCCACCGCGCTGGAAGTGGCCGCCCTGTTTGCCCAGTTCTTCCCGCAGCAAAGCGCAGGCAGGACGCCAGCGCAGCTGCTGGAAGGCATGGCCAGTGCAGTTGCCGTGCGCGTGGATGCCATCCGAGATGTGGCCGGCGACGCCGGCAACAACACCATCAGTCCCACGCTGGGCCTGGCCCGGTATGTGGACGGCGGGGCGGGTGCCGATACGGTCGTGGTGCCGGCCACGCTCGCGCAGACCCACGTGCAGCACAACGGCAACGGCAGCTATACCGTGCAGCGCATGACCGATGGGGCCATGCTCGATTTAACGCGGGTGGAGCGCATCAGCTTCAGCGACACCAAGCTGGCCCTGGACCTGAACGGCAACGCCGGCCAGGCGGCCAAGCTGCTCGGTGCGCTGGGCGGCCCGGCCTTTCTGACCAACAAGGGCGCGGTGGGCGAGGTGATGCGCCTGCTCGACGCCGGGGCCTCCAGCCAGACCGTTGCAGGCATTGCCCTGCAACTGCTGGGCGTGCAGACGCCGTCGCAGGTGGCACAACTGCTGTGGACCAACATCGTCGGCCGCGCGGGCTCGCAGGCCGAGCTCAAGCCCCTGGTGGACCTGATGGTCAGCGGCGTTTCGTACAACGAGGTGGCCGTGATGGCGGCCAACCTGGAACTCAATGCCACGCGCATTGATCTGGTGGGGCTGGCCAGCAAGGGCATCGAGTTTGTGTGAGGGCAGGGCCGCCCGGCCCCTGCCGATCCCCCGCGCAAGGGCTGCGTCAGCCGCCCCAGCGGCCCCGGCTGGGTGGACGCCATGGTCACTCGCACCTTTGACATTCCCAAAGACTTTCACCCCACGCGCCGCTTGCTCGGCATCACGGGCGACGGCTGGTGGCTCAACGACGACGACGCCATGCTGGTCATGGGGCACTCGGGCCAGCGCATATATATCCACCGCGCAGAGCAGCTGGTGGTGGTGAACCTGGCGGTGTACCTCGAGCCGCGCTATGCGGGGCCGCATGAGCATGATCGGGATGCGGAATTGAACAGCTTCATCCAGGCGTGCAGGGCTTGAGAGGTGCCACCTGCATCCTGCCTGCGCCAACCCGTCGCCGCGCATAAACTCGGCGCATGCCCCACACCCTCCACCGCGACGCATTCCAGCACACCCTGCACGGCCAGCGCACCGACCTCTACACCCTGCGGGGTGGGAGCGGCATGCAGGTGGCCGTGAGCAACTACGGCGCGCGGCTGGTGCAGATAGCAGTGCCCGACGGGCAGGGCGGGCTGGTGGATGTGGCGCTGGGCTACGACAGCCTGCAGGGCTACCTCGATGGGCAGCTCTCCATGGGCGCACTCATCGGCCGCTGGGCCGGGCGATTGCGCCAGGGGCTGCTGGCACTACCCGGCGGTACCTTGACGATGCACCTGCCCACCAACAGCGGCCCGCACCACCACCATGGCGGGCCGCGCGGCAGCCGTTTCCAGGTGTTTGCGGTGGACGAGGTGCAGGCCGATGCCATCGCGCTGAGCCATGTGTTCCGCACCGAGGCCGATGGCGTGCCCGGCACAGTGCGGCTCACGGTGCGCATTGCCGTCACGCCCGACAACGCGCTGCAGATGGCCTGGACGGCCGAGGCGGCGGATGCGCCCACCATCGTCAACATCACGGGCCATGCCTTCTTCAACCTCGCGGGCCATGGCAGCACGCACCGCCACCAGCTGCAGGTGCCCGCCAGCCGCTATGTGCCGCTGGCGCTGGACGTATGCCCGCTGGGCCAGGTCGACACGGTGCAGGGCACGGCCTTCGACTTCCGCGAGCTGCGCACGGTGGGCGAGGCCATTGCCCAGCACAGTGACCAGCTGGCGCTGGCCGGCGGGCTGGACCATTACCTGGTGCTCGATAGTTCGGTATCGGCCCGCGCACCGTTTGCATTGCCCGCCAGCAGCCCTGGCCTGCGCCTGGCCGCGCGCCTGCGCGAGCCGGTGAGCGGCCGCAGCATGCAGGTGTGGAGCACGGCCCCCGGCGTGCAGGTGTACGCGGGCCACGGCCTCAAGGCCGACCCGGCGCGCGACCTGGGCAGGGGCACTGGCGCAGGCGGCTGGCTCTGGCAGCCTGGCGATGGCATCTGCCTGGAGCCCATGGAGTACCCCGACGCGCCCAACCATCCAGCCTTCCCTATGCACTGGCTGGCGCCGGGCGAGGTGGAGCATGGGGCCATCGTGTACCGGTTCTTGTGATCCACCGGCATCGCGTCCGGCCGCATCGCTTGCGGCAGTATCAGGACTTTGCCCATGGCTGCAGTTCAACGGCGGCCAACCGAAGCGCACAGGGCAGGCGCGTGCAGCCCTTCCCCACCAACACCTGCCCTTAGCTTTCACCACCATGGACAAATTCTTGCTGCAGCAGCAGGTGCTGCAACGGCTTGCCCAAGACCTGCTGCAGGCCGAAGAGGCGGTGCGCGTGGCCCATGAAACGGCGACCCACGAAGAGAACATCGCCGAAAACAAGTACGACACATTGGGGCTCGAAGCCGCCTACCTGGCCACCGGCCAAGCCCGGCGCGCCGAAGCCATCCGCCAGGCAATGGCCCATTGGCGTCAGTTCCACCCACATCCCTACGACGCTGGCAAAGGCATACAGCTCGGCGCGCTGGTCTGCCTGGCCGATGCCGACGACAGGCAGCAACTGTTCTTTTGGGGTCCGGATGGGGGCAGCATGCAGTTGGCCAGTGGCGGCCAGCCGGTGCAGGTCATCAGCAGCGAAGCCCCTTTGGCCCGGGCCATGCTGGGCAAATGCGAGGGGGACGAGGTGTTGCTGCAGGTCGGCCCGACCCGACAGCAGTTCGAGGTCTTGTGGGTTCACTAGGTCGCCGAGGTCTGCAGACGTGCAGGCGCAAGCGATGGGCAGCACACGCGCTGCCTCGGAGGGTGGATGAAGGTGCCCGAATTCGGCCAGTCAAACCGCCGGCTTCGCGGACTCTTCGCCTGCGCATTCAACCAAGCGGAGGCAGCCGTGGCGTACTTCTCTCACACCATTTTGCTCAATGTCGGGGCTGACCAGGCCTGGGATGCACTTCGTGACGTAGGCAACCTGCACACCCGGCTGGTGCGGGGCTTTGTGGTCGAGTACGAGTTCGACGGCAGTGAGCGCATCCTCAAATTCGCCAATGGGGTCAGCGCCACCGAACGAATCGTCGCCATCCGGCGCGTCTCCTGGTCGACGATCAGCGAGCGCCTTGCACACCACAACGCCTCTGCCCAGGTTGTGCCGGAAGGTCCGGGGTCTTGCCGGTTCATTTGGTCCGTGGACGTGCTGCCCGATTCCATAGCTCCCAGCATCGAAGCCATGGTGCAGGCGGGCCTCCAGTCCATCCAGCTGACGCTTGAGCAAGCAGGTGCCGCCTGAACCGTTGCGGCTGTGGCTTTCATCCTGGCCGATTGCGAAAGTCTGGCCAGAACCGCTGCGCCAGTTGGGCCCGGCCCGCCTAAGTTTCGCCTAAGTGTCCGCTCGGAAACTGCCTTCCATCACAGCAAATCCCTTGCTACGAAAGGCAGACTCACCATGGACACCTCCAGCTTTGTCGCATCCACCCCCCGCCGCCTGATCGCCGCCCTGGTGGCCGCAGGGGCCCTGGGCGCCGCGAGCGTCGGGCTCATCAGCGGGCACACGGCGCGGGCATCGGCACCCGTGCCGGCGCCCGTGGTGGCGCAGGCCGCCTTGCCCGCCGGCGCGGCGCTGCCCAGCTTTGCGCAGATCACCGCGCAGAACGGCCCGGCCGTGGTCAACATCAGCGTGACGGGCAGCTCCCGCGCCTCCATGGACGGGGACGACGATGACGAGCAGTCGACCGCGCGCCAGCAGCAAAAGCGCCAGGCGCCGGGCCTGGACCCCGATGATCCGTTCTACGAATTCTTCCGCCGCTTCGGCGTGCCCGGTGCCGGTGGTGGCGTGCAGCCCAGCGTGCCCACGCACGGCCAGGGCTCGGGCTTCATCGTCAGCCCCGACGGGCTGGTGCTGACCAATGCCCACGTGGTCAAGGGCGCGAGCGAGGTGATGGTCAAGCTGACCGACCGGCGCGAGTTCCGCGCCAAGGTGCTGGGGACCGACCCCAAGACCGACGTGGCCGTGCTCAAGATCGACGCCAAGAACCTGCCCACGGTGCGCCTGGGCAGCACGCGGGACCTGCAGGTGGGCGAATGGGTGCTGGCCATCGGCTCGCCCTTCGGCTTCGAGAACAGCGTGACGGCCGGCGTGGTCAGCGCCAAGGGCCGCTCGCTGCCCGACGACAGCCTGGTGCCCTTCATCCAGACCGACGTGGCGGTGAACCCCGGCAACTCGGGCGGCCCGCTGTTCAACGGGCGCGGCGAGGTGGTGGGCATCAACTCGCAGATCTACAGCCGCTCGGGCGGCTTCATGGGCATCAGCTTCGCCATCCCCATCGACGAGGCGATGCGGGTGTCGGACCAGCTGCGCAGCAATGGCCGCGTGATCCGCGGGCGCATCGGCGTGCAGATCGCGCCGGTCACCAAGGAAGTGGCCGAGTCCATCGGCCTGGGCAAGCCGGCCGGCGCGCTGGTGCAGAGCGTGGAGTCTGGCGGGCCGGCGGACAAGGCGGGCGTCGAGGCGGGCGACATCATCA
>NZ_JBKDTZ010000263.1:0-4168 GCF_046339755.1 Acidovorax sp. | reverse complement strand
GCTGGCGGCTACTTCGACATCAACAACCAGCCCATCATCGACCCCACGGTGCCTGGCAAGGAACGCCAGTACTACTCCGACTCGCCGGACGGCACCTCGCTGCTGACCGTGCCCAACGCCAAGGTCGACGGCGTCAAGGGCAACCACGTGTTCGCCGTGGTGCAGTTCGAATACACCACCTGGGCCCAGGACGGCAAGACCGACATGTACGGCAAGCTGCCTTCGCCCATCGCCGTGCTCACGCTGGACCAGGACCCCAACACCGGCAAGCTCAGCCTGGTGAAGTACCACAACGTGGACACCTCCAAGGTGCACGGCCTGTGGATCACCTGCGGCGCCAGCCTGTCTCCCTGGGGCACCCACCTGTCGAGCGAAGAGTACGAACCCGACGCGTTCACCATCGCCAGCAACACCCAGTTCCAGGCCTACGCCAAGAACCTGTACGGCGACGCGAGCCGCGCCAACCCCTACCACTACGGCCACATGCCCGAAGTGACGGTGAACCCCGACGGCACCGCCAGCATCAAGAAGCATTTCTGCATGGGCCGCATCTCGCACGAGCTGGTGCAGGTCATGCCCGACCAGCGCACCGCGCTGATGGGTGACGACGCCACCAACAGCGCCTACTTCGTGTTCGTGGCCGACCGCGAGAAGGACCTGTCCTCGGGCACGCTGTACGCCGCCAAGGTCGGTGCCGGCTTCACCGTGGATGCCAAAGCCACCGCCGGCGCACCGCTGACCTGGATCAAGCTCGGCTCGGCCACCAGCGCCGAGATCGAGAACCTGGCCAACACGCTCAAGCCCACGGACATCATGACCGTGGCCACCACCAACCCGAACGACGCCAGCTACACCCGCATCGTGTCCAACGGCAAGGAAGAGTGGATCAAGCTCAAGCCGGGCATGGAAAAGGCCGCCGCCTTCCTGGAAACCCACCGCTACGCCGCCTTCGTGGGCGCGAGCATGGGCTTCACCAAGATGGAAGGCACCACCGTCAACGCCAAGGACAAGATCGCCTACTCGGCCCTGCAGAACGTGCAGACCTCGATGGTGGCCGGCAATGCCCTGAACGTGGCGGGCAACGGCGTGTCCGTGCCCAAGGCCATCAACGCCGGCGCCGTGATGGCGCTGAACCTGCGCGGCGGCCAGAAGGACACGGCCGGCGGCACCATCAACAGCGAGTGGATGCCCGTGGACACCAAGGCCCTGCTGGTGGGCGAGGACATCGCGGCCGACGCCCTGGGCAACACGGCCAACCCGAACAACATCGGCAACCCCGACAACCTCAAGTTCTCGGAAAAGATGCGCACGCTGTTCATCGGCGAAGACAGCAGCCAGCACGTGACCCACTTCCTGTGGGCCGACAACGTGGACACCAAGCAGCTGTCGCGCCTGATGTCCATCCCCGCAGGCGGCGAATCCACCGGCCTGCATGCCGTGGACGAGATCAACGGCTGGACCTACATCATGAGCAACTTCCAGCACGCCGGTGACTGGGGTGCCATCCACAACGTGGTCAAGCCCACGCTGGATCCGCTGATCATCGCCAATTACAAGAACAAGACCGCCTCCGCGGTGGGTTACCTCACGGCCACCCCCAAGCAACCACGCCTGGGCTGATCGCAAAGATCGGTTGGTCTCAAGTCATGGGATGCCGCGCCTGGCGCGGCTGGACGGGGCCCTGCAGCAATGCAGGGCCCCGTGCCTTTTCAGGGGTTGGGCAGCGCACCAGGCGCATGGCAATGCCCTTTTTGCACCAATGCAAATAAATCCCATTCTTATAATCAATGCGTACAAGGGCGCCCGCACCGCGGTGCACCGTTTGTTGACCTCCGGGCATTCGCCCCCTCGACACCCACCGGACCCACAGCCTGGCGCACGCCAGGCTGGTGCGCTCCGGGCAGGTCTGCCTTGTCACCCGTTTTCGTTTTGAGGAGAAACGCATGAAAACCACGCTGTTGCACACCACCACCCTGGCTGCGGCCCTGATCGCTGCCAGTCCCCTGGGCTTGATGGGTGTGGCGCAGGCGCAAGGCACGGCCGCCCAAGCCCAGCAGGCCGTCACGCCGGCCGCGGTCGCTGCGCAATACGCCACGCTGGTGCATGCCAACTACGAAGACACGCTGGCCAGCGCCAAGGCCATGCAGGCCGCGATCAAGGCGTTCACGGCCCAGCCGTCGGCCGAAACCCTGGCCGAGGCGCGCAAGACCTGGCTGGCCGCGCGCGAGTTCTACGGCCAGACCGAGGCCTTCCGCTTCTACGGCGGCCCCATCGACGACGACAAGGGCCCCGAAGGCCAGCTCAACGCCTGGCCCATGGACGAGTCCTACGTGGACAGCGTGGAAGGCAAGCCCAAGGCCGGCTTGATCAACAACCGCAAGATCGCCATCACCAAGAAGGCGCTGGCAGCGCAGAACGAGCGCGGCGGCGAGGAGAACATCGCCACCGGCTGGCATGCCATCGAGTTCCTGCTGTGGGGCCAGGACCTGTCCGAAACCGGTCCGGGCAACCGCAGTTTCGAATACTTCGTGGACGGCAAGAAGCCGAACGCCGACCGCCGCCGCCAGTACCTCACGGTGGTGACCGAACTGCTGATCGACGACCTGTCCTTCCTCGTGAAGTCCTGGGCCCCCGAAGGCAAGTCCAACTACCGAGCGAAGTTCACCAAGGGCAACATGGACCCGGTGCGCAAGATGCTCGTGGGCCTGGGCTCGCTCTCGCGCGGCGAACTGGCCGGCGAGCGCCTGGAAGTGGCCCTGAACAGCCAGGACCAGGAGGACGAGCACTCGTGCTTTTCGGACAACACGCACCGCGACGCCGTGACCAATGCCAAGGGCATCCAGAACGTCTGGCTGGGCGAGTACCAGCGCGCCGACGGCAGCGTGGTCAAGGGCGCATCGCTGCGCGACCTGGTGGCCGCCAAGAACCCGGCGCTGGCCGAGAAAACCACCCAGCAGATCGCCGCCTCGGTGGCGGCTGCCGAAGGCATCCAGGCGCCTTTCGACCGTGAGATCATTGGCGGCAAGGACGCGCCGGGCCGCCAGCGCATCCAGAAGACCATCGACAGCCTGACCCAGCAAAGCAAGGACCTCGTGGAAGCCGCCAACGCCATCGGCATCACCAAGCTCACGCTGGTCCAGCCGTGAGGCCCCCTGCGCTTCCCTGTCGTTCCATGTCCCTTTTGCAAGCCCCTCACCGCCGGCGCGCCCTGCGCCTGGCGGTTGCCAGCATCGGCCTTGCGGCCCTGGGCGGCCTCATGGCCGACACCCCTGCCGACCCGCTCGGCGAGAAGGTCGGCGGCAACACCACGGTGTTCGCCACGGGCCGCAATGCCTTTTCCTTCCCCGCCGCCAACCTGGACGATGCGGAGCGCACGCGCTTCGTGATCGGCAATTCGTTCTTCCGCCGCAATTGGGTGGAGGCGCCGGCCTCGACCAAGGCGCGCGACGGCCTGGGGCCGCACTTCATCGCGCGCTCGTGCGGCGGCTGCCATGTGCAGGACGGCCGGGGCGAGCCGCCAGCCATCTTCAACCGCCTGGGCGAGACCAAGGACCCGACCGTGGCCCTGCTGATCCGGCTGTCCATCCCCGGCACGGACGCGCATGGCGGGCCCAAGCACGACCCGGTCTACGGCGACCAGTTCAACAACGCAGGCGTCCAGGGCGTCAAGCCCGAGGGCCGCGTGACCCTGCGCTACAAGACCATCAAGGGCAAGTTCGCCGACGGCACACCCTACGAACTGCTCGACCCGAGCTACGGCTTTGCCGACCTCGGCTATGGCCCGATGCACCCCGAGATCATGGTGAGCCCGCGCATCGCGCCGCAGATCATCGGCGTGGGCCTGCTCGAAGCCATTGCCGAAGCCGACATCCTGGCCACCGCGGCCGACCAGGCCGCGGCGGGCGGCCCGATCAAGGGCGTGCCCAACCGCGTGTGGGATGCGCCCTCGGTCCAGATGATGCTCGGCCGCTTAGGCTGGAAGGGCAATGTCGCCACCATCGCACACCAGACCGGCGGCGCCTTCCAGGGCGACATGGGCATCACCTCCAAGCATTTTTCCAACGAGACCTGCACCCCCACGCAGAAGGACTGCCTGGCCGCGCCGAGCGGCAAGAGCGCCGCCGCGCAGGGCCAGCCGGGCGTGGAGATCGACGACAAGACCTTTGAC
>NZ_JBKDTZ010000262.1:0-9010 GCF_046339755.1 Acidovorax sp. | reverse complement strand
GGTCCAGGGTGTCCGCCAGCATGCGGCGGTCTTCGGTGTGTTCAAAGTTCATCGCATCCACCTCACAGGCCCAGGATCATCTTGGAGATGATGTTCTTCTGGATTTCATTGGAGCCGCCGAAGATCGACAGCTTGCGGTAGTTGAAGTAGTTGGCTGCCGCCGTGGCCGCCTCGTCGGGGCCGGTCAACGGATCGGCCATGTCCTGGTGCTGCGCCTCCTCGATGTAGGGCAGGGCCGCAGGGCCCATGGCGCGGCGGATCAGAGACAGGATCTCCTGGCGGATCTCGGTGCCGCGGATCTTGAGCATGGAGCTCTCGGCCCCCGGCACGCCGCCGCCCGCCACGGCCGCAATCACGCGCAGGTGGGTGGTCTTCATGTTCTCAAGGTCGATCTCGACCTTGGCCATGCGGGTGGCGAACTGCGGGTCCTGGTCCAGCGGGCGGCCGTTGCGCTGCACCTTGGCGGCGATGACCTTGAGCTTTTCCAGCGCGGCCACTGAGAAGCCCACGCCGGCAATGCCGGTGCGCTCGTAGGTCAGCAGGTACTTGGCATAGGTCCAGCCTTTGTTCTCCTCACCCACCAGGTTCTCCGCCGGCACACGCACGTCGGTGAAGAACACCTCGTTGACCTCGCGGTCGCCGTCGAGCGTGCGGATGGGGCGCACTTCCACGCCCGGGGTGTCCATGTCCACCAGCAAAAAGCTGATGCCCGACTGGGCCTTGGCCTCGCGGTCGGTGCGCACCAGGCAGAAGATCATGTTGGCGTGCTGGCCCTGGGTGGTCCAGGTCTTCTGGCCATTGACGATGTAGTGCTCGCCCTCAGCATCCACGCCACGCACCGCCGTGGTTTTCACCGAGGCCAGGTCCGAACCCGAGCCCGGTTCGGAATAGCCCTGGCACCACCAGTCGGCACCGCTCAGGATGCGCGGCAGCCAGTACTGCTTTTGCGCCTCGTTGCCGTACTTGATGAGCACCGGGCCCAGCATGTTGACGCCGAAGGGCACGATGCGCGGCCCGCCGGCCACGGCGCACTCGGTGTCGAAGATGAACTTCTGCACCGCACCCCAGCCGGGGCCGCCGTATTGCTCGGGCCAGTGGTTGGCCAGCCAGCCGCGCGCGTTGAGGATGGCATGCCACTCCTCCTGGTCGGCCTTGGTCAGGCGCTGTCCGGCCTTGACCTTGTGCGCCAGGGCGGCGGGCAGCTTGTCTTTCAGAAAGGCCTGCACTTCCTCGCGGAAGGCCTGTTCTTCGGGGGTGAATTGCAGATCCATGTCGTGCCTCGCTTCAGAAAATCTCGAACAAGCCGGCGGCACCCATGCCACCCGCGATGCACATGGTCACCACGCCCCATTTCGCCTTGCGGCGCCGGCCTTCGAGCAGGATGTGGCCGGCCAGGCGGGCACCCGTCATGCCGAAGGGGTGGCCGATGGAGATCGCGCCGCCGTTGACGTTGAGCCGCTCCATCGGGATGCCCAGCCGGCGCTGGCAGTACAGGGCCTGCGAGGCGAAGGCCTCGTTGAGCTCCCACAGGCCGATGTCCTCGACCGTAAGCCCATGGCGCGCCAGCAGCTTGGGCACGGCGAACACCGGGCCGATGCCCATTTCGTCGGGCTCGCAGCCGGCCACGGCCATGCCGCGGAAAGCGCCCAACGGCTGCAGGCCCAGGCGCTCGGCCTCCCTGGCCTCCATCAGCACGCAGGCCGACGAGCCATCGGACAGCTGCGAGGCATTGCCGGCCGTGACGAACTGGTTCGGACCCTTCACAGGCTCCAGTGCCGCCAAGCCTTCGAGCGTGGTGCCGGGGCGGTTGCAGGTGTCGCGTGCGGCGACCACGTCGCGGTAGGTGACCTCGCCGGTGTCCTTGTTCTTCTCGGCCATGCGCGTGGCGCAGGGGATGATTTCATCGTCGAACAGGCCCGCTGCCTGCGCCGCCGCCGTGCGCTGCTGGCTCTGCAGCGAGAAGGCGTCCTGGTCCTCGCGCGAGATGCCGTAGCGGTGCGCCACCACGTCGGCGGTGTCGATCATGGCCATGTACAGGGCCGGCTTGTGCTCCACGAGCCAGGGGTCCATGTCGCTGGGCAGGTTGTTGCCCGGGCGGATGCCGGAGATGGTTTCCACCCCGCCGGCGATCATCGCCGGCACGCCCTCGGCCACGATGCGGCCGGCCGCGATGGCGATGGACTGCAGGCCCGAGGCGCAAAAGCGCGTGACCGTGGTGCCTGCCACCGACAGCGGCAGCCCGGCACGCAGCACGGTCTGGCGGCCCAGGTTGCGGCCCTGCAAGCCATCGGGATTGCCGCAGCCCAGGATGAAGTCCTCGAACAGCTCGGGGTCCACTCCCGAGCGCTCGACGGCCGCCGTGAGAGAGAACGCGGCCAACTGGGCGGCCGGCGTGGCATTGAATTCGCCGCGGTGCGACTTGGCCAGCGGGGTGCGGGCGGTGGAAACGATGACGGCTTCGCGCATGGTGGGAGTCTCCTGGTTCAAGCGGTTTGGTTCAGGCTGTCGAAATCGCGGCCCTCGGCCACCAGCTGTTCGAGCAGGGGGGCGGGCTGCCAGAACAGCGGGTCGTCCTTGGCGAATTCGCGGATGTCGCCCAGCACCTGGGGCAGGCCCTGCATGTCGGCCCATTTCATGGGGCCGCCGCGATGGCGCGGAAAGCCGTAGCCGGACAGGAAGGTCACGTCCACGTCCAGCGGGCGCAGGGCTATGCCTTCGGCCACTACCTTGGCGCCTTCGTTGACCAGGGCGGCCATGTAGCGGCGCATGATCTCGTCGGCGCTGAAGGGGCGCGGCACCACGCCCTTCCTGGCGCGCTCGGCATCGACGATGGCCAGCACCTCGGGGTCGGGCTGGCCCACGCGGGCACCCTCCGGGTAGAGGTAAAAGCCCCGGCCAGTCTTCTGGCCGAACCAGCCGCGCTCGCAGATGCGGTCGGCAATCTCCACATAGCGGGCCTTGGGGTCGCGCGTGGCGGCGCGGCGCTTGCGCGTGGCCCAGCCGATGTCGCCGCCCGCCAGGTCGGTCACCTGGAAAGGTCCCATGGGGTAGCCGAAGGCGCGCACGGCCGCGTCGATCTCGTAGGGGCTGGCGTCGTCTTCCATCAGGTAGTCGGCCGCCTGCTTGTACACGGCCAGGATGCGGTTGCCGATGAAGCCGTCGCACACGCCGGCGCGCACCGGCACCTTCTTGAGCCGCTTGGCCAGCTCGAAGGCGGTGGCCACCACGTCGGCGCTGACCCGGGCGGGCACCACGATCTCCAGCAGCTTCATGATGTTGGCCGGGCTGAAGAAGTGCAGGCCGATCACGTCCTCTGGCCGCGCCGTGGCGGCCGCAATGGCGTCGATATCCAGGTACGAGGTATTGGTCGCCAGCACGGCGCCGGGCTTGCAGACGCGGTCGAGCTCGCGGAACACGGCTTTCTTGACCTCGATGTCCTCGAATACCGCCTCGATCACCAGGTCGGCGCCGGCAATGTCCTCATAGCGCGTGCTGCCGGTGTAGCGTGCCATCCTAGCGGCCTTGGCCTCGGCGCTCATGCGGCCCTTGGCCACCAGGGCGTCGTAGACCTTCTCCACATGGGCCCGGCCGCGGGCAATCGATTCCGCATCGCGCTCGATCATGGTCACGGGCAAGCCCGCATCGAGGGCCGACACGGTGATACCGGCGCCCATGGTGCCGCCGCCGATCACGGCGATGGACGTGAAGGGGCGTGGCGCAGCCGCCTTGGCCTCGGGCACCTTGGCGACTTCGCGCTCGGCAAAGAAGGCATGGATCAGGCCGGCGCGCTGCGGGCTGTCCAGGCAAGCCATGAACTGGGCGCGTTCGAACTTCAGGGCCTCGTCAAAGGGCAGATCCAGCGCGGCCTGTACGCAGTCGATGATCTTCAGGGGCGAGAACAGGCCGCGCGCGGACTTGGCGGTCTCGGTCTTGAGGGCATCGAGTTCGGCCTGGGCCGCAGCTTTGTCGGCCAGGCGGCCGGGCAGGGCGCTGGTGGGGCGCACCGGTGCCCGGCGAGCCAGCAATTCGCGCACGTAGGCCAGGCCCGCGGCCACGGGGTCGTCGCCCTCAGCCAGCGCATCCGCCAGGCCTGCCGCCAGCGCCGCCTGGGCGTTGAGGTGCTTGCCGCTGAGCATGAGTTCGGTGGCGGCCTTCACCCCCATGAGGCGCGGCGCGCGCTGCGTGCCGCCGGAGCCGGGCAGCAGCCCCAGCAACACCTCGGGCAGGCCCAGTTGGGCACCGGGCAGCGCCAGCCGGTAGTGGGCCGACAGGGCCACTTCCAGCCCACCGCCCAGCGCCGCGCCGTGGATGGCGGCCACCACCGGCTTGCTGCAGGCCTCGATGGCCTGGCAGACCTCGGGCAGCGCCGGTGGCACGGGCGGTTTGCCGAACTCGCGGATGTCGGCCCCGGCAATGAAGGCGCGGCCTTCGCCCACGATCAGCAAGGCCTGGATGCCGGCATCGGCCTCGGCCTGGGCAATCGCAGCCATCAGCCCCTGGCGCACGGCGGCCCCCAGGGCATTCACCGGCGGGTTGTCCACACTGACCAGCAGCACGCCCTCTTGCGGGGTCCACCGAACGACAGAAGCAGGGGCTGGAAGGGTCACGCGCATGTCTCCTCTATGGGCTTTTGCAAAACCGGGATTCTTGCGGTGACAATGATTTATAACAATCCCTTCTCTAATTGACAGACTGTCAAAATAATTAAGACAATAAGTTCATGGATTCCCACTCTCTGGCCTTGCTGGTCGAAATCATCGACAGCGGCAACCTGAGCCAGGCCGCGCGCAAGCTCAAGGTGTCGCGCGCCAATGTCAGCTACCACCTGACCCAGCTCGAAAAATCCGTGGGCGTGCAGCTGGTGCGGCGCACCACGCGCCGGGTCGAGCCCACCGAGGTGGGGCTGCGCCTGTACGAGCACGGCCGCCGCATCCAGAACGAGATGCTGGCCGCGCGCGAGACCATCGCCACCCTGGGGCAGGGCCTGCAGGGGCGGGTGGGCATCAGCGTGCCCAGCGGCTATGGTCAGATCGTGATGAGCGACTGGCTGATCGAGTTCAAGCGCCTGTACCCCGGCATCGTGCTGGACGTGCTGTTCGAGAACCGCGCCGACAACCTGCGCGACGAGGTGGACATCGCCATCCGCGTGATCCAGGAGCCTCCGCTGTCCCTGGTGGCGCGCAGCCTGGGCACCGTGCGCTACATCGCCTGCGCCTCGCGCGCATTTGCGCAGCAGCATGGGCTGCCCGAGACCTTGTTCGAGCTGCGCAGCGCCCCGCTGATCACCGCCGGGGTGACGGGACGGCAGCTGCGCCTGAGCGCCTACCAGGGCGAAGAACGGCAGGAGCTGCTGCTGGAGCCCACGCTGATCTCCGAGCACTTCCCGTTCTTGCGCCAGGGCATCCTCGCTGGCCTGGGGGTGGGCCTGGTGCCGGACTACGTGGTGAAGGACGCCATCGAGTCGGGCGAGGTGCTGACCACGCTGGACGACTACCGCCTGAGCATCTTCGGCACCCGCATGCACTTGCTGTACATGCCCAACCGCCACCAAACACGCGCCGTGCGCCTGTGCATCGAATTTTTGCTCGACAAGGCGCGTGCCGCGCAAGGAGAGGGGGGGTAGGGCGCATGAACACCAGGGCCACGCCGTTTTCGGGCTTCGATCTGTCCGGCTTCTGGGACGACAGCGACTACGCGCGCAAGGAGTATGTGGAGCCGCCGCCCACGCCCGCGGCCATTGCCGCGGTGGAGGCCGCGCTGGGCTACCGGCTGCCGGCCAGCTACGTTGCGCTGATGCAGTCGCAGAACGGCGGCATTCCGTCCCGGAGCTGCTTTCCCTCGGAGCAGCCGACCTCCTGGGCCGAGGACCATGTGGCCATCAGCGCCTTCAAGGGCATCGGCTTCGACAAGCAGTGGAGCCTGTGCGGCGGCCTGGGCAGCCGCTTCAAGATCGAGCAATGGGACTACCCGGACATCGGTGTCTATTTTGGCGACTGCCCCTCGGCTGGCCACGACATGATCGCGCTCGACTACCGCGCCTGCGGGCCGTCCGGCGAGCCTGCGGTGGTGCATGTCGACCAGGAGGGCGACTACCGCATCACACCGCTCGCGCCGGATTTCGAGAGCTTCGTGCGCGGCCTGGTGCACGAAGCCGTGTACGAAGACGACCCCGAAGACGTCAAGAACGACGCGCTGGCGCATGTGCGCAGCGCGCCCTTCAACCCTCGGTTGCACAAGCTGTGCGAGCAGTGGCCCGATGCGCGGATGCCCGCGGCCATCCGCCGCCTGGCCGAGGCCATCGTCGCCGCCTGTGGCCTCAAATTCTGCGCCGCGCCCGCCTGGAAGGGAGAAACCATCGTGCGCATGCACTGGTGGCGTAGCCGCAACAAGTCCGACACAGGCATCCATGCCGGCTCGGGTGCTGCCAGCGTCACGCTGGTGCCGCTGGCGCACTATCTCTTCTTGCAGTTGCAAGACCCGCCCATCGACGAGGCGGGCGATTTCTCGGTGTTCTGCACCAGCCTGCGCCTGGGTGCGCGGGTGCAGGACCTGCCCTGACGCATTCTTAGCCGGCAGGCACGGCGGGCGCCGCGTCGGCCAGCAGGCCAATGAGCAGGTCCGGACTCACGGGCTTGACCAGGTGGTGGTCGAAGCCGGCCTCCGACGCGCGGCGCATGTCCTGCTCCTGCCCCCAGCCCGTGATGGCCCAGATCTGCAGGAGGCCCTGGATGCCCTGGGCCCGGATGGCGCGGCAGGCGTCGTAGCCGTTGAGCCGGGGCATGCCGATGTCCAGCAGCGCGAGTTCGGGTCCGAAGTGCCGCGCCGCCTCGACGGCCGCCTCGCCATCGTAGACACAATGCACCGTATGCCCCAGCGCCTGGAGCAGTTGTGCCAGTGCATCGGCCGCATCCTGGTTGTCGTCGGCCACCAGGATGCGCAGCGGCCTGGCTGGCCGCAGTCCATGGAGTCCCTCGGATGCAAGCCCAATGGCGGCAGGCTCGGCCAGCCCGGCCAGGGGCAGGCGCACCACAAAAGAGCTGCCATGGCCCACCCCCTCGCTGAACGCGGCGATCCTGCCGCCGTGCAGTTCGATCAGGCGCCGCGTAAGGGCCAGCCCGATGCCCAGGCCGCCGCGCGAGCGGGACAGGGCCGCTTCTTCCTGGGAAAACATCTCGAACACCTTCTCGAGGCGGTCCGGCGCAATGCCGATGCCCCGGTCGGTGAGCGTGACGCTGGCCTCGCCGGCCGAGGAGGCATCGACGGAGAGCTCGATGCGCCCGCCGGCATCCATGTACTTGGCGGCGTTGTGCAGCAGATTCATGAAGACCTGGGCCAGGCGCGTGGCGTCGCCTTCGAGCGTGAGCGACTGGGCGGGCAGTTCTGCCACCAGTTCATGCCGCAGCTCGTCGATCACGGGCCGGGCGGTGTCGATGGCGTCCTGCAGGATGCTGGCCAGCGGCACGCTGCTCTTGCGCAGCTGGATCTTGCCCTGGTTGATGCGGCTCACGTCCATGAGGTCGTCGATCAGGCGGCTCATCGCCTTGACCTGCCGGTCGATGAGGTCGGCCGCGCGTTCGACCTGCGGCGATGCCGGCCCCTTGAGCCGCAACAGACGCACCGCATAGCCCACCGGCGCGAGCGGGTTCCTGAGCTCGTGCGCCAGCGTGGCCAGGAACTCGTCCTTGCGCCGGTCGGCCTCGCGCAGCTCTTTGTCGCGCAACTGCAGGGCGTGGGTCCGCTCCTGCACGCGGTGCTCCAGGCTCTCGTTGAGCAGGCGCAGCTTTTCTTCGGCAGTCTTGCGCTCGGCGACCTCCTGCACCAGGGTGCGGTTCACCTCTTCCAGGGCCAGGGTCTTGCGGTACAGCTCCGCGAAGATGGCCACCTTGGAGCGCAGCACCGCCACGTTGAAGGGCTTGTGCAGGTAGTCCACCGCGCCGCTGCCATAGCCTTCGACGACATGCTGGTCGTCGTTGAAGTACGCGGTCAGGAAGATGATGGGCACATGCGCCGTCTTCTTGCGCTGCTTGATCAGTTGCGCCAGCTCGAAGCCGGTCATGTCCGGCATATTGACGTCCAGCACCAGCACCGCGAACTCGTGGTGGATCAGTGCCATCAGTGCCTCGGCGCCCGATGATGCATGGACCAGGCTGTAGCCTGAGTCCTGGAACACGGCCTCCAGCACGGCCAGGTTGGAGGGCTCGTCGTCCACGACGAGGATCTTGACGGGTGCCTCGGGCCGCGTGTGCGAGTCCGGTGCCGCCGCTGGCGCTGCGGTGGCCATGCGGGGCGGAAGGTCGTGTGAAGCGGGCAGCATGGTCTGGCCCGGGCTCAGCGAAACAGCCACACGCGCATCAGCGAGAGCAGCTGGTTGGTGTTCACCGGCTTGGCAATGTAGTCGCTGGCCCCGGCCTCCAGGCACTTCTCGCGGTCGCCCTTCATGGCCTTGGCCGTGAGCGCCAGGATGGGGAGTGTATGGAAACGGTGGTCCTTGCGGATCTCGCGCATGGTCTCGTAGCCGTCCATCTCGGGCATCATGATGTCCATCAGCACCATCGACAGCTCGGGCGTGCGGTCGATGATTTCGATGGCCTGGCGGCCGTTGGTGGCGCTGATCACCTCCACGGCATGGTTCTCCAGCACCGAGGTCAGGGCGAAGATGTTGCGCGCGTCGTCGTCCACCACCAGCACCTTGCGCCCGCGCAGCGCATCGGACGAGTTGTGCAGTCGCTCCAGCATGGCCTGCTTCTCGGGCGGCAGCGCGGTGATCACGCGGTGCAGGAAGAGGGCGGTCTCGTCGAGCAGGCGCTCGGGCGACTGCACGTCCTTGAGGATGATGCTGCGCGACAGCGCCTGCAGCCGCGCCTGTTCGGCGCTGCTCAGGTCCTTGCCCGTGAACACCACCACCGGCAGCTGCGACCAGGCCGGCTCGGCACGCACCTGCTCGAGCAGCTCGAAGCCGCTCATGTCGGGCAGGCGCAGGTCCAGCACCACACAGTCGAAGGGCTCGGCA
>NZ_JBKDTZ010000261.1:0-13346 GCF_046339755.1 Acidovorax sp. | reverse complement strand
GCACCGCTCGGTCCACTCGACGCTGATGCCCTTGGGCAGCGTCACGGCGGCGATGCGCTCGAGGGCGTCCTGCGCCGGGCCCGACGAGACGCCGGGGCCGGGCTGGCCGGTCACGTCAGCGGCCAGGAAGCCGTTGTAGCGCATGGCACGCTCGGGGCCGAAGCTCGGCTCGAGCTTCATCAGCGCCGACAGCGGCACCATCTCACCCGAAGTGGAGCGCACCTTGAGCAGGCCCACGTCATCGCTGCGGGCGCGGTAGGCGGCATCGGCCTGCACGCGCACGCTGTAGGTGCGACCGAACTGGTTGAAGTCGTTGGCGTACAGGCTGCCCAGGTAGATCTGCAGCGTCTCGAAGATGTCCGTCACCGGCACACCGAGCTGGCGCGCCTTGGTGCGGTCGATGTTCGCGTACAGCTGCGGCACGTTGACCTGCCAGCTCGTGAACAGACCGGCCAGCTCGGGCGTCTGGTAGGCCTTGGCCATGAAGGCCTTCACGGCGCCGTCCATGGCCTCGTAGCCCAGCGATGCGCGGTCTTCGATCTGCAGCTTGAAGCCACCCGTGGTGCCCAGGCCCGCCACCGGTGGCGGCGGGAACATGGCGATGAAGGCTTCCTGGATCTCGCCGAAGGACTGGTTCAGCTGGCCCGCCACGGCGCCGCCGCTCTGGTCGGCACGCGTGCGCTCGGCAAAGGGCTTGAGCGTGGCGAACACGATGCCGGAGTTCGAGCTGTTGGTGAAGCCGTTGATCGACAGGCCGGGGAAGGCGATGGCGTCTTCCACGTTGGGGTTCTTCTTCATGATGTCGCCCATGCGGCGGATCACGTCCTCGGTGCGGTCCAGCGTGGCACCGTCGGGCAGCTGCGCGAAGCCGATCAGGTACTGCTTGTCCTGCGCCGGCACGAAGCCGCCGGGAATGATCTTGAACAGGCCGAAGGTCGCGCCCACCAGGGCCAGGTAGATCGCCAGCATCACCGCCTTGCGGCCGATGACGCGCTTGACGCCGCCGCTGTAGGCCTCGGAGCCGCGATGGAACAGGCGGTTGAATCCGCGGAACACGCCGCCCAGTACCTTGTCCATGCCGCGCGTGAGCGCGTCCTTGGGCTCGTTGTGGCCCTTGAGCAGCAGTGCGCTGAGCGCGGGCGACAGGGTCAGCGAGTTGATGGCCGAGATCACCGTGGAAATGGCGATGGTGACCGCGAACTGCTTGTAGAACTGCCCCGTGAGCCCGCTGATGAAGGCCAGCGGCACGAACACGGCCACCAGCACCAGCGCGATGGCGATGATGGGGCCGGAGACTTCGCGCATGGCGCGGTAGGTGGCCTCGCGCGTGGTCAGGCCGGCCTCGATGTTGCGCTCCACGTTCTCCACCACCACGATGGCGTCGTCCACCACGATGCCGATGGCCAGCACCAGGCCAAACAGGCTCAGCGCGTTGATCGAAAAGCCCAGCAGGTGCAGCACGGCAAACGTCCCCACCACCGACACCGGCACGGCCAGCAACGGGATGATGGAGGCGCGCCAGGTCTGAAGGAACAGGATCACCACCACCACCACCAGGGCGATGGCTTCGAGCAGGGTCTGGATCACCGACTTGATCGATGCGCGCACGAACTGCGTCGGGTCGTAGGCGATGCGGAACTCCACGCCCTCGGGCATGTTCTTCTGCAGTTCTTCCATGGTCTTGCGCACGTTGGCCGAGATGTCCAGGGCGTTGGAGCCCGGCGCCTGGAACACGCCCATGCCCACGGCCGGGTCGTTGTTGAGCAGCGAGCGCAGCGAGTAGTCGGCCGCGCCCAGTTCCAGGCGGGCGATGTCGCGCAGGCGCGTTACCGCGCCGTCGGTGCCGGTCTTGACGATGATGTCGCCGAAGTCGTCCTCGGTCTGCAGGCGGCCCTGGGCGTTGATGGACAGCTGCAGGTCCACGCCGGGCAGGCCGGGAGATGCGCCCACCACGCCGGCGGCGGCCTGCACGTTCTGGCCGCGGATGGCGGCCACCACGTCGCTGGCCGAGAGGCCGCGCTGCGCTACCTTCTGCGGATCGAGCCAGACGCGCATGGAATAGTCGCCACCGCCGAAGATCTGCACCTGGCCCACGCCCTGGATGCGCGCGAGGCGGTCCTTGACGTTGAGCACGGCGTAGTTGCGCAGGTAGTCGATGTCGTAGCGGCCATTGGGCGAGACCATGTGCACGACCATGGTCAGGTCGGGCGCGCTCTTGACCGTGGTGACGCCCAGGCGGCGCACTTCCTCGGGCAGGCGTGGCTCGGCCTGCGAGACGCGGTTCTGCACCAGCTGCTGCGCCTTGTCCGGGTCGGTGCCCAGGGCGAACGTCACGGTCAGCGTCATCACGCCGTCGGTCGTGGCCTGGCTGCCCATGTAGAGCATGCCTTCCACGCCGTTGATGGATTCCTCCAGCGGCGTGGCGACGGTTTCGGCGATGACCTTGGGGTTGGCGCCCGGGTACTGGGCGCGCACCACCACGGAGGGCGGGGCCACTTCGGGGTATTCGGAGATCGGCAGGCTGCGCAATGCGATCAGCCCCCCGAGGAAGATGAGCACCGACAGCACCCCGGCGAAGATGGGTCGGTCGATGAAGAAGCGGGATAGATTCATGGCTGGTGTTCTTTCAGCGGGCGCTCACTGCCCTTACGCGGCAGGCGACTTGGCGGCGCGGGCTTCCTTGCGCTCGGCGGCAGGGATCTCGGCCTTGGCGGTCATGGGGACGGACTGCGGGGCGACGACGGCGCCGGGGCGCACGCGCTGCAGGCCGTTGACGATGATGGTCTCGCCGGCCTTCAGGCCCGAGGTGACCACGCGCAGGCCTTCGATGGGCGCACCCAGCGTGACCTCGCGGTACTCGGCCTTGTTGCCTTCGCCCACCACCAGCACGAACTTCTTGTTCTGGTCCGTGCCCACGGCGCGCTCGTTGATCAGGATGGCCTGCGAGCTGCGCGCCTGGCCCATGCGGACGCGCGCGAACTGGCCGGGGATGAGGTCGCCACCTTCGTTGTCGAACACGGCGCGCACGCGCACCGTGCCGCTTTTCGCATCGACCTGGTTGTCGATGAGCTGCAGCTTGCCCGTGTGCGGCGTGCCGCCCGAGGTGCCGGTGCCCATCTGCACGGGGATGCGCTCGATCAGGGTGCGGGCGCTGGTGCCGGACTTGAGGTCCTGCAAGGCCTTCACCACCACCTGCTCGTCGGTATCGAAGCTGGCGTAGATCGGGCTTACCGAGACCAGCGTGGTCAGCACCGGGGCGCCGGGGCCCGAAGCCACCAGGTTGCCCTGGGTGACCTCGATGCGGCCCACGCGGCCGGCCACGGGGGCACGCACCTGGGTGTAGCCGAGGTTCAGGCGCGCAGTCTGCAGCGCGGCCTGGGCGGCACGCAGGTTGGCATCGGCCTCGCGCTGGGCGTTCTGGCGTTCGTCGTGCTCGCGCTGGGCGATGGCGCTTTCCTGCAGCAGGCGCGTGGCGCGCTCCAGCTCACTGCGGGTGTAGGAAACGCGGGCCTGCGCGGCGGCGACCTGCGCCTCGGCGCGGTCCACTTCGGCGGCATAGGGCGCCGGGTCCACGGTGATCAGCAGGTCGCCTTGCTTGACCAGCGAGCCTTCGCGGAAATGCACGGATTGCACGGCACCGGAGACGCGGGCGCGGATGTCCACGCGCTGCACGGCTTCGAGCCGGCCCGAGAACTCGTCCCACAGGGAAATGTCCTGCTGCAGCACGGCGGCCACGGAGACCGGCACGGCCTGCGGCTGTGCGGCACCAGCCGTGGCCTGGGCCGAGGGCGACTGGAACACCAGCACGGCGGAGGCCGCGACGGCAGCGGCGGCCGTGGCCAGGGTGGCGAGGCCCAGGGGGCGCTTGGGGAAAGGAAGATGGAAGTTCATGGTCACTTTCTGTGGCGGGGCCGTTCTCGTGGAACAGGTCCCGCAGCGGTTTTCAATATCGGATGGAATGGAAGCGGACGAAGTCTGGGCACTGACACGGTGGCAAGGTCAACACCGGCTGCGCAAGGCGGCGGCGGTGGTGTCGGCAGTGGCAGTGCTCCCGGGTGCAGCGGCCTGCAGATGGATGGTGTTCATGGGCTAGTCCTCCGTGTCGTTGAAATGGGCAAAAACAGATCGTCAAAAAAACGCGGGCAACAGCCGGTCCGTACCGCTCTCGGGCGGCACTCGCACCGGCTCCTGGCCAGTCATGGGCAAAGCATTCCCCCTCCGGCGCCAATGGCCGGAAATTTGCAGGGTGAGCGCCTGGCTCGGTAAGTGGGGTGGCGGGAGTATCGAACCTCAACTTACGTTGAGGTCAACCACATCCTACAAACCCTGGGGTCTCAGGTGGGGGCCGGACATCGGGTGTCCTCGAAAAACTGCCGGATCTGCACCAGCGCGCCTTCGGCGCAGGGGCAGTCGCGCAACCCGGCCTCCAGGGCTTCGGGCATCTCTCCGGCTTTGGGGAACACATGGCGCCGCACCAGCAGGCCGGCGGATTCGAGGCGCGCGGCATAAGCCAGCGCCTCGTCGTGCATGGGGTCGGTATCGCCCACCATCACCAGGGTGGAGGGCAGGCCCGCCAGGCGGTGTGCAGTGGCGGGCACGGCATAGGGGTGTTCGGCATCGCGCGGGCAGCGCAGGAAATTGCGCCAGCCTTCGGTCCATTTGCAGCCGGTGGCATCGCCCGTGGCTTCGCGCACCGAGGCCGTGCCCACGCAGGGGTCGAGCATGGGCGACAGCAAAATCTGCCCGGCCAGCGGCGGATGCGACTGGTCGCGTGCCATCACCGAGACGGCCGCTGCCAGGTTGCCACCGGCCTCTTCGCCGGCCAGGTAGATCTGGGCGCCCTGGCCGCCGAGCTTGACGCGGTTGCGGAAGGCCCATTGCAGCACACCGTAGCCGGTGTTCACGGGCTGGGGAAACGGGGTCAACGGGTAGGCCACCGACACCACCACGGCGCCGGCCCGCTCCAGCAGGTCGGCCACGGTGCAGCCGGTATCGAGGTCACCCGTGGTGAAGGCGCCACCGTGGAAATGCACCACCAGCGGCGAAGGCTTGCCGGGCAGCTTGCGGCCGTAGACGCGCACCGCCACCTCTTCGCCCTTGGCCACCTCAATGGTGGCATCGGTGCGCTGGGGGGCGCCCACTGCGGCGCCAGGGGCCTTGGAGGAGGCTCCGGCACGGCTAGGCGACGATGTGGAAGGCGAGCGATCGGGCTGCATGGCATGGACCCATTGGATTGACGATGGATGAAATGTAGTACCTTGCGACTTTCGGATAAACAGGCCAAACACCACTGCACTGTTTCCAAAAGCTCAACAATCCCGCGCAGGCCGCGTGTGAGAATTACCCTGCACCCACTGGTGGGTGCAAGTACAAAGTACAAGGAGAGCCCATGGACCAGATACAGGCCATGCGCATATTCGTGCGGGTGGTGGAGGCCGGCACGTTCACCAGGGCGGCGGATTCGCTTTCGCTGCCCAAGGCCACGGTGACCAAGCACGTGCAGGCGCTGGAGGAGCGCCTGCGCGTGAAGCTGCTCAACCGCACCACGCGCCGCGTCACCGTGACGGCCGATGGCGCCGCCTACTACGAGCGCACCATCCGCCTGCTCACCGACCTCGATGACATCGAGGCGAGCATGACCAACGCCCGCTCCAACCCGCGCGGACGCCTGCGCGTGGACGTGGGCACCTCGATGGCGCAATTGCTCATCCTGCCCAACCTGGCCGAGTTCCATGCGCGCTACCCCGACATCCAGGTGGACCTGGGCGTGAGCGACCGCATGGTGGACCTGATCAGCGACAACGTGGACTGCGTGATCCGCGGCGGCGAGCTGACCGACCAGTCGCTGGTGGCGCGGCGCATCGGCAACCTGGAGTTCATCACCGTGGCCTCGCCCGAGTACCTGGAACGCCACGGCACACCCACGCACCCGCTGGAAATCGAAGAAAAACACTCCATCGTGGTCTATTTCTCGCCCCAGAGCGGGCGCCACTACCCGCTGGAGTTCCGCAGGGGCGAGGAGTCGGTGGACATCACCGGCCCCTACCAGGTCAGCGTGAACGAGACCAATGCCTATGTGACGGCGGTGGTATCGGGTCTGGGCATCGGGCAGATCACCAGCGTCCAGGCCACGCGCCACTTCGAGAACGGCACGCTGGTGCGCCTGCTGCCCGAATGGACACAGGCGCTCCTGCCGATCTATGTGGTCTACCCGCCCAACCGCCACCTGAGCGCCAAGGTGCGGGCCTTCGTGGACTGGACGGCCGAACTGGTGCAACGCAACTCGCACCTGCAACGCACGACCTGACTGCCTCTGGGCCGTTTCGCGCCATGCCCCAAGGTATGCTTGGGGGATGAGCGACGCCCCCGATACCCCCGAGCCCGAATCTGGGTCTCTACCCGAAGCCGCGCCCGCCAAACCGGTCCAGCCGCGCAACCCGCTGCACGGCGTGACCCTGGAGACCATGGTGGTGGCCCTGGCAGACTACTTCGGCTGGGACGAACTGGGCCAGCGCATTCCCGTGCGCTGCTTCCAGAGCGACCCGAGCGTGGCATCGAGCCTCAAGTTCCTGCGCAAGACGCCCTGGGCACGCGAGAAGGTCGAGAGCCTGTACCTGTTCATGCTGCGCGACCAGAAACGCAACGCGCAGGAGTGAAACCGCCTCAGGCGGGTTCGGCTACAGGCATGTAGCGTTCGATATGGCCCATGGCGCGGGCCACATAGTCGTCCTTTTCGCCCACCGGGGCGAAGTAATGCAGGGCGGTGGCCGCCTCCTCCACCCCCGCCAGGCGGGCAATCACCCAGCCGGCCAGGTAGGACGAGGACAGGCAGCCCCCGGCCGTGGCCACATTGCCATGGGCAAACAGCGGCTGGTCCAGCACGGTGACACCGGCGGCCTGCACCCAGGGCTTGGTGGTCAGGTCCGTGCAGGCGGGCACGTTGTCCAAGAGCCCCAGTTTGGCCAGGACCAGGGCCCCCGAGCACTGGGCACCCAGCAACTGCCGCGCAGGGTCGAACTGCAGCTGCGCCATCAGCGCGGCGTCTTCAACCACCTCACGCGTCTTGATGCCACTGCCCACCAGCACCGCATCGGCATCCCGCGCCCAATCCAGCGAGGCATGGTGCGGCTCGACCACGATGCCGTTCATGGAGCGCACACGCGGCGCGGGGCCAACCAGGGCCACCTCCCAGCCCGGGCGCTTGACCCGGTTGAGGATGCCCAGGGCGATCAGGGAGTCGAGTTCATTGAAGCCGTCAAAGGCCAGCAGGGCAATGCGCATGGTGTGTGCTCACGGGGTGAAAGATGCGCCATCGTAAGCAGGCCACTTAGTACAATCAAAGAATTGTCATAGATACACTGGGATTGCGATGGGCCTGGTCCGGTACAAACACGTGGTCGATGCGCTGGCCGCCGACATCCGCACCGGCCGGCTGCGGCCCGCCACCCGCCTGCCCACGCACCGCGCACTGGCGGCGAAGTACGGTCTGGCACTGGGCACGGCCAGCCGTGTGTATGCCGAGCTGGAGGCCATCGGCCTGGTGGTGGGCGAAACCGGGCGCGGCACCTTCGTGCGCGACCCCTCGTACCCGCGCCCCGGCGCCGACCTGACCGCGCCGCAGGCCAGCGCCATCGACCTGTCGTTCAACAACCCCAGCGTGCCCGGGCAGGCCGAGCAATTGCGCGAGGCCCTGCGCCAGCTTGCGGCCTCGGGCGACCTGGAATCTCTGCTGCACTACCAGCCCTACGGCGGGCGCCTGCACGAGCGCGCCATCGTGGCGCGGCACCTGCAGTCGCGGCTGCTGAAGGTGCCGGGCGAACAGGTCCTCATCGTCAATGGCGCCCAGCACGGCATGGCGGTGGCCGCGCTGGGCCTGCTCCAGCCCGGCGACATCGTGGCCGTGGACGCCCTCACCTACCCGGGCTTTCGCGTGCTGGCCGAGCGCCTGCGGCTGGACCTGGCGCCCGTGCCCATGGGCCCCGAGGGCACGGACCTCGACGCGCTGCAGCGCCTGTGCCATGCCCGGCCGGTGCGCGCCATCTACACCATGCCCACGCTGCACAACCCGCTGGGCTGCGTGATGCCGGCGCGCTCGCGCGGGCGCCTGGCCATGATCGCGCGCCAGCACGATCTGCTGGTGATCGAGGATGCCCCGTACGCCTACCTGGCCGGCGATGCCTTGGTACCCATCGCCGCGCTGGCGCCCGAGCGCACGGTGTATGTCTCCAGCCTGTCCAAGAACGTGGCCACAGGCCTGCGCTTCGGCTTTGTCGCGGCCGCGCCGGAGATGATCACGCCCCTGGAGCGCGCCATCCGCGCAACCTCCTGGAACACGGCCGGCATGCTCACCGCCATCGCCTGCGCCTGGATCGAGGACGGCACCGTGGCCCGGCTGGAAGCCGAAAAACGCGCCGACACCGCGCAGCGCCAGGCCCTGGTCACCGAGGTGCTCGGGGAATTGCCGCTGGTGCGCCACCCGCACTCCTACTTCGTCTGGCTGCCGCTGGGCGATGACCAACGGGCCGACCGCATTGCAGCCACCTTGCTGCAGCGCGGCGTCACGGTCTCCACCGCGGAAGGCTTTGCCACCACCACGCATGTGCCCCAGGCCCTGCGCGTGGCGCTGGGCTCGGTGCCGCTGGAAGAGCTGCCCCGGGCGCTGGCGCTGGTGCGGCAGGCGGTGGAGCAGGATTCGTCCTAGTCGCTGAAAGCCACCGTCTGGCGCGCACGCCGGTCTACCTGCAGGGTGAAGATGTCGGGCCGCGCATAGTGGCCCACCACGTCGAAGTCGTAGCGCGCACGCACCAGCTCCTCCACGTCGATCTGCGCGGTGAGCAGGCCGGTGCTGTTCTGCAGCGGGCCGGCCAGCACGTCGCCCAGCGGCCCCACGATCACGCTGTTGCCGCGGATCAGCGGGCGGTCGGCATCCCAGCCCGGTGCCTCGATGCCCAGGGCGCGCGGCGAGGGCTGCACCTGGCAGGCGCTGATGACGAAGCAGCGCCCCTCGTGCGCGATGTGGCGCATGGAGCATTGCCAGATGTCGCGCTCGTCCACCGTGGGCGCACACCAGATCTGCACGCCCTGGGCATACATGGCGGTGCGCAGCAGGGGCATGTGGTTCTCCCAGCAGATCACGCCGCCGACGCGGCCAACGGCCGAATCGACCACCGGCAGGGTGGAGCCATCGCCCTGGCCCCAGATCAGGCGCTCGGTGCCGGTGGGCATGAGCTTGCGGTGCTTGGCCACCAGGCCCTTGTCGGGATCGAAGTACAGCGCCGTGCAGTACAGCGTGCTGCCCGCGCGCTCGATCACGCCCAGCACCAGCATGGCGCCCGTGCGCTGCGCAAGGCCTGCCAGTGCCTCGGTCTCGGGGCCGGGCACGTCGATGGCGCTGGCATGGTAGCGCGCAAAGGCCTCGCGCCCCTCGGGCAGGCGGTAGCCCAGGCGGGTGCCGAAGATCTCGCCCTTGGGGTAGCCGCCCAGCAGCGCCTCGGGCATGACGACCAGGCGCGCGCCCGAATCCTGGATTTCGCCTTCGAATGCGAGCACGTTGGCCAGCGTCTGGGCCGTGCCTTCGGGCGAGGAGCCGATTTGCAGGGCGGCGACGGTGGAAATTGCCATGGATGAACTCCGTTGATTGCAGATGCGCCAGTGTTGCCGCACCGATAAGATGAATCAACGCCGCTCCATTGCTGAAAGATATGAATGACATTGATATCGGATTCGACCTGAACGTGCTGCGCGTCTTTGAAGCCTTGTACGAAGAAGGGGGTGCCACGCGCGCCGCGCTGCGCCTGTCGCTCACCCAGTCGGCCGTGAGCGCGGCGCTGGGGCGGCTGCGCAAGGTCTATGGCGACCCCTTGTTCACGCGCACCGGCCGCGGCCTGGCGCCCACGCTGCGCGCGCAGGAGCTGCGGCCGGTGATCGGTGAGGCACTGAACAAATGCCGCGAAAGCCTGGCCCTGGGCACCTCGATCGCGGCGCGCTACCAGGGCCGCTCGGTGGTGCTGGGCCTGTCGGACGATTTCGAGATCGCCATGGGCCCGTGGCTGGTGCAGTTGATGGCGCAGCACGCGCCGGGGCTGCGCCTGGCGTTCCGGCAGACGCACAGCCAGATCGTGGCCGAGATGCTGATGGCGCGCGAGATCGACCTGGCCATCACGGCCGGCGGCTTTGCCACGCGCTGGCTCAGCCACCGGGTGCTCGGCGAAGGCGGCTATGCCTGCGTGGCGGATGCGCCAGCGGGCCGGCGCAAGGCGCCCTCCAGGCTCACGGTGCAGGACTACGTGGCGCGCGACCACGTCCTCATTTCATCGGGCGGCTTCATCGGCGTGGTGGACGAGGTGCTGGCCGCCCTGGGCCACAAGCGCCGCGTGGTGGCCTCGACCACGCACTTCGCCGCCCTGCCCTACCTGCTCAAAGGAACGCATGCCATCGCCACGGTGCCTGCGCATGCCGCGCATGCCATGGCGCGCCTGGCCGGACTGGTGGTGCTGCCCTGCCCCGTGGCCATGCCGCGCTATGCGGTGGAACTGGGCTGGCGCACCGACGCCCTGCGCGACTCGGCCGTGGCGCAGGTGCAGTCGGTGGTGGCGGCCCACTGGGGTGGGCCGCCTGTGGAACCGGGCGGCTGAAACCAACCCGGCAGGGCTGCCTCAATCCCCCGTCGCGACCAGGAAGTTGCGGCTGATGCCGCCACCCAGGTCGTTCACGCGGTCCAGGAACTGCGTGAGGAAGGCGTGCAGCCCGGTCGACAGGATCTCGTCGATGCGGCCGTACTGCAGGTCGGCCAGCAGGCGGCCGGCGCGGCGCTGGGTTTCCGACGAATGGTCGTTGGCGAGCACGGCCAGGTTGTCCACCACCTCGCGCATGCTGGCATGCAGCGAGCGCGGCATGTCGCGGCGCAGGATCAACAGGTCCGCCACGCGGCCCGGGGTGATCACGTCGCGGTAGACCTTGCGGTAGACCTCGAAGGCCGAGACGCTGCGCAGGATGGCGCTCCAGTGGTAGAAGTCGTTCTCCTGGTTGCGCTCGCTGGCGCGACCGAAGAAGTCTTTCTTCACGGCGTGGAACTTCACATCCAAGAGGCGCGCGGTGTTGTCCGAGCGCTCCAGGAAGGTGCCCATGCGCAGGAAGTGGAAGGCCTCGTCCTGCAGCATGGTGCCCAGGGTGACGCCGCGCGACAGGTGCGAGCGGTACTTGACCCACTCGAAGAACTGGCCCGGGTCGCGCTCGAAGGCGTCGCCCTTGAGCAGGCGCTGCAGCTCCAGCCAGGTCTGGTTCTGCGTTTCCCAGATCTCGGTGGTCAGGGCACCGCGCACGGCACGGGCGTTCTCGCGCGCAGCGCGCAGGCAGGAGACGATGGACGAGGGGTTCTCGCCATCGCGCACCATGAAGTGCAGCACGCGCTCGGGCGTCACTTCGCCATGCTTGGCGGTGTAGGCGGGGATCAGCTCGCTGATGGACAGCAGGCCCTCCCACCCCTCCTGCGCCACGGCGGCGGACTGGGGCAGCAACGAGGTCTCGTAGCTCACGTTGAGCATGCGTGCGGTGTTCTCCGCGCGTTCGGTGTACCTGGACATCCAGAACAGGTGATCGGCTGTGCGGCTGAGCATTACGCGGTCCCTCCTTCTCCGAGCACCCAGGTGTCCTTGGTGCCACCGCCTTGTGATGAATTGACGACCAGCGAGCCTTCCTGCAGGGCCACGCGCGTGAGGCCGCCGGCGACCATCTGCACGTCGCGCCCGCTGAGAACGAAGGGGCGCAGGTCGATGTGGCGCGGCGCGATGCCGGCGTCCACATAGGTCGGGCAGCTCGACAGGCTGAGCGTGGGCTGTGCGATGTAGCCGGCCGGGTTGGCCAACAGCGCTCCGCGGAAGTCCTCGATCTCGGCCTTGGTGGCGGCCGGGCCGATGAGCATGCCGTAGCCGCCCGCGCCGTGCACTTCCTTGACCACCAGTTCGGACAGGTGGTCCAGCACGTACTGCAGGTCGTCCTGCTTGCGGCACATCCAGGTGGGCACGTTCTTCAGGATGGGCTCCTGGCCGAGGTAGAAGCGGATCATCTCGGGCACATAGGGGTAGACCGACTTGTCGTCGGCCACGCCCGTGCCCACGGCGTTGCAGATGCCCACGTTGCCCGCGCGGTAGGCCTCCATCAGGCCGGCGCAGCCCAGTGTGGAGGTGCGGCGGAACACCTGCGGGTCGAGAAAATCGTCGTCCACGCGGCGGTAGATCACGTCCACGCGCTGCAGGCCGCGCGTGGTGCGCATGTAGACGAAGCGGTCCTTGACCACCAGGTCCTGGCCCTCGACCAGCTCCACGCCCATCTGCTGCGCCAGGAAGGCGTGCTCGAAGTAGGCGCTGTTGTGCATGCCGGGCGTGAGCACCACCACCGTGGGCTCATCGGCCGTGGCGGGGGCGCTGGCGCGCAGGGTCTCGAGCAGCATGTCCGGGTAGTGGGCCACGGGCGCCACCTTGTGCAGGCTGAACAGGTCGGGAAAGAGCCGCATCATCATCTTGCGGTTTTCCAGCATGTAGCTCACGCCGCTGGGCACGCGCAGGTTGTCTTCGAGCACGTAGTACTCGCCTTCGCCCTGGGCGTTGGGGGCGCGCACGATGTCGATGCCGGCAATGTGCGCATAGATGTTCTGCGGCACCTGCACGCCCGCCATCTCGGGCCGGTACTGGGCATTGTTGAGCACCAGGTCGGACGGAACGATGCCGGCGCGGATGATGTCCTGCCCGTGGTAGACATCGTGGATGAAGCGGTTGAGCGCCGTGACCCGCTGCACCAGCCCCTGCTGCATGCTGGCCCACTCGTGCGAGGGGATGATGCGCGGTATCAGGTCGAAGGGAATGAGCCGCTCGTTGCCGGCGCCGTCCTCGTCCTTGGCGCCGTAGACGGCAAAGGTGATGCCCACGCGGCGGAAGATCATCTCCGCCTCGGCCCGGCGGGCCTGCATCACGTCCACCGGCTGCCTGGACAGCCATTGCGCGTAGCGCTTGTAGTGTTCTCGCACGTCGCTGCCATCGAAAGGCAGCATGGCGTACATCTCATCAAATTTCTGCATGAACTGGCCTCCTGCTTGCAGGATAGCAAGTTGTGCGCCCAGTTTCCGCAAATCAGCCGACTGCGGCAGTACGCCATCGGCCGCTGGCTGTGTCAGCGCGGCAAAGCTGGCACCATGTCGTGCCTCCAATACCGTCGGCTGGCATCGCGTTCGCAGGCCACCTCTTCGGGCTGCGCGGGCGCGCCCCTGCCGCGGAACCTGACGCGTATACCCATCTGACGCTGCCGTCGACTCGCCCTCAGGGTGTGGCTCGGTGGTCGCCGGAGCAGGAAGC
>NZ_JBKDTZ010000260.1:0-47801 GCF_046339755.1 Acidovorax sp. | reverse complement strand
TGCTTCCGCAGCAGCGCTGGCGGCATGCGGCGGTGGAGGTGGGAGCGGAGGAGAATCCAATCTCCAGTACCGCATTACGTTGACCACGGCAAAATCGCAATTGCCTCTTAACATCGGAGGTGTTGGGGCCGGGTCAGGTGCTTCTGCACCCTTTACCACCACCTTGTATGTGGATGCGAGAGTTGGTTCCAACCCCATTCCTGGTGGCGATGAAATTTTTGGGTGCAATATTGTCCAGGGCTTGGATTCTGGTTCCCTTTACTATCTCGATGGTAGTGAGGAGCACGAGGATGACAATGGCAATCCCTTGGCATACCGTTCGATTACGCTTGGCGCAAACTCTGGTGGTGCGTCCTTTCACTTCCATGCAGATGACCAAGCGGGCACGGCCCGCATCGTGTGCTCGGTGACCGATCCGCGCGACTCCAAGGTGTATACCGCGAGTGTGGATATTGTCGTGGGCGCCGCCACCGGCAAGGTCGCCAGCGTAAAGGGTGTGGTAGACGCGCCCCAGGTCCTGCTGTCCCGGGATGCCACTCCTCGGACTCCTTACCGTAACAATATCGGTATCCAGGCCTTTGTCAGGGATGACGCGAACCAGCCCATTCCTACGCCATCTGCCCCGAATCTCCAGGTCAGCATTCGACCGATTGGCCAGGCTGCAATCGGCGCGCGCTTGCTGCAAGCAAACCAGTCGGGCAGCGTATTACAACTGCGCACAGTGGGCGGCATCGGCACGTTCGCGCTGAACAGCGGGCTTAACACTGGAGCCATTGTGCTGGAGTTTGTTACCGACCGGTTTGACAACGACATCACCAACGGTATTCAGGACCCGATTACTTCCCTGTATGCGGTACCGGTTGTCGACAATGTTGCTGCGGCACCATTGGCCCTGACCACGTTGGCTGACCAGGATGCAACCGCTTTCATACCATTTGCGACCGTATTCACTGTCCAAGGCGGCGTGGGTCCCTATACGTGGAGTGCCATTGGATTGCCTGGCGGCTTGAACATCAGCAGCGATGGCATCGTGAGCGGCGCACCCCAAGGCCCAGCCGGTGTTTACAGTGCAGTGATCACCGTGGTGGATGCCTTGGGTGCCAAGGTGTCCGGCAACGTGAAGTTCACGGTGTCAGGTGGAGCGACAGTTCCCAACCCTCTGAGCTTGAACGGTTGCGTAACCAACGGGACCACCGCGTGCGCGCTGCCTCCGGCGAATGTCGGCGAGGCGTACCTGTACAGCTTGTCGGTCTCCGGTGGAAATACAGCGGATCCGGTGGTCTGGACCTTTGCTCCGACACCTCTGCCTGCGGGCCTGAGAGGCAGCAGTACTGGCAACAGCGGCGTGATCAGCGGCACCCCCACTGCATCGTGCAACGCCAGGTTCCTGGTGACGGCGACCCGCGGTACCGTGACCGTGACCCAGCAGGTGTCTGTGCAGATCGGCGCCAACACTGCGGCCTGCCCCTGATAGTCCAAAGGGCGCTTGGCGAGATTCGAAGTTCTCGGATCGGCTGAGCGCCCTGCCAGAAGAATAGAGACCCCGTGGATCCTTGGATCCACGGGGTTTTCTATTGACAGAGCTTGCAATGTCGTTCTGCGGGCGATTCGAACGGCATTCTGCGTAAACTACGCCCCTATGCTTGAAACCGCCGATCTGCTCCCCGCTTCCCCCGCCGCATCCCCAGCAGGTGCTACCTCCCATAGAGTCGCCATTGACCTGGGCGATCGCAGCTACGGTATCGAAATTGGCGCAGGCCTTCTTGACCGACTGCAGGAAGGCCTGGAGTTGCCCGGCGGCACGTCGGCCCTGGTGGTTACCAACGACACTGTTGGCCCGCTGTACGGGGCGCAGGTGGTGGAGGCGCTGCGCCAGCGCTACCCGGTCGTGCACACGGTGACGCTGCCTGATGGTGAAGAGTTCAAGGGCTGGGAAACCCTGCAGCGCATCTTCGACGCCCTGCTCACGCATGGCTGTGACCGCAAGGCCGTGCTGTTTGCCCTCGGCGGTGGCGTCATCGGCGACATGACCGGCTTTGCCGCCGCCACCTACATGCGCGGTGTTCCCTTCGTGCAGATCCCCACCACCTTGCTGGCGCAGGTGGATTCCTCGGTGGGCGGCAAGACGGCCATCAACCACCCGCTGGGCAAGAACATGGTGGGTGCGTTCTACCAGCCCCGGCTGGTGGTGTGCGACCTGGCCACGCTCGATACCCTGAGTGCGCGCGAGATGAGCGCCGGCTTGGCGGAAGTGATCAAGTATGGGCCCATTGCCGACATGGCATTCATGGAATGGCTCGATACCTCCATGGACGCGCTGCGAGCCCGAGACCGGGCAGCGCTTGCGCATGCCGTGCGCCGCAGCTGTGAGATCAAGGCATGGGTGGTGGGCCTGGATGAGCGTGAGGGTGGCCTCAGGGCCATCCTGAACTTCGGCCATACCTTCGGCCATGCCATCGAGGCAGGCATGGGCTACGGTGTGTGGCTGCATGGCGAAGGCGTGGGCGCAGGCATGGTGATGGCTGCTGAACTTTCGCGCCGGCTGGGTCTGGTGGACGATGCCTTCGTGCAGCGCCTTGTGGGACTCATCGAACGCGCAGGCCTGCCGACCAAGGGGCCGGTCATCGATGCCTCCGACAATGCCGGCCGCTACCTGGAGCTCATGCGCATCGACAAGAAATCCGAAGCGGGCGAGATTCGCTTTGTGATCATCGATGGCCCCGGAAAGGCCGTCGTCCGCGCGGCGCCCGACGCGCTGGTGCGCGAAGTGATCGACGCCTGCTGCGCTTAGCAGGCAGCCAGTGGGTTGGATTGAGTGGGGGGCTGGCCTTGTCTCTTTCCGCCGCCACCCCGCCAAACGCCGGTTACCGTTCCCGGCCACAATGGGCCTCATCTGTTGAAGACCAACTATCGCGAGCCTGTTGTTGAACCCCAGATCCGACCTTGCCGTCTACGCCAGCCACCCTGCATCGAGCCGGGGTCGGCGCCATCCCGAAACGCCTGCGCCGACCCGCTCGGAGTACCAGCGGGATCGCGACCGCATCGTGCACTCCACGGCGTTTCGCCGGCTGGTCTACAAGACCCAGGTCTTCCTGAACCACGAGGGGGACCTGTTCCGTACCCGGCTGACCCATTCGCTGGAGGTCGCCCAGCTCGGGCGCTCGATTGCGCGCTCGTTGCGCATTGACGAGGACCTGGTCGAAGCCATCTCGCTCGCCCATGACCTGGGGCACACGCCCTTCGGCCATGCAGGCCAGGACGCGCTGCACGAGTGCATGGCCGATCATGGCGGTTTCGAGCACAACCTGCAGAGCCTGCGGGTGGTCGACCAACTTGAAGAACGCTACCCGCATTTCGATGGCCTGAACCTGACCTTCGAGACGCGCGAGGGCATCCTCAAGCATTGTTCCAAGGTCCATGCCCAGCAGATCGAGGATGCAGAGCCCGGTGGGGTCGGCGGCCGTTTTCTGCGCCGTGAGCAGCCTGGCCTGGAGGCCCAGCTGTGCAACCTGGCCGATGAGATTGCCTACAACGCGCACGACATCGACGATGGCGTGCGTTCCGGCCTCATCACCATCGAGCAACTGCGCGAGGTTCCCTTGTTCGACCAGTACCGCCATGCGGCCCAGGCGGCGCACCCCCACCTGAAGGATGCGGCGATGCACCGGCGCCTGCTCTACGAGGCCATCCGCCTGATGCTGAGCGCGCAGGTCTACGACGTGATCGATGCGACCTCGGCCGCCCTGGCGCAGGCAGCGCCTACCAGCGCCGATGCCGTGCGACGGTCGCCCCCGCTGGTGCGCTTCAGCGAGCCCATGCGCGAACAGTCGGTCGTGCTCAAGCGCTTTCTTTTCAAGAACCTGTACCGCCATGCCCAGGTCATGGAAACCACGGGCCGCGCCCAACAGGTCGTGCGAGATCTGTTTGCGGCCTACCTGCAGTCGCCGCAGGAGATGAAGCCCGCTTTTGCGCAGCAGGCCAGCACGGACGACATGGCGGTGAAGTCGCGCGCCGTTGCCGACTTCATTGCTGGCATGACCGACCGCTTCGCCGGGCGTGAGCATCAGCGGCTGACGGGGCAGCGCTTGCTCGATTGATGGATGCCCTTTCTTTGGGGGAAGCGCGCGTCGGCAGGGTGCCCGTTAAAATCAGGGCCCTTCTCCTGTGCGCCAGCCGCACCTTTGCATGAATTCCCAGTCCCTCACGCCTGCCGTCTCCCTGCCTGCCGTCCGCGACACCGTGCAGTGGCTGGAACGTGCCGTCATCGGCCTTAACCTGTGCCCCTTCGCCAAGGGCGTGCACGTCAAGGGCCAAGTCCATTACGCGGTCAGCGATGCCATGGACCGCTCGCAGTTGCTGGACGAACTGCGGGCCGAATTGCTCGCGTTGGCCGAAATCGCTGCCGATGTGCGGGACACCACGTTGCTGGTCGTGCCCACCCCGCTGCTGGCCGATTTCCTGGATTTCAACGACTTTTTGGGCCAGGCGGAAGACCTGCTCGACGAGCTGGAGCTCGACGGCACGCTGCAGATCGCCAGCTTCCACCCCCAGTTCCAGTTTGCGGGGACGGATGTGGAGGATGTGAGCAACTGCACCAACCGCTCCCCGTACCCCACGCTGCACCTGCTGCGCGAGGACAGCATCGACCGCGCTGTGGAGGTGTTCCCCGAGGCCGAGACCATCTACGAGCGCAACATCGAGGTGCTTGAGAAGCTGGGCCTGGAGGGGTGGCGGGCGCTCGGTGTGGGGCCGGGCTGTTCCGATGCCAAGGTCGGCGGGGGTGCTGCATGAACGCGCCTCGCAATCCCAAGCAGGGCGGCAAGCCGGCGGCCAAGCCGTTGACTCCATCGCCCGCCGAGCAATTGGACCTGCGCCCCGGCCAGTCGTTGGAGCTGCTCAAGGAGCTGCACATCCTCACGCGCGAAGGGCGCATCAACCAGGACTCGCGCCGCAAGCTCAAGCAGGTCTACCACCTGTTCAACTTCATCGAGCCGCTGTTGGCCGAGCTGTTCACCGCGGACCATGCCCCCAGCCTGGCGGATCATGGCGCCGGCAAGTCCTACCTGGGCTTCATCCTCTACGACCTGTACTTCAAGGCACTGGGGCAGGGCCACATCTACGGCATCGAGACCCGCAGTGAACTGGTGGAGCGCTCCCGAACCCTGGCCCGGCAGCTGGGCTTTGCCCGCATGTCTTTCCTCAACCTGTCGGTGGCCGAATCGGCCGATGCCGCCGAACTGCCCGCCCAGGTCGACGTGGTCACCGCCCTGCATGCCTGTGACACCGCCACCGACGATGCGATTGCCTTCGGCCTGCAAAAGCGCGCCCGCGCCATGGTGCTCGTGCCCTGCTGCCAGGCCGAGATGGCCGCCTGCCTGCGCCAGGGTAAGGCGCTGCAGCTGTCGCGCACGCCGCTGGCCGAACTGTGGCGCCACCCGCTGCACACGCGCGAACTGGGCAGCCAGGTCACCAATGTGCTGCGCTGCCTGTACCTGGAAGCCAGCGGCTACCAGGTCACGGTCACCGAGCTGGTGGGCTGGGAGCACAGCATGAAGAACGAGCTCATCATCGCGCGCTACACCGGCCAGAAAAAGCGCAGTGCTGCGGAACGCCTGCGTGCCATCCTGCGCGAGATGGGGTTGGAGCAGGCCATGTCTGCGCGGTTCGGATTGCAGCCAGAGGCAGAAGCCGGCCACAGCGCCGAAACGGCATCGCCGTAGAGCGCTCGCCCGGCGCCGTGGACGGCGGGCACGGTATCTGATGAAAATGGGGACAGGTTTATCATACCTCTCCCACACCATCCGAACACCCGCCTTGCGCCATGGCCCGCCTGCCCCGACTGACCCTGCCCGGCTTCCCCCACCATGTGATCCAGCGCGGCAACAACCGTCAGGCAATCTTCCTGGACCGGGCCGACTTCGAGGCCATGCTCGCCTTGCTCGATGACAAAGCGCGCAAGTTCCAGGTGGCCCTGCATGCCTATGTGCTGATGGACAACCACTTCCATCTGCTGGCCACCCCGTCCACGGACGATGGCCTGCCGCAGATGATGCAGTCCATTGGGCGCAGCTACGTGCGCTACTTCAACCAGCGCCATGGGCGCACGGGTACCTTGTGGGAAGGGCGCTACCGTTCCACGGTGATGGAGGCCGAGCGCTACCTGCTGGCCTGCATGGTCTACATCGACCTCAACCCCCTGCGTGCCGGCACGGTGCAGCGCGCGGCGGACTACCCCTGGTCCAGCCACGGCCACTGGCTGGGCCTGCGCACCGACCGGCTGCTCACCACCCACGCGCTGTACTGGGCACTGGGCAATACGCCCTTTGCGCGCGAGGCAGCCTATGCCGCGCTGGTGCAGGCGGGCCTGGGTGAGAAGCAGCTGCACGCTCTCACGCAGTCCGCGCTGAGCGGATGGGCGTTGGGCGAGCCCGACTTCGTCGCCGGCCTGCAGAAACTTACCCCCCGCAGGGTGACCAAGGCCAAGCCCGGCAGGCCGCCCATGCCGGTGGCTCCCGAGGAGGCCTGACGCAAGTCGAACCAATGGATACAGCCCCATCTCAAATCAATATTGATGTGTCCCCAATTAATTCCGACTTTTTTGGTTGGTTAATTTAATAAGAATCTGACCCCAATTAATATGCTTGCCTTGCATGTTGCAATGCACTAACCTTGCCTTCCCTGCGAAAATTCATGAGGAGTGCGCCATGACCACGGCTGCCGAGATCCAGCATCTGCAACAACACGGTTTGTATTCAAAGTCCAACGAGCATGACGCCTGCGGGCTCGGCTTCGTCGCCCACATCAAGGGCGTCAAGCGCCACGACATCGTTACGCAGGCCCTGAAGATCCTGGAGAACATCGACCACCGTGGCGCCGTGGGTGCCGACAAGCTCATGGGCGACGGCGCGGGCATCCTGATCCAGATCCCCGACGCGCTGTACCGTGAAGAGATGGCCAAACAGGACGTCACGCTGCCCGCCGCCGGCGAGTACGGTGTGGGCATGATCTTCCTGCCCAAGGAGCACGCCTCTCGTCTGGCCTGCGAGCAGGAGATGGAACGCGCCATCAAGGCCGAAGGCCAGGTGCTGCTCGGCTGGCGCGACGTGCCGGTCAACGTCGACATGCCCATGTCGCCCACCGTGCGCAAGAAGGAGCCCATCCTGCGCCAGGTCTTCATCGGCCGCGGTAACGACGTGATCGTGCAGGATGCGCTGGAGCGCAAGCTGTACGTGATCCGCAAGACGGCCAGCGCCGCCATCCAGAACCTCACGCTCACGCACAGCAAGGAATATTACGTTCCCAGCATGTCCAGCCGCACCGTGGTCTACAAGGGCCTGCTGCTGGCCGACCAAGTGGGCACCTACTACATGGACCTGCAGGACGAGCGCTGCGTCTCGGCCATTGGCCTGGTGCACCAACGTTTTTCCACCAACACCTTTCCCGAGTGGCCGCTGGCCCACCCCTACCGCTACGTGGCGCACAACGGTGAAATCAACACCGTCCAGGGCAATTAACCCTGGCTGATGGCGCGAGAAGGCGTGATGGCCTCGCCCGTGCTCGCGGCCGATCTGCACAAGCTCTACCCCATCAGCTTCGCCGACCAGTCCGACACCGCCACGTTCGACAACTGCCTCGAACTGCTGACCATGGCTGGCTACCCCATCAGCCAGGCCGTGATGATGATGATCCCCGAGCCCTGGGAGCAGCACACCACCATGGACGAGCGCCGCCGCGCCTTCTATGAGTACCACGCTGCGATGATGGAGCCCTGGGACGGCCCAGCCTCCATCGTGTTCACCGATGGCCGCCAGATCGGCGCCACGCTGGACCGCAACGGCCTGCGCCCCTCGCGCTACTGCATCACCGACGACGATCTGGTCATCATGGCCTCGGAGTCGGGCGTGCTGCCCATCCCCGAGAACAAGATCGTGCGCAAGTGGCGCCTGCAGCCCGGCAAGATGTTCCTGATCGACCTGGAACAGGGCCGCATGATCGACGACGAGGAGCTCAAGGCCAACGTCGTCAACACCAAGCCCTACAAGCAGTGGATCGAAAACCTGCGCATCAAGCTCGACAGCATCGACGCTGCCGCTGATGCGCCCGCGCCCGAAGCTTCCACGCTGCCGCTGCTCGACCGCCAGCAGGCCTTCGGCTACACGCAAGAGGACATCAAGTTCCTGATGGCCCCCATGGCCCGCAATGGCGAGGAGGGCATCGGCTCCATGGGCAACGACAGCCCGCTGGCCGTGCTCTCGGGCAAGAACAAGCCGCTGTTCAACTACTTCAAGCAGCTGTTCGCCCAGGTCACGAACCCGCCCATCGACCCGATCCGCGAAGCCGTGGTGATGTCGCTGGTGTCGTTCATCGGCCCCAAGCCCAACCTGCTGGACATCAACCAGGTCAACCCGCCGATGCGGCTCGAAGTGAGCCAGCCTGTGCTCGACTTCGCCGACATGGCCAAGCTGCGCGACATCGAGAAGTACACGCAGGGCAAGTTCAAAAGCGTCACCATTGACATCACCTACCCGCTGGACTGGGGTCGTGAGGGGGTGGAAGCCAAGCTCGCCTCGCTGTGCGCGCAGGCGGTGGACGCCATCAAGGGCGGTGCCAACATCCTCATCGTCAGCGACCGCGCCGTGAGCGCCACGCAGGTGGCCATCCCTGCGCTGCTGGCCCTGTCGGCCATCCACCAGCACCTGGTGGGCGCAGGCCTGCGCACCACCGCCGGCCTGGTGGTCGAGACCGGCACCGCGCGCGAAGTGCACCACTTCGCCGTGCTGGGTGGCTACGGAGCCGAAGCCGTGCACCCCTACCTCGCCATGGAAACCCTGGCCGAGATGCACAAGGACATGCCTGGCGACCTGTCGCCGGACAAGGCCATCTACAACTACGTCAAGGCCATCGGCAAGGGCCTGTCCAAGATCATGTCCAAGATGGGCGTGAGCACCTACATGAGCTACTGCGGCGCGCAGCTGTTCGAGGCCATCGGCCTGAACACCGACACCGTGGGCAAGTACTTCACCGGCACGGCCAGCCGCGTGGAAGGCATCGGCGTGTTCGAGATCGCCGAGGAAGCCATCCGCATGCACAAGGCCGCCTTCGGCGACGACCCCGTGCTCGAAACCATGCTGGACGCCGGCGGCGAATACGCCTGGCGCGCCCGAGGCGAAGAGCACATGTGGAGCCCCGACGCCATCGCCAAGCTGCAGCACTCCACGCGTGCCAACAGCTGGAACACGTACAAGGAATACGCGCAGATCATCAACGACCAGAGCAAGCGCCACATGACGCTGCGCGGCCTGTTCGAGTTCAAGATCGATCCCGCCAAGGCCATCTCCGTGGACGAGGTCGAGCCCGCCAAGGAGATCGTCAAGCGCTTCGCCACCGGCGCCATGTCGCTGGGCTCCATCTCCACCGAAGCGCATGCCACCCTGGCCGTGGCCATGAACCGCATCGGCGGCAAGAGCAACACCGGCGAGGGCGGCGAGGACGCTGCACGCTACCGCAACGAACTCAAGGGCATCCCGATCAAGCAGGGCGACACGCTCAAGAGCGTGATCGGCGCCGAAAACGTCGAGGTCGACCTGCCCCTGCAGGACGGCGACTCCCTGCGCAGCCGCATCAAGCAGGTGGCCTCGGGCCGCTTCGGCGTCACGGCCGAATACCTGTCCTCGGCCGACCAGATCCAGATCAAGATGGCCCAGGGCGCCAAGCCCGGCGAAGGCGGCCAACTGCCTGGCGGCAAGGTCTCCACCTACATCGGCAAGCTGCGCCACAGCGTGCCCGGCGTGGGCCTGATCTCGCCCCCGCCGCACCACGACATCTACTCCATCGAAGACCTGGCCCAGCTCATCCACGACCTGAAGAACGTGGCACCGCACGCCAGCATCAGCACCAAGCTGGTGTCCGAAGTCGGCGTGGGCACCATCGCGGCCGGCGTCACCAAGTGCAAGAGCGACCACCTGGTGATCGCCGGCCATGACGGCGGCACGGGCGCATCGCCCTGGTCGTCCATCAAGCACGCGGGCGGACCCTGGGAAATCGGCCTGGCCGAAACCCAGCAGACCCTGGTGCTCAACCGCCTGCGCGGCCGCGTGCGCGTGCAGGCCGACGGCCAGATGAAGACCGGCCGCGACGTCGCCATCGGCGCGCTGCTGGGCGCCGACGAGTTCGGCTTCGCCACGGCGCCCCTGGTCGTCGAAGGCTGCATCATGATGCGCAAGTGCCACCTGAACACCTGCCCAGTGGGCGTGGCCACGCAGGACCCGGCCCTGCGCGCCAAGTTCTCGGGCAAGCCCGAGCACGTGGTCAACTACTTCTTCTTCATCGCCGAAGAAGTGCGCCAGATCATGGCCCAACTGGGCATCCGCAAGTTCGACGACCTGATCGGCCGCTCCGATCTGCTCGACATGCGCTCCGGCATCGCCCACTGGAAGGCCCGCGGCCTCGATTTCGGCCGCCTGTTCGCCCAGCCCAACGTGCCCGCCGACGTGCCACGCTTCCACGTGGACGTGCAGGACCACAACATCGAGCACACGCTGGACCGCAAGCTCATCGAACGCAGCCGCCCCGCCATCGACAAGGGCGAGCGCGTGCAGTTCATCGAAGTGGCGCGCAACGTCAACCGCTCCGTGGGCGCCATGCTCTCGGGTGCCGTGACCCGCGCCCACCCCGAAGGCCTGCCGGACGACACCATCCGCATCCAGCTCGAAGGCACGGGCGGCCAGTCCTTTGGTGCCTTCCTCACGCGCGGCATCACGCTGTACCTGATCGGCGACGCCAACGACTACACCGGCAAGGGCCTGTCGGGCGGCCGCGTCATCGTGCGCCCCAGCATCGACTTCCGCGGTGATTCCGTGCGCAACACCATCGTGGGCAACACTGTCATGTACGGCGCCACCACCGGCGAGGCCTTCTTCAGCGGCGTGGCCGGCGAACGCTTTGCCGTGCGCCTGTCGGGCGCCACGGCGGTCGTCGAGGGCACGGGCGACCATGGCTGCGAATACATGACCGGCGGCACCGTGATGGTGCTGGGCAAGACCGGCCGCAACTTCGCGGCCGGCATGAGCGGCGGCGTCGCCTACGTCTACGACGAAGACGGCCAGTTCGACACGCGCTGCAACATGTCCATGGTCACGCTGGAACGCATCCTGCCTTCCTCCGAGCAGGAGGCCACCGTGCCCCGCGCCATCTGGCACAACGGCCAGACCGACGAAGCGCAGCTCAAGAAGCTGCTGGAAGACCACAACCGCTGGACGGGCAGCAAGCGCGCGCGCGAACTGCTCGACAACTGGGCAGCATCGCGCAGCAAGTTCGTCAAGGTCTTCCCGACCGAGTACAAGCGCGCGCTGGCCGAGATTTATGAACGCAAGGTGCTCGAGGAGCCTGCCACCCCCGCGGTGGCCCCGGCTGCCAAGAACGTGGCCGTGCCCGCCAAGTAAGGCGCGGCCCCACCCGACACCCGCACAGCATTCATAGACAAGGACACGCAATCATGGGAAAGACCACCGGCTTCATGGAGTACGAGCGCATCGAAGCGGGCTACAAGCCCGTCGGCGAGCGCCTGAAGCATTACAAGGAATTCGTCATCGGGCTCGATGAGTCCCAGGCCAAGGTGCAGGGCGCGCGCTGCATGGACTGCGGCACGCCGTTCTGCAACAACGTCTGCCCGGTGAACAACATCATTCCGGACTTCAACGACCTGGTCTACCAGGCCGACTGGAAGAGCGCCATCGCCGTGCTGCACAGCACCAACAACTTCCCCGAGTTCACCGGCCGCATCTGCCCCGCGCCCTGCGAGGCCGCCTGCGTGCTCAACGTGAACGACGACGCCGTGGGCATCAAGTCCATCGAGCACGCGATCATCGACCGCGCCTGGGAAGAGGGCTGGGTCAAGGCGCTGCCGTCCAAGCACAAGACCGGCAAGAAGGTCGCCGTGGTGGGCTCCGGCCCGGCCGGCATGGCCGCCGCCCAGCAACTGGCGCGCGTCGGCCACGACGTGACCCTGTTCGAGAAGAACGACCGCATCGGCGGCCTGCTGCGCTACGGCATCCCCGACTTCAAGATGGAGAAGTCGCACATCGACCGCCGTGCCGAGCAGCTCAAGGCCGAAGGCGTCACCATCCGCACCAGCGTCTTCGTCGGTGCAGCCAAGGACGGTCTGGGCAAGGGCTCCAAGGTCACCAACTGGGCCAAGGAAACCGTCACCCCCGAGCAACTGCAGGCCGAGTTCGACGCCGTGCTGCTCACCGGCGGTGCCGAGCAGAGCCGTGATCTGCCCGTGCCCGGCCGCGACCTCGATGGCATCCACTTCGCCATGGAGTTCCTGCCCCAGCAGAACAAGGTCAATGCCGGCGACAAGCTCAAGAACCAGCTGCGCGCCGACGGCAAGCACGTCATCGTGATCGGTGGCGGCGACACCGGCAGCGACTGTGTGGGCACCAGCAACCGACACGGCGCCGTCAGCGTCACCCAGTTCGAGCTGATGCCCCAGCCGCCCGAAGTCGAGAACCGCCCCATGACCTGGCCCTACTGGCCGATCAAGCTGCGCACCAGCTCCAGCCACGAAGAAGGCTGTGAGCGCGAATTCGCCATCTCCACCAAGGAGTTCATCGGCGAAAAGGGCAAGGTCACCGGCCTCAAGACCGTGCGCGTGGAATGGAAGGACGGCAAGATGGTCGAAGTCCCCGGTTCCGAGAAGGTGCTCAAGGCCGACCTCGTGCTGCTGGCCATGGGCTTCGTGAGCCCCGTCGCTGCCGTGCTCGAAGCCTTCGGCGTCGAGAAGGATGCGCGCGGCAACGCCCGTGCCACCACCGAGTTCGATGGCGGCTATGCCACGAGCGCCCCCAAGGTGTTCGCGGCAGGCGACATCCGCCGCGGCCAGTCCCTGGTGGTCTGGGCCATCCGCGAAGGCCGCCAGGCGGCCCGCGCGGTGGACGAGTACCTCATGGGCTATTCGGACCTGCCGCGCTGAGGTAAGGCACTTTTTGAAGATTGCTCAGCGGCAAGCCGAGAGATGTTGCTGCGCAAGACAGGCTCGATGCCATCCAGGCATCGGGCTTTTTTCTTCCTGGTACTTGGTAGGGTGCAGCCTGTCAGACCCCTGTTCATTGGTTACGGTCGCTACTTATCCGCAGGCGGTGTACCTCAGTTGCATACTCTCACAGTGCTGGGATCAAGGTCCGCCGAAGTTCTGTACGTGCGAACGTAGCTGACGGTGTAAGGTATTTTGCCGCCGGTTTGAGGTTGGTAGAAACCGAGCACGTAGAGGCCCTTGCCGTCGCCGAGGACGGCGGCATAGGTGGGCCCCCTGGCGTCATGCTGCCATGCCGGTATGGTGTGGATCAGCCGCTGCCCGGAATAGATCTGGACCTCTGTCATCTTGAAACTGAAGGTCAATGTTTCAACAAACATGCCTAGCGAGTTGTAGCAGCTGTAGGCACGATTCAGGGAGGTATAGGGATCGATCGGGGTCGCCACGTCCTCCAAGGTCTCTACGTGCTTGAATCTGCCGCTGCTGAGCATTTCGAAAAAGTCGGAGCCATACCCCACGAAAATTTCGGCGCCCAGCTGGCCTCGTGTGTTCCAGTTGTTCAGAGTGATCGATTCCTTGCTGCTTCCGATGGTCTTGTATTCCGGGATCTCGCTACCCGTGTAGGGAATGAAGCCCCGGGTTTCCGACAGCAGATAAAACTGGTTGTTGTGAAGCATCACAAAATACAGCTTCCCGTTGCCGATGAAGCGTGATTCGGTAGACAAGGTCACAGACAGATTGAGCGAATCCGTGGTACCCGTGATATTGGAGGTCGTGGGAATCTGCGCGGCGGCTGGCAAGGCGAATCCCAGGCACACAGTGGCGCTTGCGAGAATTCTTCGAAGGGTTGAAATAAGCATGGTGGCGTAGGGACGGTGAAGAAGGGTAGCCAGGCCCTTATCAGCGATAGACACCGCTGCAAGAAGCGCTGCACTTAGGAGTCGCAGGTTTTTCGACATTTGTATCTATCTGCTACACCAGTTTAGGATTGCCTTGGCTTGGCTGCAAGCACCCATAGCGGTGATGGCAGTGGAATCGCGCGTCCGCTCGGAGGTCATTGCGTCGACTCGATTCCGGTTCGAGGCTTTGGGTGTGGCTCGCAAGCGTTGCTCTGGACAGGGTTTGTGTGCAGTGCACAACGCTCTTGCGCAAGTTGGTGCAAGATTCCCCCTTTGCGTACCCTTGAACTGCAGCCTCACAAAGCACAATTGGATGCAGGGGAAGGGCACGCCTCGCAGAAACTGCGCAAATCCGTTTCTCAGCTTCAATGCAAACATGCATGCATTCATGTATGTTTGTGGGCGATTCGGCTAACATCGCTGCTGTCCGACGCGCCGCGATTGCCGTGCGCGCGGACAATCGTGTTTTGCAAACTTCCCCTTTCTTCGTGCCTTTTTTTGATGCCCGAGCCTTCGCCCTTTGCCGAACTGCGCAACGTCACCTTCTCCTACGGTGACCGTCCCATCCTGCGCGACGTGTCGCTGACGGTTCCGCGCGGCAAGGTCACGGCGCTCATGGGGGCCTCGGGCGGGGGCAAGACCACGGTGCTGCGCCTCATCGGCGGACAGCAGCAGGCCCAACAGGGCGAGGTGCTGTTTGATGGCCAGAACGTGGGCCAGATGGACGCAACCGCCCTGTACAAGGCGCGCCGGCGCATGGGCATGCTGTTCCAGTTCGGCGCGTTGTTCACCGACCTCGATGTGTTCGAGAACGTGGCCTTTCCGCTGCGCGAGCACACGGACCTGCCGGAAGAGTTGATCCGCGACGTGGTGCTCATGAAGCTCAACGCCGTGGGCCTGCGCGGCGCGCGCGACCTCATGCCCAGCCAGATCTCGGGCGGCATGGCGCGGCGCGTGGCCCTGGCCCGTGCCATCGCGCTGGACCCCGAACTCGTCATGTACGACGAACCCTTCGCGGGCCTGGACCCCATCTCCCTGGGCACGGCCGCCCAGCTCATCCGCCAGCTCAATGATGCCATGGGACTTACCAGCATCATCGTCTCGCATGACCTGGAGGAAACCTTCCGCCTGGCCGACCATGTCATCATCCTCGGTGAAGGTGTGGTGGCTGCGCAGGGCGCGCCCGACGAAGTACGGGCCAGCACCGACCCGCTGGTACACCAGTTCGTGCATGCGCTGCCCACGGGGCCCGTGCCCTTCCACTACCCGGGCCCCACCGCAGAGCAGGACTTCGGTCCCGCAGGAGGGATCGGCCTGTGAGCTGGTACAACCCCTCCGACGTGGGCCTGGCCGTGCGCGGCAAGCTCGCGGACATCGGGGCCGCGGCCCATTTGTTCGCGCGCCTGCTGCGCCTGTTCGGTGCCACTTTCCTGCGGCCCTCGCTGGTGCGCGACCAGGTGCACTTTCTGGGCAACTTCTCGCTGGCCATCATCGCGGTGTCGGGCCTGTTCGTGGGCTTCGTGCTCGGCCTGCAGGGCTACTACACGCTGCAGCGCTACGGCTCGTCCGAGGCGCTCGGCATGTTGGTCGCGCTCTCGCTGGTGCGCGAGTTGGGTCCCGTGGTCACGGCACTGCTGTTCGCTGGCCGGGCCGGCACTTCGCTCACCGCCGAAATCGGCCTCATGCGTGCGGGCGAACAGCTCAGCGCCATGGAGATGATGGCCGTGGACCCGGTGCGCCGCATCCTGGCGCCGCGTTTCTGGGCTGGTGTCATCACCATGCCATTGCTGGCGGCGGTATTCAGCGCCGTGGGCGTGATCGGCGGCTGGATCGTCGGCGTGGTGCTCATCGGCATCGACCCCGGCGCCTTCTGGAGCCAGATGCAGGGCGGAGTCGACGTGTTCCGCGACGTGGGCAACGGCGTCATCAAGAGCGTCGTCTTTGGCGTCACCGTGACCTTCGTGGCCCTGCTGCAGGGTTACTCCGCCAAGCCCACGCCCGAGGGCGTGTCGCGCGCCACCACGCGCACGGTGGTGATGGCTTCGTTGGCGGTGCTGGGGCTGGACTTCCTGCTCACCGCCATGATGTTCAGCATCTAAGAAATAAGCAAAGAGATCGCAACCATGCAACGCTCCAAAAATGATGTCTGGGTAGGCCTGTTCGTGATGCTTGGCATCGCGGCGCTGGTCTTCCTGGCCCTGCAGTCGGCCAACCTGCTGACCCTCAATTTCCAGCGCGGCTACCAGCTCATCGCCCGCTTCGACAACATCGGAGGCCTGAAGCCCCAGGCAGCCGTGCGCAGTGCGGGCGTGGTGGTAGGCCGCGTGGAGTCCATCGCCTTCGACGACAAGACCTTCCAGGCGCGCGTCACGCTGGCCATGCAGGATCGCTATGCGTTTCCCAAGGACAGCTCGCTCAAGATCCTGACCAGCGGTTTGCTGGGCGAGCAGTACATCGGCATCGAGGCTGGTGGCGACGAAAAGAACCTCGCAGCGGGAGACACGATCACGGCCACGCAGTCCGCCGTGGTGCTCGAAAACCTGATTGGACAATTTCTTTACAGCAAAGCCGAAGACGGCAGTAAGCCCGCAGGGGCAGGTGGTAGCAAAAAATGATGAACAGGATGCAAGCGGGCACGGCCCGCCATGATGAACACCCCGCGGGCGGGCTCCTGCGAGCCGGGCGCGCCATGGCCGCAATGCTCGGGCTGGTGCTGATGGTCGGCTGCGCGAGCGGTCCCCGCACCGATCCGCGCGACCCGCTGGAACCCTACAACCGCGGCGTCACGAAGTTCAACGAGCAGGTCGACGCCATCGTGCTCAAGCCCGTCGCCACAGCCTACAAGGAAGTCACCCCCGCGCCCGTGCGCACCGGGGTGAGCAACTTCTTTGCCAACCTGACCGATGTGTGGTCCTTCGTGAACAACGTGCTGCAGTTGCGCCTGGAAGGCGCCGCATCGAGCTTCATGCGCGTCAACGTGAACACATTCTTCGGCCTGGGCGGCGTGCTGGACGTGGCCAGCGAGATCGGCATCGACCGCTACCGCCAGGATTTCGGCCTGACCCTGGGCCGCTGGGGCATGGACACCGGGCCTTACCTGGTGCTGCCCATCCTGGGTCCTTCCACCGTGCGCGACACCTTCGCCCTGCCGGTCGACATGGTGGGCAACCCTGTGCGCTATGTGGACCCGACCTCCGCCCGCAACTCGCTGTATGCCCTTCGCGCCGTGGATGCGCGTGCCAACCTGCTGCGTGCAGGTTCGGTCCTCGACAGCGCTGCCCTCGACAAGTACAGCTTCACGCGCGACGTGTTCCTGCAGGTGCGCAGCCAGGCAGGGGCGGTCCCGTACGACAAGGACAAGGACGACAGCGAACGCGAACGCGACGCCAAGGACGGCGTGCTGCCCGAGGAGCCACCACCCGCCGATGCCAAGACCCGCTGAGGGCCGAGCGGGGTGTTGCACTTGCTTGCAACCCGCTACCGGACAGAAGCACATGGCGGGCCCTTCGCGCCCACAATGAAATCAAGGGTGCCTTGCCCGCACCATGAAGGAAAACGACATGATGATGAACCGACGATTCCTGGGCCACATGGCCCTGGCCCTGGTGGCCGTGACTTCCCTGGGCCTGCCGCTGGCGGCCTCCGCGGCCGACGAGGCGCCCGACGCCTTGATCAAGCGCCTGTCCACCGACGTGCTCAACACGGTTAAGGCAGACAAGTCCATCCAGGGCGGCGACATCGCCAAGGTGATCGCGCTGGTGGACAAGACGGTCATGCCCAACGTGAATTTCCGCCGCATGACGGCCGCCGCCGTGGGCCCAGGCTGGCGCCAGGCCACGCCCGAGCAGCAAAAGCGCTTGCAGGACGAGTTCAAGATCCTGCTGGTGCGCACCTATGCGGGCGCTCTGGCGCAGGTCAACGACCAGAGCATCCAGGTCAAGCCCCTGCGCGCCGATCCTGCGGACAAGGACGTGCTGGTGCGCACCGAGATCGTGGGCCGGGGCGACCCGATCCAGCTCGACTACCGCCTGGAAAAGACGCCCGGAGATGGCGCCGGCTGGAAGATCTACAACCTCAACGTGCTGGGCGTGTGGCTGGTGGAAACCTACAAGGGCCAGTTTGCACAGGAAATCAATGCCAAGGGCGTTGACGGCCTGATCGCCTCGCTCGAGGCGCGCAACAAGTCCAATGCCGGCACCAAGGGCTGACGCGGGATCTGCCATGCCGGTTCTGGTCCTGCCGCAGGAACTGACGCACCGCCAGGCACCTGCGTGCCTGCGCATGCTGCTGCAGGGCCTGAAGGTGCACAAGGAGCCGAGCGTGGTGGTGGATGCCCAGGCGCTGGCCGTGTTCGACACCTCCGCGCTGGCGGTGTTGCTCGAGTGCCGGCGCGAGGCGCTCTCCGACCGCAAGACTTTCGCCGTGCAGGGCCTGCCCGCTGCGCTGGCCAGCATGGCCGGCCTGTACGGCGTGGCCGATCTGCTGCCCTCGGCCTGACGCCCTGGCAGGGGCTCCCGGGGCCGGCACAGCACGTTTGTGCACCAGGCCGTAAAATCACGGGCTCATGCCCGCAGTCTCATTCCAAGCCGTCTCCAAGACCTTTGACACCCCCAAAGGCCCGTTCCAGGCACTCAACCAGGTCAGCCTGGACATCGAGGAGGGGGAGTTCTTCGGACTGCTCGGCCCCAATGGGGCCGGCAAGACCACCCTCATCAGCATCCTCGCCGGCCTGGCCCGGCCCAGCGGCGGGCGCGTGCTCGTGCAAGGCAGCGACGTGCAGTCCAACTTCGCCGAAGCGCGCCGCAAGCTCGGCGTCGTGCCGCAGGAGCTGGTGTTCGACCCCTTCTTCAACGTGCGCGAGGCCCTGCGCATCCAGTCCGGCTACTTCGGCGTCAAGAACAACGACGACTGGATCGACGAGCTGCTGCACAACCTGGGCCTCACGGACAAGGCCAATTCCAACATGCGCCAACTCTCGGGCGGCATGAAGCGCCGCGTGCTGGTGGCCCAGGCCTTGGTGCACAAGCCGCCCATCATCGTGCTCGACGAGCCCACAGCGGGCGTGGACGTGGAGCTGCGCCAGACTCTGTGGCAATTCGTCGCCCGCCTGAACAAGCAGGGCCACACCGTGCTGCTCACAACCCACTACCTCGAAGAAGCCGAGGCCCTGTGCAACCGCATCGCCATGCTCAAGACTGGGCAGGTGGTGGCGCTGGCGCAGACCAGCGACCAGCTCAAGTCGGCCTCGGGCACTGTGCTGCAATTCAAGGCCGATGTGGACCTGCCGCCTGCGCTCGCGCGCCTGGCGCGCGTCACGGGCCGCATCGTGCAGTTGCCGGCGCACGACGCACGCGAGATCGAGGAGCACCTGTCCGCGTTGCGCGTGGCCGGTGTCGAGGTGCATGACATGGAGATCCGCCGACCCGACCTGGAGGACGTGTTCCTGCAGGTCATGGCGGGTACCTCCTCGTCGCATCCTCCGCCAGCGCCTGCCGCGGCCCCCGTGGAGGTGCACGCATGACCGGCTGGCAGACCCTGTTCTACAAGGAAGTGCTGCGCTTCTGGAAGGTCAGCTTCCAGACCGTGGCCGCGCCGGTGCTCACCGCCGTGCTGTACCTGCTGATCTTCGGCCATGTGCTCGAGGACCATGTGAAGGTCTACGAGCGCATCAGCTACACCGCCTTCCTGGTGCCCGGCCTGGTGATGATGAGCGTGCTGCAGAACGCCTTCGCCAACAGCTCGTCGAGCCTGATCCAGAGCAAGATCATGGGCAGCCTGGTGTTCGTGCTGCTCACACCGCTGTCGCACTGGGCCTGGTTCGTGGCCTATGTGGGCTCGTCCATCGTGCGCGGGCTGGTCGTGGGGCTCGGCGTGTTCATCGTCACCATCGCCTTCGCACGGCCGGAGTTCGCCGCGCCGCTGTGGATCATCGCCTTCGCCTTCCTGGGCGCTGCGCTGCTGGCGACCCTGGGGCTCATCGCCGGCCTGTGGGCGGACAAGTTCGACCAGATGGCGGCGTTCCAGAACTTCGTGATCGTGCCCATGACCTTCCTGTCGGGCGTGTTCTACTCCATCCAGTCGCTGCCGCCGTTCTGGCAGACCGTGAGCCACCTGAACCCGTTCTTCTACATGATCGACGGCTTCCGCTACGGCTTCTTCGGCCAGAGCGACACCTCGCCCTGGCTCAGCCTGGGCATTGTCGGCGTGGCCTGGCTGGCGGTCAGCGCACTGGCCGTGCACCTGCTGCGCACAGGCTACAAGATCCGCCATTGAACCGGCATCGAACCGCCCCGGGGCGGTTCGATGTACCCTAGCGCCCCTGCACGGACGCAGACAACCACGCCCCACCATGACCGCCGACCAACTCAAAGACCTCATTGCCGCCGGCCTGGCCTGCGAGCACATCGACCTGCAGGGCGATGGCCGCCACTGGTATGCCACCATCGTCTCGGCGGACTTCGAGGGCAAGCGCCTCATCCAGCGCCACCAGCGCGTGTACGCCACGCTGGGCACGCGCATGCAGACCGATGAGGTACATGCCCTGTCGATGAAGACCTTCACGCCCGCCGAATGGGCGGCGCAGCCGCGCTGATCCTCCAACCCCTTTTCCTCCAGGTTTCGTGATGGACAAACTCCTCATCCGTGGCGGCCGCACCCTGCAGGGCGAGGTGCTGGTCTCCGGCGCCAAGAACGCCGCGCTGCCCGAGCTGTGCGCGGCACTGCTCACGGCCGAGCCCGTCACCCTGCTCAATGTGCCCCAGTTGCAGGACGTGAGCACCATGCTCACCCTGATCCGCAACATGGGTGTTGCGGCCGAGCGCGCCAGCGATGGCACCGTGCGCATCGATGCCAGTGCCCTGAACACGCCCGAGGCCCCCTACGAGCTGGTCAAGACCATGCGCGCCTCGGTGCTGGCCCTGGGGCCGCTCTTGGCGCGCTTTGGCGAGGCCACCGTGTCCCTGCCCGGCGGCTGCGCCATCGGCTCGCGCCCGGTGGACCAGCACATCAAGGGCCTGGCCACCATGGGGGCCGAGATCGTGGTCGAGCACGGCTACATGATCGCCAAGCTGCCCGCGGGTGCCACGCGCCTGAAGGGCGCGCGCATCACCACCGACATGGTCACCGTGACCGGTACCGAGAACTTCCTCATGGCCGCCGCGCTGGCCGAGGGCGAGACCGTGCTGGAGAATGCCGCGCAGGAGCCCGAGATCGTGGACCTGGCCGAGATGCTGATCGCCATGGGCGCGAAGATCGAAGGCCACGGCACCAGCCGCATCCGCATCCAGGGCGTGGAGCGCCTCTCTGGCTGCACCCACCGGGTGGTGGCCGACCGCATCGAGGCCGGCACCTTCCTGTGCGCCGTGGCGGCCACCGGCGGCGACGTGGTGCTGCGCCATGGCCGTGCCGACCACCTGGACGCCGTGATCGACAAGCTGCGCGAGGCCGGTACCCAGGTGCAGGCGCTGGACGGCGGCATCCGCATCCAGAGCCCCGGCGCCGGCCAACTGCGCGCCCAGGGCTTCCGAACTACCGAATACCCGGGCTTTCCCACCGACATGCAGGCCCAGTTCATGGCGCTCAACTGCGTGGCGCAGGGCACCTCCACGGTGACCGAGACCATCTTCGAGAACCGCTTCATGCACGTGGATGAGCTCGTGCGCCTGGGCGCCCGCATCCAGACCGATGGCAAGGTCGCCGTGATCGAGGGCCTGGGCAAGCCCGAGGCCGCGCATCCGCCCCTGTCGGGCGCCACGGTCATGGCCACCGACCTGCGCGCCTCGGCCAGCCTCGTGATCGCCGGCCTGGTGGCCGACGGCGAGACGGTGGTGGACCGCATCTACCACCTGGACCGCGGCTACGACTGCATGGAAGCGAAACTGCGCGGCATCGGCGCCGACATCGAGCGCATGTCTTAGGGTCGCGAGTTGGAAATTCGTTGAATAAATCTACCGACAATCCCCGCCATGCGTCGTTACAAATGCGCGCCATGCCACCCGGCATGGCTGTGCTTTGCGCCTAGCCTGGCAGCGATTTCGGCAGATTTCTTTCTTCAACGAACTTCTAACTCACGACACTGGCGCCCCTTTTCAGAGAACCCGTATGACCATGATCACCCTCGCCCTGTCCAAGGGCCGCATCTTCGACGAGAACCTGCCGCTGCTGGAGGCTGCAGGCATCGAGGTGCTTGAAGACCCCGAGAAGTCGCGCAAGCTCATTCTGCCCACCAACCGCCCCGACGTGCGCGTGGTGCTGGTGCGTGCCACCGACGTGCCCACCTATGTGGAATATGGCGGCGCCGACATCGGCGTGACCGGCAAGGACACCCTCATCGAGCACGGCGGCCAGGGTCTGTACCAGCCGCTGGACCTGCAGATCGCCAAGTGCCGCGTGAGCGTGGCCGTGCGCAGCGATTTCGACTACGAGCGCGCGGTCAAGCAGGGCTCGCGCCTCAAGGTCGCTACCAAGTACACCTCCATCGCGCGCGACTTCTTCGCCACCAAGGGCGTGCACGTGGACATGGTCAAGCTCTACGGCAGCATGGAACTGGCGCCGCTGATCGGCCTGTCCGACGCCATCGTCGACCTGGTCTCCACCGGCAACACCCTGCGCGCCAACCACCTCGTCGAGGTCGAGCGCATCATGGACATCAGCTCCTACCTCGTGGTCAACCAGGCGGCGCTCAAGCTCAAGCAGGCGCCGCTGCGCAGCATCATCGATGCGTTTGCTTCGGCCACCGCAGCCCGCACCTGAACTGATTCCCCTCCCACTGCGATAGAAAACGCCATGCAAGCCCAGCCCGTCCGCCTCCGTACCGACAGCGCCGATTTCGAAGCCGCCTTCCGCGATCGCCTGCATTGGTCCGCCGACACGGACGCAGCGATCGAGCAGCGCGTGGCCGACATCCTGGCCGACGTGCAGGCGCGCGGCGACGCCGCCGTGCTCGACTACACGGCCCGCTTCGACGGTCTGGCCGCGCCCGACATGGCAGCGCTGGAGCTCACGCAGGCCGATTTCAAGGCCGCCTTCGACGCCATTCCCGCCGCGCAGCGCGACGCCCTGCAGGCCGCTGCCAGGCGCGTGCGCAGCTACCACGAGGCGCAGAAGAAGGCCTCGGGCGAAAGCTGGAGCTACCGCGACGAGGACGGCACCCTGCTGGGCCAGAAGGTCACGCCGCTGGACCGGGTGGGCATCTACGTGCCCGGCGGCAAGGCGGCCTACCCGTCGAGCCTGCTCATGAACGCTATTCCCGCCCACGTGGCCGGCGTGCAGGAGATCATCATGGTCGTGCCCACGCCCGTGCGCGGCAGCGTGGCCACCGGGGGCTCGGGCGCGCAACTGGCGTCCACCAAGGGCGAACGCAATGAGCTGGTGCTGGCAGCCGCCTACGTGGCCGGCGTCACGCGCGCCTTCACCATCGGCGGCGCCCAGGCCGTGGCGGCCCTGGCCTATGGCACGGCCACCGTGCCCAAGGTCGACAAGATCACCGGCCCGGGCAACGCCTACGTGGCCAGCGCCAAGAAGCGCGTGTTCGGCACCGTGGGCATCGACATGATCGCCGGCCCCAGCGAAATCCTGGTGCTGGCCGACGGCAGCACCCCTGCCGACTGGGTGGCCATGGACCTGTTCGCGCAGGCCGAGCACGACGACCTGGCCCAGCGCATCCTGCTGTGCCCTGACGCCGCCTACCTCGATGCCGTGCAGGAGGCCATCGACCGCCTGCTGCCCGCCATGCCCCGCGCCGAGATCATCGCCAAGAGCCTGAACGGCCGCGGCGCGCTGATCCACACCCGCAGCATGGAGGAAGCCTGCGCCATCAGCAACCGCATCGCCCCCGAGCACCTGGAGGTGAGCAGCACCGACCCTCACCGCTGGGAGCCGCTGCTGCGCCACGCGGGTGCCATCTTCCTCGGGGCCTACACCAGCGAAAGTCTGGGCGATTACTGCGCCGGCCCCAACCACGTGCTGCCCACCAGCGGCACGGCGCGGTTCAGCTCGCCGCTCGGGGTGTACGATTTCCAGAAGCGCAGCAGCCTGATCGAAGTGAGCGCGGCCGGCGCCCAGGTGCTGGGCACGGTGGCGGCGGAACTGGCCTACGGCGAAGGCCTGCAGGCCCACGCGCGCGCCGCTGAACTGCGGCTCACGCCCGTGCCGCCAGCACGGGGCTGACCGTATCCAGCTTCCGTCAGGCTGCGCGCAGCTGCATGCCGCCGGTGGCCGAAGCCGCTGTTGGGCGGCTGGCGGTGGCTGGCTGGCGGTGCAGCGCCCAGTTCAATAGAGCGGGGCGCTGGCCTTCGGCACTGACGCGAATCCGCACCGGGCCGGTGAACGACAGGCGCTGTCCGGCTTCGAGGAAATAGTCTTCGAGCAGCCCATCGCAGGTGACCCAGACGCGGCCTTGTTCCACTTCCAGCAGGGCGGTCTCGCCCGCGCGGAATTCGAGCGTCTGCACGGCCTGCGGTGGCGGCAGAGGTTGGCGGTTCCACCGAAGGGCCAGGGCCTCGGGCCGGGCTGGCTGGACAGTGGGAGGACGGGGGCAGGGGGGTGGCAGGGTGTTCATGCCTTGTACTGTGCGCCGGCCCCCGCCGGGCCGCCAGCCACAGCCCGCGCCGAGCTGAAGCAGTACAGATGTGCTGCGGCAGCACTCTGTGTCGTACGGAATCGTGGCCATCTGTATTGCCTGCTGTTCGGCAGGCCAGTACAGAATGCAGCCATGGACGCCCAAGAGACCACGCCCCTGTACCTGCAGATCGCGGCCCAGCTGGCCGAACTGGTGCGCAACGGCACCCTGGCCCGCGGCGAGAAGATGCCCTCGGTGCGTGAACTGGCGCGCCAGCGCGGCGTGGCGCAGAGCACCGTGGTTCAGGCCTACCACTGGCTGGAAGACGCGCGCCTGATCACCGCGCGCCCGCGCTCGGGCTTCTTTGTCGCGTCCCGCCCCGTGAACCTGCCCGAGCCCACCATCCCGCGCCCGCTGCGCCGCCCGCGCGAGGTCTCGGTGGACTGGCTGGGCCAGCGCATCATGGGCCATGCCCAGCCGGTGGACATGGTGTCCTTCAGCAGCGGCACGCCCGGCCCCGACATGCTCAACCCCGACCGCGTGCGCCGCGCCGTGGTGCGCGCCGTGCAGCGCAACCGCCAGCTGCTGTGCACCTACCCGACGTCCGCTGGGCACCCAGAGGCCCGGCGCGCCCTGGCGCGCTACGCCGTGGGCCTGGGCTGCAGCCTGGACCCCGAGAACATCCTGATCACCGGCGGCTGCATGGACAGCATCGCCCTGTGCCTGCGCGCAGCCACCCAGCCGGGCGACGTGGTGGCGCTGGAGTCGCCCACGCATTTCTCGTTTCTCGAAGTGCTGCAGGGCCTGCACCTCAAGGCGCTCGAGATTCCCACGCATCCGCGCCATGGCATCTCGCTCGATGCCCTGCAGCTGGCCCTCGATACCCAGCCCGTCAAGGCGCTGATGGTGGTGCCCACGCTGAGCAACCCGCTGGGCAGCTGCATGCCCCAGCCCGAGCGCCGACGCCTGGCGCAGATGGCCTCGCGCCATGGCATGGCGGTGATCGAGGATGCGATCTACAACGACCTGGCCGAGTCCGACGAGATGCGCCGCACCGTCAAGTCCTACGACACCACGGGCCATGTGATGCTCTGCGACTCCTTCTCCAAGACCCTGGCGCCCGGCCTGCGCCTGGGTTGGGTCGAGGCCGGGCGCTGGACCGAGCAGCTGCGCAGCATCAAGGACATGCAGGCCGGCGGCCAATCGGCCGTGCTGGAGCTGGCGCTGGCCGATCTCATCAACCAGAGCGGCCACGCCGCCGCCATGCGACAGTTGCGCGCTGCTGCGGCCGCGAGGCTCGATGGGGTGCGCCACATCATCGGCGCGCACTTTCCTTCGGGTACGCGGGTCAGCGATCCACCGGGCGGCATGCTGCTGTGGGTGGAGCTGCCGCGCGCACTCGACTCGGTGCAGCTGCACGAGGCTTGCCTGGCAAAGAACATCCTGGTTGCGCCCGGCACGGTGTTCAGCGCCAGCGGGCGCTTTCGCAACTGCCTGCGCATCGGGGTGGGCAGCGACTGGACGCCGTCGCATCTGCAGGCCTTGCGCACGGTGGGCGACATGGCCTGCTGCCTGTTGGCATCCACGGGGCGAAAAGCCGCCTGAAAATTCACACGAACTTCGTGTTGCACGAAGTTCGTGTAATATTCTACCCATGAAGAATGTCACCATCACCATGGACGACACCGTTGCCGAATGGGTGCGCGTCGAGGCCGCCAAGCGTGGCAGCAGCGTCTCGCGCCTGCTGGGCGAATGGCTGGCCGAAAAGATGCGCCAGGAAGACGCCTATGCCCAGGCCATGCGCGAGGCGCTGGGCTTCGAGAGCTGGGGCGCGTCCAGCGGCCCCTACGTGCCGCGCGAAACCCTGTTCCGGCGATGAGCAGCGGCACGGTCCCCCTCTTCGTCGACACCGAGCTGCTCTTGGCCAGCGTGGACGAGCGCGACCCCGCCCGCCAGGCCCGGGCGCGCGAATGGCTGGCTTTCTGCTGGCAGACGCGCTGCGGCCGCATCAGCTCGCAGGTGCTCAACGAGCTGTACAACCAGGCCATACAGCGCTTCGAGGGCCCGCGCACCGTGCAACTTGTGCGTGCCCAGGTGCGCCGCCTGCGCGTGTGGCTGCCGCCCCATCTCGACGCCTATACGGTCGATGGCGCCTGGGACCTGCAGGACCGCTACCGCCTGGGCTACTGGGACGCGCTCATCATCTCCTCCGCCCACCAGCAGGGCTGCCGCTACCTGCTGACCGAGGCCCTGCCGCATGACCAGCTGCTGGACGCCGTGCGCTGCATCAACCCTTTTCTTGTGGCCCCCAACGAACTGGACACCGCCGAATGACCACTCCCGCCAGCCTCACCGCCGCCCTGAACCGCATCCGTGCCGATGTGCGCGCCATGCACGCCTATGGCGTGCAGCCCTCCACCGGCATGCTCAAGATGGATGCCATGGAAAACCCCTTCCGCCTGCCGGCCCATCTGCAGGCGGCCCTGGGCCAGCGCCTGGGCGCGCTGGCGCTCAACCGCTACCCGGGTGAGCGCCTCAATGACCTCAAGACCGCGCTGGCGAAGTACGCCTGCATGCCCGAAGGCCATGGCATCGTGCTGGGCAACGGGTCGGACGAGCTCATCACCCTGCTGGCCCTGGCCTGCGCCCAGCCCGGCGCACGCGCCACCATGCTCGCGCCCATGCCTGGTTTCGTGATGTACCCGCTCTCCGCGCAACTGCAGGGCCTTGATTTCGTGGGTGTGCCCCTCACCCCCGATTTCGAGCTGGACGAGCCGGCCATGCTGGCCGCCATTGCCCAGCACCGCCCCGCCATCACCTACATCGCCTACCCCAACAACCCCACGGCCACGCTGTGGGATGAGGGCGCCGTGCAGCGCATCGTCGACGCAGTGGGCGCCGTGGGCGGCTTCGTGGTCATGGACGAGGCCTACCAGCCCTTCGCCAGCCGCACCTTCATCGACCGCATGCGCGCCGAGCCCGCGCGCAATGCCCATGTGCTGCTCATGCGCACGCTCAGCAAGTTCGGGCTGGCCGGCGTGCGCCTGGGCTACCTCATCGGCCCGGCCGCCGTGGTGGCCGAGATCGACAAGGTGCGCCCGCCCTACCACGTGAGCGTGCTCAATTGCGAGGCGGCGCTGTTCGCCCTGGAGCACACCGACGTGTTCGCCGGGCAGGCGGCCGAGCTGCGCGCCCAGCGCACCCTGCTGGTGCAGGCCCTCAAGGCCATGCCGGGCGTCGAAAAATGCTGGGACAGCGAGGCCAACATGGTTCTATTGCGTGTGGCCGATTCCGCCACAACCTATGAAGGCATGAAAAAGCGCAAGGTCCTGGTCAAGAACGTTTCTACAATGCACCCATTGCTGGCCAACTGCCTGCGCCTCACGGTGGGCAATGCCGACGACAATGCGCGGATGCTCGCTGCGCTCCAAGCCTCCCTATGACTTCTTCTGCACTCGTACCTTCCGCACCGGCCGACTCCACGGCCGACCGCATCGCCGAGGTCACCCGCAACACGGCCGAGACACACATCACCGTGCGCATCAACCTGGACGGCACCGGCCAGGCCAAGCTGCACACCGGCATCGGCTTCTTCGACCACATGCTCGACCAGATCGCGCGCCATGGCCTGATCGACCTGGAGATCGACTGTGCCGGCGACCTGCACATCGATGGACACCACACGGTCGAAGACGTGGGCATCACCCTGGGCCAGGCCTTCGCGCGCGCCGTGGGCGACAAGAAGGGCATCACCCGCTACGGCCACGCCTACGTGCCGCTGGACGAAGCGCTGAGCCGCGTGGTGGTCGACTTCTCGGGCCGCCCCGGCCTGCACCTGCACATCCCGTTCACGGCCGGCAGCATCGGCGGTTTCGATACGCAGCTCACCTACGAGTTCTTCCAGGGCTTCGTCAACCATGCGGGCGTGACCCTGCACATCGACAACCTCAAGGGCATCAACGCGCACCACCAGTGCGAAACGGTGTTCAAGGCCTTTGCCCGTGCGCTGCGCGCGGCGCTCACGCGCGATCCGCGCGCGGCCGGCACCATTCCGTCCACCAAGGGCAGTCTCTGATCTTCACCCGCTGAAAAAGGCCACCATCGCTTTTTGAACAAGCGCTGATAGCTATGAATATGGAAGCTAAAACCGTCGCCGTGGTTGACTACGGCATGGGCAACCTGCGCTCGGTCTCGCAGGCCGTGCAGGCCGCGGCCCAGGGCTCGGGCTGGACCGTGCTCGTCACCTCGCGCCCCGAGGATGTGCGCGCCGCCCAGCGCATCGTGCTGCCGGGCCAGGGCGCCATGCCCGACTGCATGCGCGAGCTGCGCGATTCGGGCCTGCTCGAATCGGTGCTCGAAGCCGCTGCCGCCAAGCCGATGTTCGGCGTCTGCGTGGGCATGCAGATGCTGCTGGACCACAGCGCCGAGGGTGACACCGCAGGCCTCTCGCTGATCCCCGGCGAGGTGCGCAAGTTCGATCTGGCCGGCCGTACCCAGCCCGATGGCAGCCGCTTCAAGGTGCCGCAGATGGGCTGGAACCAGGTGCGCCAGATGCACCACGCGGGCGCGGTGCACCCGGTCTGGGCCGGCGTGCCCGACGGCAGCTACTTCTATTTCGTGCACAGCTTCTACGCGCGGCCCGAGAATGCGGCCCATTGCGCGGGCGAGGCAGACTACGGCGGTGTGTTCGCCGCGGCCGTTGCACGCGATAATATTTTCGCCACCCAGTTCCACCCCGAGAAAAGTGCGGAGCACGGCCTTGCGCTGTACCGCAATTTCCTTCACTGGAATCCCTGAAACCCCCAACCACCCTGTTCGGGCCGAGCCCGGCCTCGCCCCTTTCCACCCGAACCCACCATGCTGCTCATTCCCGCCATCGACCTCAAGGACGGCCACTGTGTACGCCTCAAGCAAGGCGATATGGACCAATCCACCACCTTCGGTGAAGACCCCGCCGCCATGGCGCGCAAGTGGCTGGAGGCCGGCGCGCGCCGCCTGCACCTGGTGGACTTGAACGGTGCCTTCGCCGGCGTGCCCAAGAACTTCACGGCGATCAAGTCCATCCTCAAGGAAGTGGGCGAGGACATCCCGGTGCAGCTCGGCGGCGGGATCCGCGACCTGGACACCATCGAAAAGTACATCGACGGCGGCCTGCGCTACGTGATCATCGGCACCGCGGCCGTGAAGAACCCAGGTTTCCTCAAGGACGCATGCAGCGCCTTTGGCGGCCACATCATCGTGGGCCTGGATGCCAAGGACGGCAAGGTCGCCACCGACGGCTGGAGCAAGCTCACCGGCCACGAGGTGGTCGACCTGGCCAAGAAGTTCGAGGACTGGGGCGTCGAGTCCATCATCTACACCGACATCGGCCGCGACGGCATGCTCTCGGGCATCAACATCGATGCCACCGTCAAGCTCGCGCAGTCGCTGAGCATCCCGGTGATCGCTTCGGGTGGCCTGTCCAACATGGCCGACATCGAGCAGCTGTGCGCCGTCGAGGGCGAGGGCGTGGAAGGTGTGATCTGCGGCCGCGCCATCTACAGTGGCGACCTCGATTTCGCCAAGGCGCAGGCGCGCGCTGATGAACTCAATGGATAGGCCCATACGGGGCCGTTGACCACATGCTTGCCAAACGCATCATTCCCTGCCTGGACGTGACCGGAGGCCGCGTGGTCAAGGGCGTCAATTTCGTCGAGTTGCGCGACGCAGGCGACCCGGTCGAGATCGCCGCGCGCTACAACGCCCAGGGCGCCGACGAACTCACCTTCCTGGACATCACTGCCACCAGCGACGGGCGCGACCTGATCCTGCCCATCATCGAGGCCGTGGCCAGCCAGGTGTTCATTCCGCTCACCGTTGGGGGGGGCGTGCGCACTGTGGAAGACGTGCGCCGCCTGCTCAACGCGGGTGCCGACAAGACCAGCTTCAACTCCGCCGCCATTGCCAACCCCGAGGTGATCGACGCGGTGTCGGCCAAGTACGGCGCGCAGTGCATCGTGGTGGCCATCGACGCCAAGCGCCGCTCCGACGAGGATGCACAGCGCATCGGCACTGACGGCCAACCCGTGGGCCCGGGCTGGGACGTCTACAGCCATGGCGGCCGCAAGAACACCGGCCTGGACGCCGTGGCCTGGGCCACCGAGATGGCGCGCCGCGGCGCGGGCGAGATCCTTTTGACGAGCATGGACCGCGACGGCACCAAGGCCGGCTTCGACCTGGCGCTCACGCGTGCCGTGAGTGACGCCGTCAGCGTGCCCGTGATCGCTTCGGGCGGCGTGGGCAACCTCGACCACTTGGCCGATGGCATCCAGCTCGGCGGCGCCGACGCGGTGCTGGCCGCCAGCATCTTCCACTACGGCGAGTACACCGTGGGCCAGTCCAAGGCGCACATGGCGGCACGGGGCATCCCGGTACGATTATGAAAAAGGCCCTCGCCACGGCCGCCATGGCCTTGTGCATGGGCTGGGCCGCCATGCCCGCCAGTGCCCAGCAGGTGCCGGCGCCGTCCTACGCACGCGGCTACTTCGACCGCCTGCCCTGTGTGGACCGCATCGGCCGCTGCTTCGATGCCACCATCGGCGGCAAGGCCGTGCAGGTGATCACCGACAAGGCCGAGTTCGACAAGCTTAAGGCCCTGCTGGCCGAGCTCAACGAGAACGTGCGCGACGTCTACTGGATCGTGCGCGATCCGGTGGATGGCCAGGTGGCGCTGGACGTGCTCACGCGCCCCAACGCCATGGGCCTGCCCCATGTAGGCGAGGAAAAGGAAGAGCCCGACGTCACGGTCTACGCGCTCGATGGCCAGGACCTGGACAGCGAGCCCGAGATGGTGGCGCGCCAGGACGTGCGGGTCAACGGCCAGCCGGTGGTCACGCAGCAGGACACGCTCACCCAGGACTTCCTGCCCCCGGGCCGCTATGCCATGGCCATCAAGTACCTGGGGCGCAAGAACTGGGACCGCAAATGGGTGTTCCTGACGGTCGCCAAGCCTTGATGCCTTGAGTGGGCCGCCACTGGTGTTGCCTACGCGGTCGGCCAGCGCGAATGCCTGAAGCCCTCTGCAGTGGGGGGCGGACCTTGCAGCGGCAGCCACAGTTGCACCACGGTGCCGCCCCGGTCACCCAAAAAAATCCGCGCCCGGCCGCCGAGCTGGCGCGCGCGCTCCTCGATGTGGCCCAGCCCGCGGCCCTGGTGCCCGTCGGAGCGCGCCTGCAGCCCGCGCCCGTCGTCCTGGATCTGCACGCACACCCCCGTCTCTGCGCCCTGCGTGGCCGACAGCGTTACGTTGCGGGCCCCGGAGTGCTTGACCACATTGGCCAGCGCCTCCTGCACGATGCGCAGCACGTGCAGCGCGGCGGGGGCATCCAGCCAGGGCAGCGGCGGCAGGTCGTCCATGTGCCAGTGCAGGGTGATGCCGCCCTGTGCCAGGCGATGGCCCACGCGCTGGCGCAGGGTGGCCAGCAGGGTGGTCAGGTCTTGGTCGATGGGCTCCATCGAATCGATGGTCAGGCGCAGGTCTTCCAGGCATTCGCGCAGCACCTGGGCCATCTCGCCCTGCGACAGGCGGCCCTGCTCGATCTGGCCCAGGGACGACACCAGCATCGCGCCCAGGCCGTCGTGCATGTCGCGCGTGAGCCGCTGGCGCTCGGCCAGGCGCACGCGCTCGTTCTCCACCTCGGCCAGCAAGGCGAAGTTGGCCCGCAGCGCACGCTGCTGTTCGGCCAGCCTGTCCGCGAGCTCCGCGGCCGCACCTTCGGCATGCTCCAGGGCCCCGATGTAGCGCCGGTTCACGGCGTACAGGAAGGCACCCAGCACCAGCATCATGGCGTAGGGCATGAGGTACAGGCTTTCAGGGGACATGCGCAACTGCAGCAGTGCCAGGTCGTGCACGCCCAGGCCCAGGCAGATGCACAGGGCCACGGCCAGCACCCGCAGTTCGCGGCTGCCGCGCCAGGCCGACCAGGCAATGAGCAGGGTCACGCCCAGCGCAACCAGCGTGTTGGCCGCGTGCAGCAGCAGCGGAGTGTCGAGCGCCCAGGGCAGGATGGGCATGGACGCTGCCGAGACCAGCAGCGCAAAGCCCAGCAGCATCCGCTCCACCAGCGGAAAGCCGCGCGCCGCGAAGCGCAGCGAGAACAGGTAGACCAGCAGCATGACCCAGGTCATGGACGCATCGGTGGCCCACCAGAACCAGCGCAGGGCGTCGAGGTCCTGCGGCAGCTCGATGCCGTAGTGCAGGTTGCGAAACCACCAGGCCAGCGATGCCAGCCCGAAGTACAGATAAGCCGTGTCCTGGCGTCGGCGCCACCAGAAGGCCAGGGCAAACAGCCCCAGCATGAGCAGTGTGGTGCTGGCCGCCAGCGGCACGGTGACCACCCAGCGCTGGCGGGCCGCCCAGAGGCCCTGGATCTCGGGCTCGGGGCCCATCCAGAGCCGGCTCAGGGCGTAGCTGCCGTCCGCACGCGGAGGCAGCGCGAGGAACAGATGGCAAGGGCCGGCCTGCCGGGATGCGGCGCTGGGCAGCCTGAGCACGATGGGCTGGTTCCACTGCGAAGGCCAGGCCGGGCTGTTGTCCAACAACTGCCGCGTGGCCTGGTTTGTGCGCAGCCAGATCTGCAAGGGGCCGCCGCTCACGCGGGGAAGGTACAGGGCCAGCGTTTCCTGGGCCTCGGGCACGGGGCATGCGGTGCGGTACCAGACCGTGGGCACGGGCAGGTTGACCGCTGCGCGGGTGGTGGGATTGCGCTGCACGGCCTGGGGCAGGTCAACCGATTGCCATTGGCCTGCTGCATCCTTCCCCGGTGGGCCGATTGATGGGGTTGCCTCGGCAGCGGGGACCCAGCGCTCCACCTGGGTGACCATGGCGTCGGAGGCATCGGGGGCTGTGGGTGGGTGCTCTGCCTGTGCCCATATCGCCACCAGGGCCAGCGAGCATGCCAGGGCCCGCTGCAGCCAGCCGGTCGCCCAGGCGCGCAGCAGCCCGTCAGTCATTCATCAGCCCGCGCTTGCGGGCTTCATAGACTGCCTCGGCGCGCGAGTGTACCTGCAGCTTGCGGTAGCTGCGCTTGACGTAGGTGAGCACGGTCTGCTGCGTCACCCCCATCATCTGGGCCATTTCGCGGTAGCTGTAGCCCTTGGCGGCAAAGCCGAGCATCTCGCACTCGCGTTCGCTCAGCAGGCCCGCATCGGAATCGCTGGCCGCGGCTTCGGGTGCTCCCTGGCGCTGTCGCGAGGAGGCCGCCGGGGCCAGCCGGGTCAGCAGCCGCCGGGCGATCACCGGGCTGATGGGGCTGCCGCCCGCATGCACCGCACGCACCAGCTCGGCCAGGTCCAGGGCGGGCGTGTCCTTGAGCACATACCCGGTGGCTCCCGCTGCCAGGGCCTGCATCACCTGGGCTTCGTCGCCGAAGACGGTGACCACCACGACTTCGCAGTGGGGGGCCACGTCGGTGCTGCGGGTGATCACTTCAATGCCGTTCAGGTCGGGCAGCCCCAGGTCCAGCAGCAGCACCTGCGGTTGGTGGCGGGCCAGCAGCGCCAGGCCCGAACCGGCATCGCCCGCGGCGCCGACCAGGCGCAGGTCCGGCGCGGCGGCGATGCTGTCGCACAGGCGTTGCCTGAACTGGGGATCGTCCTCGATCACGAGGACAGAGAGCAAAGCGGACATGGGCAAAGAGGCCTTGGGCGCGCGGCGGTGCGTTTCATGATACGCGGCGAGCGCTGTCACAGCTGCTTGCATCTGGTGCATTTTGTCCCTTGTTCGAGGGACAGACGCTGGGCGCCTGGCGCGGAAGAATCGGCTCCACCTTCACCTCGCAGGAGTTCCTCCATGTCTGCTTTGCTTCGGACCATCGCGCTGGCTGGCGCCCTGGTGGGCCTGGCGGCGCCGGCCATCGCCGCCGTCCCGCACATCACCCTCGGTGATTACCACATGCTGCTGCTCAACGCCGATGGCAGCGTCACGTCCTGGGGGCGCGGTGACTCGGGCCAGCTCGGCCGCGGCCAGGCCGACCGCAACAACCCCGCGCCTGCAAAGATCGCGTCCCTTGGCAACGACGTGGTGGCCGTGACGGCCGGTGGCGCGCTGTCGGCCGCCGTGAAGTCCGACGGCACGGTATGGGTCTGGGGCAATGTGTCGGACGGCCTGATCGGCTCCGACACCTCGGGCGGGCAGTTCCGCTACGAACCGGTGCAGGTGCCCGGGCTGTCGGGCATTGTCTCGGTGCTGGCCGCGACCAATGGCTATTCCCTCTATGCCACGGACAGCAGCGGCCAGATCTGGGCCTGGGGCTATGACAGCGGCAATGGCAACCTGGGGATCGGCCCCACCACACTGCAGCAGCGCGGCCAGCCCCTGCCCGTGGCAGGGGCCACAGGCATCGTGCAACTGGCCGTGACAGGCACGCAGATGATCGGGCGCAAGCAGGACGGCAGCCTGGTCGGCTGGGGCCGGAACAGCGTGCGCGACAACCCCCTGCAGGCGGTGACCGCGGCGTCGGACCCCTTGCCCGCCACGGCGCTCAAGCCCAATGGGTTGGCGTTCATCGATGCCACCGCCACCGGCAATGCGGCGGGCCTGTATCTGGGCATCAAGAACGGCCAGGCGCTGGCCTGGGGCGACACCAACTCCGGGATGTTGACCTGTGGCCAGGAAAGCGCGCTGGCTGCCACCCAGCCCTACACCATCAAGAACCTGAGCAACCTGCGCCAGATCGCTGCGGGTGGTGGTGCCGCGCTGTTCGTGGACGGGGCGGGCGCCGTGTTCGCCTGCGGCCAGGGGGAGCGGGGCCTGCTGGGGGACGGCACGACCGTGTCCACCAAGTGGGATTCCGTGCCGGCCAACGCCAAGGCGGGCCCGGTGCGGGTACAGGGCCTGCCCGGTCCGGTGTCGTACGTTTTCACTGGGGCCTTCGCCGCGGCCGCGCTCATGCCCGATGGCTCGGTCTACACCTGGGGCCGCACCGACAATGGGGTTCTGGGCAACGGGGTGACCACTGCCAACGGCATCGTGAGCACGCCCACGCGCATTGCGCCCAATGCCGGCGTGGACAACAGCAGCAATCCGGGCAATGTCGGCAACCCGGGCGGCACGAACCCGGGCACCGGCACGCCGGCGCCTGGCACCGAACCCGCCTTCAGCACGGCCCAGAGCGGCCCGCTGAACCAGCTCACGGCCAAGGCCGGTGTCACCCTGCCTGCCGCCCATGCGGGGCAGCCCGGCGCCATCTTCGTGGCCCTGCTGCTGCCCGATGGCCGCCTGCTCATGCTCGACGGCGCGACGGTCAGTTTCGTGCCCAGCCTGGCGGCCTTGTACACAGGCGCCCTGCCGGTGTCGGCCCCGGTGCTCGACATCAAGGGCATGGACCTGAGTGCCCTGGCGGGCAGCAACCTCTACCTGGGGTATGGCCTGGGGGTGAATTCCCTGGCGGCGCTCTACGAAATGCTGCGCGCGGGGCGCTACTCCAATGTCCTGACCTTGCGCTAAAGGGGCTGCGCTGACCCGGCCCGGGCCCCGCCTGCAAATGCCGGCGGGGCCCGGGTCTTTGGCCTGCGCGGGCGCTGGCAATGCCATGTCCGGGGTCGGTCATTCAAATCGCCGACAATCCGGGCCATGAACTGGCTCAATGAAGTGAAATGGGATGCGCAGGGCCTGGTGCCCGTGATCGCGCAGGAGCAGGGCACGGGCGACGTGCTGATGTTTGCCTGGATGAACCGCGAGGCGCTGGAAAAGACCGCCGAACTCGGCCGCGCCGTGTACTTCAGCCGCTCGCGCGGCAAGCTGTGGTTCAAGGGCGAGGAATCGGGCCACGTGCAGACCGTGCACGAGATCCGGCTGGACTGCGACAACGACGTGGTGCTGCTCAAGGTGACCCAGTTGGGCCACGCGCCTGGCATCGCCTGCCACACCGGCCGCCACAGCTGCTTCTTCAGCGTGCTCAAGGGCGGCGCATGGACGCCCGTCGATCCGGTCTTGAAAGACCCCGAATCCATCTACAAGTAAGACCATGAGTTCCAACGATTCCCTCGCGCGCCTGGCCGCCGTCATCGAGAGCCGCAAGCCCGCCAACGGGGGCGACCCCGAAAAGAGCTATGTCTCGCGCCTGCTGCACAAGGGGCCCGATGCCTTCCTCAAGAAGATCGGGGAGGAAGCCACCGAGGTGGTGATGGCCGCCAAGGACGTGGACCATGGTGCCGATGCCAGCAAGCTGGTCTACGAGGTGGCCGACCTGTGGTTCCATTCCATGGTCGCGCTGGCCCACTATGGCTTGACGCCGGCCGATGTGCTCACCGAGCTCGAACGCCGCGAGGGCACCAGCGGCATCGAGGAGAAAGCCCTGCGCAAGGCGGTTGCGCGTGCCGGAGAGGAGAAAGGGTTCCCATGAACGACATCATCGACGTGCAAACCAGCGACCAGAAGGCCGAAAGCCTCAAAAACATCGGCTGGATCAGCTATGCGCTGCATCTGGTCGTGGCGCTGGGTGCGGTGCTGCCCGGCGCGCAGGCCAGTGCCCTGCTGCTGGTCATCGCGCTGGTGATCGACCTGGTCAAGCGCGGCGATGCACAGGGCACCTGGCAGGAAAACCATTTCTCCTGGCGCATCCGCTCCGTGATCTGGGCAGGGGTGCTGTATGCGTTGACCTCGTGGCTGTGGCTGGTCTTCATCCTGCCCGGCTGGATCGCCTGGGGCATCATTTCGCTGTGGTTCCTGTACCGCATCGTGCGCGGCATGCTGGCCATGAGCAAGAACCAGGTGGTGGATGCCTGAGCCCCATGTGCTGCGGCGCCTGAACCTGGCCCTGCAGGGTGGGGGCTCGCACGGCGCGCTGACCTGGGGTGTGCTCGATGCCTTGCTCGAAGACGGGCAGTGGCAGTTCGATGGCATCAGCGGCACCAGCGCGGGGGCCATGAACGCCGTGGCCCTGGCGCATGGCTTTGCCCAGGCCGCACAGGCCCACAAGGACCCGGTGGAGGCGCGTGCCGCGGGCTGCGCCCTGGCGCGCGAGTCGCTCGCCCGGCTGTGGGAGGGTGTGGGCTCGCTGGGCAGCCTGACCTGGGGCACGCCCTTGTCGGCAGCCAACCCGCTGATGGGCATGATGGCCCAGTGGTTCTCGCCCTACCAGACCAACCCGCTTGGATTCAACCCGCTGCGCCAGCTGCTTGAGCGCGAGGTCGATTTCGGCCTGCTGTGCTCCGGGCGTGCCAGCATCGAAAGCGTGGTTCCCCAGGTGTTCGTGTGCGCGACCAATGTGCGCACCGGGCGCGGCGAGATCTTCTCGGGCCCGCGCCTGAGTGCCGACGCCGTGATGGCCTCGGCCTGCCTGCCCATGGTGTTCAAGGCCGTGGAGATCGATGGCGAGCACTACTGGGACGGTGGCTATTCGGGCAACCCGGCGCTGCACCCGCTGATCTACCAGACCGAGGCATCGGACATCCTGCTGGTGCAGATCAACCCCATCGAGCACCGCGAGGTGCCGGGCACCGCGCAAGAGATCATGGAGCGCATGAACGAAGTCACCTTCAATGCCAGCCTGCTGGCCGAACTGCGCGCCATCGAATTCGTGCGCCGGCTGCTGGCCGAGGGCAAGCTCGATGCGCGCCGCTACAAGAACGTGCTGATGCACCGCATCGACGGGGGCGCGGTGCTGGCCCCTTTCGGCGCCGACAGCAAGGTGCGCGCCGACACGGCCTTCGTGCGCCAGCTGTTCACGCTGGGGCGCGATGCGGGCAAGGCCTGGATGAAGGCACACCGCCGGGATGTGGGCGTGCGACCCAGCATCAAGATCGCCGACAATTCGTGAATCTGCCTTCGTGCAGCCAGATTTCCGCTCTCCTTTTTCCACCATGCACGATCCGAACTGCCTTTTCTGCAAAATCACCGCGGGCCAGATTCCTTCGAAGAAGGTCTACGAGGACGAGGAGGTCTTTGCCTTCCACGACATCCATCCATCGGCGCCGGTGCACTTCCTCATGGTGCCCAAGCTGCACGTTCCGTCCATGGCCCAGGTGTCGGCCGAGCACGCCGGTGTGCTGGGGCGCATGATGGTCCTGGCGCCTAAGCTGGCCCAGGAGCAGGGTTGCAATCCCTACCCCGAGGGCGGTTTCCGCATCGTGGTAAACACGGGGGTTGAAGGCGGGCAGGAAATCCACCATCTGCACATCCACGTGATGGGCGGCCCCCGCCCGTGGCTCAAAGGCTGACGCGAACTGACGGTCTTCCACGATAGACCCCTGTACCAAAGCAGGGTGTGTGAACTCCGGTCACGGCCGGGGTCTAAAATGATTGCAATACGTTAGGAGATTTTCCATGGGCTCTTTTTCCATCTGGCACTGGCTGATCGTGCTGCTGATCGTCGTCATGGTCTTCGGCACCAAGAAGCTCAAGAACATGGGCTCGGACCTCGGGGGCGCCGTCAAGGGCTTCAAGGACGGCATGAAGGACGGTTCCACGGCCGAGAGCGGTGCCGTCAATCCGCCTGCTGGCCAGGTGACTGCCAGCCAGGCGGCTGACAAGACCACCATCGACGTCGAAGCCAAGCAAAAGAGCTGACCGCTGAGCGGACACCTGCTTCATGATTGATATTGGCCTGTCCAAGATGGCGCTGATCGGCGCCGTGGCGCTGATCGTCATCGGCCCCGAGAAGCTGCCGCGCGTGGCGCGCACGGTGGGCACCTTGCTGGGCAAGGCGCAACGCTACGTGTCCGACGTCAAGGCCGAGGTCAACCGGTCCATGGAGCTCGACGAGCTGCGCAAGATGAAGGACACGGTGGAAGGCGCCGCACGCGACGTGCAGCAGTCCATCCAGACCGGCGCCAGCGAATTCGAGAAGGACTGGGCTGCGGCGACGGACATGAGCGCCGCCGAGCCTTTCGAAACCTCGGTGGTGGTACCTGCCTACAAGCACCCGGGCAAGAACTGGCGCCTCAAGCGCGGCGCCACCCCCCAGTGGTACAAGTCGCGCAGCGGTGTGCGCACCAAGGCACAGTCCGGCGCCGCGCGCGTCGCCCGTTACCGGCCCCAGAAATTCCATTGACGATGCAGCGCTGCCTCTGGTGCGCGCTGCATGGGCGGCCCCCACGCCCCTGAAAATCCAACATGTCCGAAACTCCCTCCAAAGAAGACGAGCTGGCCGGCACCGAGCAGCCGTTCGTGCAGCACCTGATGGAGCTGCGCGACCGGCTGGTCAAGGCCATCATCGCCATCGCCATCGCGGCGGCGATCCTGTTCTTCTTTCCCGGCCCTGGCGCGCTCTACGACTTCCTGGCGGCGCCCCTGGTGGCCCATCTGCCCAAGGGCGCCACGCTGATCGCCACCTCGGTGATCTCGCCCTTCATGGTGCCGCTCAAGATTTTGCTGATGTCGGCCTTCCTGCTGGCGCTGCCTTTCGTGCTGTGGCAGGTCTGGGCCTTCGTAGCGCCGGGCCTGTATTCGCACGAGAAGAAGCTGGTGCTGCCGCTGGTGGTCTCCAGCACGCTGCTGTTCTTCGTGGGCGTGGCGTTCTGCTACTACTTCGTGTTCGGCCAGGTGTTCGCCTTCATCCAGAGCTTTGCGCCCAAGAGCATCACGGCCGCGCCTGACATCGAGGCCTACCTGAGCTTCGTGCTGTCGATGTTCCTGGCCTTCGGCCTGGCGTTCGAGGTGCCGATCGCCGTGGTGGTGCTGGCGCGCATGAACATCGTCAGCGTCGAGAAGCTCAAGAGCTTTCGTGGCTACTTCATCGTGGCATCGTTCGTCGTGGCGGCCATCGTGACGCCCCCGGACGTGGTCTCCCAGCTCGCGCTGGCCGTGCCCATGTGCATCCTCTACGAAGTGGGCATCTGGGCCGCACAGATCTTCATCAAGCACACCAAGGCGCCGCAAGAGGCCGATGAAGCCGCTTCGTCGTCGTCCTGACCGGAATCAGACCTGCAGCCCCCGAGGGGCATGAAGAAAGCAACTGCCGCGAGAGCGCCAGTTGCTTTTTTTATGGGTGTTGCAGGCGGCCCCATCCGGCATTGCAATGGCCGCTCCAGCCGTGGAAGCCGGCACGGCCCATGCCAGTACTCCCGCGCAAGGGCCGCCCCGCCGCGAAGGCGGCATATCCAGCGCCTGCGCTGGGGGCGCCCTCCTTTCAGGGGGAAGGCGCGAAGCGCCTCAGGGGTTACCTTCTCACATTGCGTTGCGGCCGGGGGCGCAGGCCCGGGGTGATGCTCAATTCCACCAGCGTATCGGCGCGCCGAACGTTGAACGGAGCGGCCGTGCCGGGCTTGAGGGCTGCCACGGCGGTGAGCAGCTCGGAGACATTGCCCACGTTCTTGCCGTCCACCTTCACGATCACATCACCCGGGCGCATGCCGGCCTGGGCCGCAGGGCCATCCTGCAGCACGCCGGTGATGATCACGCCCTCGGAGGCTTTCACGCCGAAGGTCTCGGCCAGCTCGGGCGAGAGCTCGTTGGGCTCCACGCCGATCCAGCCGCGCGTGACCTGGCCGTCCTTGACGATGCCGTCGAGCACCAGGCGCGCCGTGGACACCGGGATGGCGAAGCCGATGCCCATGCTGCCGCCCGAGCGCGAGTAGATGGCGGTGTTGATGCCCATCAGGTGGCCGTTGCCATCCACCAGCGCACCACCCGAGTTGCCGGGGTTGATCGCGGCGTCGGTCTGGATGAAGTTCTCAAAGGTGTTGATGCCGAGCTGGGTGCGCCCCAGCGCGCTGACGATGCCGCTGGTCACCGTCTGGCCCACGCCGAAGGGGTTGCCGATGGCCAGCACCTGGTCGCCCACGTCCAGGGTATCCGAGTTGCCCAGCACGATCACGGGCAGCTTGTCGAGTTCGATCTTGAGGATGGCCAGGTCGGTGTCGGGGTCGGTGCCGATCACGCGCGCGCGGGCGCGCCGGCTGTCGGTGAGCGTGACCTCGATTTCGTCCGCGCCTTCCACCACGTGGTTGTTGGTGAGGATGTAGCCATCGGGGCTGATGATCACGCCGCTGCCCAGGCCCGCCTGCTGTTGCTGGCCGCTCTGGTCACCGAAGAAGAACTGGAACCACGGGTCATTGCTGCGCGGGTGGCGCACGGCCTTGCTGGTGTTGATGCTCACCACGGCGGGTGCTGCCTTGCGCGCCGCCGCGCTGAAGCTGCCGGCCGCGGGCTGGCCTGCGGCGGCCGTGCTGGCAGGTGCTTCAATGAGGGCGATGCCCGCACCGGAGCGCACGTTGCCACGCCCCAGCCAGCCGGGCTGCAGGGTGGCCACGACGAAATACGCCGCGACGAACACCGTCACGGTTTGGGAAAACAGCAGCCAAATGCGCTTCATGGAGTGGGGGCCAGGGGGTCTACAGGGACCGCCATTGTGCGCCATTGCCTGCCGGGCGGCGCCGCGCAGGCCGGGTGGGCGCCTGAGAACGTGTTTACGATCTTTTCGGGGCCGCGCAAGTACCTTGCCGGGATGGGATGCAAGGCGCGGCAAGGCACTTGCCCGAAGGGTTGGGGCGAAATCGGGCCGATGAATTCGGAATGTTGGCGCCCCGGCTGCTTGCATGGGCACGAGCGCACGCGGCGCATCCGGAGCATCCACTCATCCCGATTGCGCAGCAACGCGGCCTCGAAAAGATCGTGAACACGTTCTGAGTGGTGGGAGGGGGCATAGCGGGTTGCGATGGCACGGTCTAAGGGAAAACCCTAAAATGGCGCCACGACTGCTCCCGCTGCCTGTGTTCTCCTGTGGCCTGCTACCCGCGCGGCCACCCACGACAATCTCCTCCATCCGGAAACTGCCGACGAACGATGGCCTGCGGCATGCCACCGCTGCCGCCGCACCCCGCAGTCCTGTGCACGCATTTTCTGGAGCCTTTCCCATGACCTCGATCACCGCGGCGGACGGCGCGTCCGCGTCCGCCGGCCTTTCCCATCGCCCCCTGAACCGCAGCGACTACAAGACCCTGGGCCTGTCCGCACTGGGCGGGACGCTGGAGTTCTACGACTTCGTCGTTTTTGTCTTCTTTGCCAACGTCATCGGCTCGCTGTTCTTTCCGGCCGACATGCCCGAATGGATGCGCCAGCTGCAGACCCTGGGCATCTTCGCCGCCGGCTACCTGGCGCGGCCGCTGGGCGGCATCGTGATCGCCCACTACGGCGACAAGCTGGGCCGCAAGAAGATGTTCACGCTGTCCATCTTTCTGATGTCCGTGCCCACCCTGGTCATCGGCATCCAGCCGACCTACGCCACCATCGGCATTGCGGCGCCACTGCTGCTCTTGGCCATGCGCGTGCTGCAGGGTGCCGCGATCGGCGGCGAGATGCCTGGCGCCTGGGTGTTCGTGGCCGAGCATGCGCCGGCCAGGAACTACGGCTTCGCCATCGGCACCCTCACATCAGGTATCACCGGAGGCATTTTCCTGGGCTCCATCATGGGCGTGTGGCTCAACACCACCTACAGCCAGGCCGAGGTGCACGACTGGGCCTGGCGCATCCCCTTCATCCTGGGCGGAGTGTTCGGCCTGGTGTCGGTATACCTGCGCAAGTTCCTCGAAGAGACCCCCATCTTCCGCGAGATGCAGGCCCGCAAGGCCGCGGACCGGGAACTGCCACTCAAAACCATCCTGCGCGACCACCGCGAAGCCTGCGTGCTCGTGGCCCTGATGACCTGGGTGCTGTCCACGGCCGTGGTGGTGGTGGTGTGGTTCACGCCCGCCTACCTGCAGACGGTGGTCCATGTCGTGCCCGCCGCTGCGATGAAGGCGAATGCCCTGGCGACGGTGACGTTGACCATCGGCTGCGTATTCTGGGGCTGGCTGTCCGACAAGGCCGGTACGCGCACGGCCATGGTGCTGGGCTGGGGCGGCTTGACCGCCACGGCCTACCTGTTCTACCTGGGCCTGCCCGGCACCGAAGCCTCGCTGGTCTGGTCCTATGCGCTGGTGGGCTTTTTCGTCGGCAGCATCTCGCTGCTGCCCGTGGTGGGCGTGCGTGCCTTCCCGGCGCCCGTGCGCTTCACCGGCCTGTCCTTTGCCTACAACATGGCCTATGCCGTGTTCGGCGGCCTCACGCCCGTGCTGATTTCCACCTGGCAGCAAGTGGACCCGCTGGCGCCGGCCCACTATGTGGCCGCCATGGGCGTGCTGGGTGCGGCCATCGGACTGCTGTGGCCTCTGGCCATCAAGGGCTGGCAACCGTCCAAAGCCTGAGGGTCTTGGCACAATCGGGGCATGAGTAGCATTCAGCGACAAGAACTCCTGGCCCTCTTCGACGGGCTGCTGCAGCCCGCGCGCTTCAAGGACTATGGCCCCAACGGCCTGCAGGTCGAGGGCAAGGAAAGCATCACCCGCATCGTGAGCGGTGTCACGGCCAGCCGCGCGCTGATCGAGGCCGCCATCGATGCGCGCGCTGACGCCATCTTCGTGCACCACGGCTTGTTCTGGCGTGGGCAGGACGGCCGCGTGGTCGGCTGGATGAAGCGGCGCCTTCAGCTGCTGCTGGCGCACGACATCAACCTGTTTGCCTATCACCTGCCGCTCGATGCCCATCCCGAGCTGGGCAACAACGTGCAATTGGGCCGCGTGCTGGGCCTGGCGGCCGATGCGCGCTTTGGCGAGCAGGACCTGGGCTGTGTGGCGGGTGCGCAGTTCGCCGATGGCCAGGCCCTGGCAGACCATGTGGCCGCAGCGCTGGGGCGCTCCGTGACGCTGGCGCAGCCCGAGGCGGCCACGCGCAGGCCGATCCGCCGCGTGGCCTGGTGCACGGGTGGGGCCCAGGGCTATTTCGAGCCGGCCATTGCCGCCGGTGCCGATGCCTTCATCACCGGGGAGATCTCCGAACCCCAGGCGCACCTGGCGCGAGAGACGGGCGTGTGTTTCATCGCCGCAGGCCACCATGCGACCGAGCGCTATGGTGCTCCTGCCGTGGCCGCGCATGTGGCCCAGCAGGCGGGTGTGGAGCATCTCTTCATCGAGGTGGACAACCCCGCATGAGCGCTGCCATCGCCATCACCCAGGGCGACCCGGCCGGCATCGGCCCGGAGATCGTCGCCAAGGCCTTCCGCGACGCGCCCGGCGAGCTGCACGGCGGTTTTGTGGTGGGCGACCTGGCCACGCTGCGCCGGGCCGCGCAGTGCATCGAACGCCCTGGGCTGCCGTCCGTGCCCGTGGCGCAGATCGCATCGCCTGCCGAGGCCCTGCAGCTGCCGCCGCGCTGCATTCCCGTGTTGCCTCTGCCTGGCTTGCCAGGGCCGCAGCCTTGGGGGCAGATCGGTGCCGAAGCGGGCCGGGCTGCCGCCGACTGTGTGGTATGGGCCGCCCGCGCCGCGCTGTGTGGTGAGGTGGCAGCACTGGTCACGGCCCCCCTGCACAAGGAGGCGCTGTCGGCTGCTGGTGTGGACTTTCCGGGCCATACCGAACTGCTGCAGGCCGAGGCCGCGCGGCACCAGGGGGTGCCCCTGGCGGCCATGCCGGTGCGCATGATGCTGGCCAACGATGAACTGCGCACGGTGCTGGTGAGCATCCACGTGTCGCTGCGTGATGCCATCGAGGCGGTGACGCTTGGCAACGTGGCACAGACACTGGCGATCACCCACGCTGCATTGCTGCGCACACTGGGCCGCGCGCCGCGCATCGGCGTGGCGGGGCTCAACCCGCATGCGGGGGAGGGCGGGCTCTTCGGCAGTGAAGAGATGCAGGTCATCGCACCGGCCATCGCCGCCGCGCGGGCGCAAGGCATGGACGTGCATGGCCCGTTCGCGCCCGATACGGTCTTCATGCGTGCGCGCCATGCACCAGGGCACCCGGGCGAGTTCGACGTGGTGGTGGCCATGTACCACGACCAGGGCCTGATCCCCGTGAAGTACCTGGGCGTCGACAAGGGCGTGAACGTGACCCTGGGCCTGCCCCTGGTGCGCACCAGCCCCGACCATGGCACGGCCTTTGACATCGCTGGCCAGGGCATCGCCGACGCCGGCAGCCTGGTGGAGGCAGTGCGCATGGCGCGCCAGCTGGCGCGCTAGCCATGCGCGCGGGTGCTCAGGGTGCCCGGTTCTTGAGGCTGTCGCGGATTTCGCGCAGCAGGGCGATGTCTTCGGGCGGCGCGGCCGGCGCTGCTGGCGCGGGCGGGGTTTCGCGCTTGTGGCGGTTGATCTGCTTGATCATCATGAAGATGATGAAGGCCAGGATGAAGAAGTTCACCGCCACGGTGATGAAGTTGCCGTAGGCAAACACCGGCACGCCGGCTTTCTTCAGGGCGTCGAGTGTCATCGCGGTGCCGGCCGGCACATTGCCCAGAACGATGAACAGGTTGGAGAAATCAAGCTTGCCGAACACCAGCCCGACCACGGGCAGGATCAGGTCGGAAACCACCGAATCCACGATCTTGCCGAAGGCGCCGCCGATGATGACGCCCACTGCCAAGTCGATCACGTTGCCCTTGACGGCAAATTCCCGGAACTCTTGTGCAATGCCCATGGATAACCCCTCTTGAGAATAGACAAGAAGGCGAGTATTGCCCAGGTCTGTCCCCTGTCAAGGCGGACTGCCCGCGTGGAATGACCCTTTTCACTCCGCTACAATTCGCGGTTGACCCCAATAGCGATGTACATCAAGGACCCCCATGAGTGACACCCCAATCGACTCCAGCAAAAGGACGTGGCTGATTGCGTCTGGCTGCGCTGGTGCGGTGGGCGGCGTGGCGACCGCCGTTCCTTTCGTGAGTACTTTCCAGCCCTCCGAGCGGGCCAAGGCGGCAGGTGCCGCCGTCGAGGTGGATATTTCCGCGCTCAAGCCCGGAGAGAAAGTCACCGTGGAATGGCGTGGCAAGCCCGTCTGGATCGTCAAGCGCACGCCCGAGCAGCTTGCCGAGCTGCCCAAGCTTGATGGCCAGCTGGCCGATCCGAAGTCCGAGCGCAAGCCCTCGGAACTCACGCCCGAGTACGCCCGCAACGAAGCCCGCTCCATCAAGCCCGAGATCCTCGTGGCGGTGGGCATCTGCTCGCACCTGGGGTGCTCGCCATCGGACAAGTTCCAGACCGGCGCGCAGGCGTCGCTGCCCGATGACTGGAAGGGCGGTTTTCTGTGCCCCTGCCATGGCTCCACGTTCGACCTGGCCGGCCGGGTCTTCAAGACCAAGCCGGCGCCGGACAACCTGGAGGTGCCTCCCCACATGTACCTGTCGGACACCCGCCTGCTGATCGGCGAAGACAAGAAGGCTTGAGGGAGACACAAAAATGGCCCACGAATTCAAGGAAATCTCCCCCAACGCCTCGATAGCGGCGAAGACCACCAACTGGTTCGAGAACCGGTTCCCGACGGCCTTCGATGCCTACCGCGTGCACATGTCGGAGTACTACGCTCCGAAGAACTTCAACTTCTGGTACATCTTCGGCTCGCTGTCGCTGCTGGTGCTGGTGATCCAGATCGTCACCGGCATCTTCCTGGTGATGCATTACAAGCCCGATGCGGCCAAGGCCTTCGAGTCGGTCGAGTACATCATGCGCGATGTGCCCTGGGGCTGGCTGATCCGCTACATGCACTCCACGGGGGCCTCGGCCTTCTTCGTGGTGGTCTATCTGCACATGTTCCGCGGGCTTATCTATGGCAGCTACCGCAAGCCGCGCGAGCTGGTCTGGGTGTTCGGCTGCGCGATCTTCCTGTGCCTGATGGCCGAAGCCTTCATGGGCTACCTGCTGCCCTGGGGCCAGATGTCCTACTGGGGCGCCCAGGTGATCGTGAACCTGTTCGCCGCGATTCCCTTCGTCGGCCCGGACCTGGCACTGCTGATCCGGGGAGACTACGTGGTCGGTGATGCCACGCTGAACCGCTTCTTCAGCTTCCACGTGATCGCCGTGCCGCTGGTGCTGCTGGGCCTGGTCGTGGCCCACTTGCTGGCGCTGCACGATGTGGGGTCCAACAACCCAGACGGCGTGGAGATCAAGGGCCCCAAGGCCCCCAAGGATGCCAATGGCAAGCCCCTGGACGGCGTGCCTTTCCATCCCTACTACACGGTGCACGACATCTTCGGTGTCTGCGTCTTCTTGATGGCCTTCACGGCGGTGATCTTCTTCGCCCCCGAGTTCGGCGGCTATTTCCTCGAGTACAACAACTTCATTCCGGCCGACCCGCTGAAGACGCCTGCGCACATCGCGCCGGTCTGGTACTTCACGCCGTTTTACTCGATGCTGCGCGCCATCACCAGCGAAATGATGTATGCGCTGATCCTGTGCGTGGTCGGTGGCGCCGTGCTGGCTTCGGTCAAACTCCGGATCCCGAGCTTCATCAAGGCCGGTGCCGTGGTCGCTGCCCTGATGGTGGCTGCGCTGATGCTGGCCATCGACGCCAAGTTCTGGGGCGT
>NZ_JBKDTZ010000259.1:0-5736 GCF_046339755.1 Acidovorax sp. | reverse complement strand
CTGTATGCCTTCATCAACATGGGCGTGTTGGCAGCCCTGGCCGGGCTGGTGTTTGCGGCGCGGCTAAACACCGCCACGCCCAAGGCGGGCCTGGGTTTTGAGCTGGACGTGATTGCAGCCTGCTTCATCGGCGGCGCATCGGCATCGGGCGGCGTGGGCAAGGTGATGGGCGCGGTCATCGGCGCCTTTGTGATGGGCGTGATGAACAACGGCATGTCCATCCTGGGCATCGGCATCGACTACCAGCAGGTCATCAAGGGCGTGGTGTTGCTCGCCGCCGTGCTGGTCGATGTCTACAACAAAAACAAGGCGTGACGGCCCATGTACATGGCCACTGCCCCCACCCCATTACCTGTGCTGCAGCTCACAGGCATTCACAAGCAGTTTGCCGGTATTCCGGTGCTGCACGACGTGCAGCTGAACCTGTACCCGGGCGAGATCCATGCCCTCATGGGCCAGAACGGCGCGGGCAAGTCCACGCTGATCAAGGTGCTCACCGGCGTGCTGCCGGCCAGCAGCGGCCAGATGCGGCTGGCCGGCCAGGCCGCGTGGCCCGATTCGCCGCTGGCCGCGCAGCGCCTGGGCATCAGCACCGTGTACCAGGAGGTCAACCTCTGCCCCAACCTGTCGGTGGCCGAGAACATCTTTGCCGGACGCTACCCGCGCTGCGGCATCGCCCAGGGCTTTCTCATCGACTGGGCCACGCTGCACCAGCGCGCGCGCGAGCTGGTGGCGCGCATCGGCCTGTCCATCGACGTCACGCGCCTGCTCTCGGACTACCCGGTGGCCGTGCAGCAGTTGGTGGCCATCGCGCGGGCGCTGAGCATCGAGGCCAAGGTGCTGATCCTGGACGAGCCCACCTCCAGCCTCGACGACGACGAGGTGCAAAAGCTCTTCGAGGTGCTGCGCCGCCTGCGCGGCGAGGGCCTGGCCATCGTCTTCGTGACCCACTTCCTGAACCAGGTCTATGCCGTGTCGGACCGCATCACCGTGCTGCGCAACGGTGCCTGGGTGGGTGAATGGGCCGTCGCCGACCTGCCGCCCCAGGCGCTGATCAACGCCATGCTGGGGCGCGAGCTGGCCGCCCAGTCCACCGAACCGCCCGTGGTGCCCGACTTCGACGATGCCGCCCCCGCCCTGCTGCAGGCCGAGGGCCTGGGACAGAGCGGCCAGCTGCAGCCCATGGACCTGCGCGTGCGCGCCGGCGAGGTGGTGGGCCTGGCGGGCCTGCTCGGCTCGGGCCGCACCGAGCTGGCGCGCCTGCTCTTCGGCCTGCAGGCGCCCGACAAGGGCGTGCTGCGCGTGGATGGCCGCAGCGTGGCGTTCTCCAACCCCATGGACGCCATCCGCGAAGGCCTGGCCCTGTGCCCCGAGGAGCGCAAGACCGATGGCATCGTGGCCGAGCTGTCGGTGCGCGAGAACATCGCCCTGGCACTGCAGGCGCGCATGGGCATGGGCCGCTTCCTCTCGCGTGCCGAGCAAGCCGCCATTGCAGAGCGCTATGTGGAGATGCTGGGCATCAAGACCGCGAGCGTGGACACGCCCATCGGCCTGCTCTCGGGCGGCAACCAGCAAAAGGCCATCCTCGCGCGCTGGATGGCGACCGAGCCGCGCCTGTTGATCCTGGACGAGCCCACGCGCGGCATCGACGTGGCCGCCAAGCAGGAAATCATGGAGCAGATCCTGCGCCTGGCCCAGGCCGGCATGGCCGTGGTCTTCATTTCCTCCGAAATGAGCGAGGTGGTGCGCGTGGCGCACCGCATCGTGGTGCTGCGCGACCGCCGCAAGGTCGGCGAACTGCCCGCGGGCAGCAGCGAAGACGCTGTGTACGAACTGATTGCCGCCGAAAATGCCTGACGCATCCCGCCCCCCTACCCTCCTTGCCACTGCGTTGCAGCACCGGCTGACCTGGCCACTGGTCACCCTGGCCCTCCTGCTGGCCGTGAACACGGCCTTCAACCCCAGCTTTCTGCACATCGAGTGGCGCGATGGCCACCTCTACGGCAGCCTGATCGACATCCTCAACCGCGCCGCGCCGCTGGCCCTGGTCTCCCTGGGCATGACCCTGGTGATCGCCACGCGCGGCATCGACATCTCGGTGGGCGCCGTGGTCGCCATCGCGGCCGCCGTGGGCGCCTGGATGATCGGCGGCTCGGTCTCAGGCACCGAAAGCCGCTTTCCGATGCCTCTGGCCATCCTGGGCGCCCTGGGCGTGGCACTGGTGTGCGGGCTGTGGAACGGCCTCTTGGTGGCCAAGGTGGGCATGCAGCCCATCATCGCCACGCTGATCCTCATGGTGGCGGGCCGGGGCATCGCCCAGCTCATCACCGACGGGCAGATCATCACCATCTACTACGCGCCTTTCTTCTTTTTGGGCGGGGGCTACCTGCTGGGCCTGCCGTTCTCGCTCTTCGTGCTGGCCGCCGTGTTCATCCTGCTCTACCTGGCGGTCACGCGCACGGCGCTGGGCCTGTTCATCCAGGCCGTGGGCATCAACCCCACGGCGGCACGCGTGGCGGGCGTGCAGTCGCGCCGCCTGCTGCTGGCGGCCTACACCTTCTGCGGCGTGTGCGCGGGCATCGCGGGCCTGCTCATCAGCTCCAACGTGAAGAGCGCCGACGCCAACAACGCCGGCCAGCTGATGGAGCTCGATGCCATCCTGGCCGTCACGCTGGGCGGCACGGCGCTGACCGGCGGGCGCTTCAGCCTGGTGGGCAGCGTGATCGGTGCGCTCATCATCCAGACGCTGACCTACGCCATCTACTCCATGGGCGTGCCGCCCGAGATCAACCTGGTGGTCAAGGCCGTGGTGGTGTTTGTGGTCATGCTGCTGCAGTCGCCCGACTTCCGCGCCCAGGTCGGCGCCCTGGTGCGCCGCCCCGAAGCGGGGGGGGCCCTGTCATGAGCCATGGACACAGCCCGGCCCTGGCCGCCGCGCCAACGGTGCCACCTGCAGAACAAGGCCCCACCCCTGCCCGCATGCGACTGAACCCCAAGTACCTGCCGCTGGCGGCCACCGTCTCGCTGTTCCTGGCCATGGCCACCGCAGGCTCGGTGCTCTACACCGGCTTCTTCTCGGCCCAGGTGTTCCTGAACCTGCTGATCGACAACGCCTTTTTGATCATCGTCGCGGTGGGAATGACCTTCGTGATCCTGTCGGGCGGCATCGACCTCTCGGTGGGCTCGGTGGTGGCGCTGAGCACCATGGTGCTGGCCACGCTGGTCGAGCACCACCACTGGAGCCCCCTCGCGGCCATTCCGTTGGTGCTGCTCATGGGCACGGTGTTCGGCGCGCTCATGGGCTTTCTGATCGAGCGCTTTCGGCTGCAGCCCTTCATCGTGACCTTGGCGGGCATGTTCCTCGCGCGCGGCCTGTGCTACCTGATCAGCATCGACTCCATCAGCATTGCCGATGAAGCCTATTCGGAGATGGCGCAGTGGCGGATGGAATTCTGGGAAGGCGCCTCGCTTTCGCTGGGCGCGCTGATCGCCCTGGCGGAGCTGCTGGCCGCCATCTTCGTCGCGCACTGCACGCCCTTCGGCCGCAACGTGTATGCCGTGGGCGGCAGCGAGCATTCGGCCGTGCTCATGGGCCTGCCAGTGCGGGCCACGCTGATCGGGGTGTACACGCTTTCGGGCTTCTGCTCGGCGCTGGCCGGCGTGGTGTTCACCTTCTACATGCTCTCGGGCTACGGCCTGCATGCCACGGGCATGGAACTGGACGCCATCGCCGCCGTGGTGATCGGCGGCACCCTGCTCACAGGCGGCGTGGGCTATGTGGCCGGCACGCTGTTCGGCGTGCTGATGCTCGGAATCATCCAGACCCTGATCTCCTTCGACGGCACGCTCAGCTCGTGGTGGACGCGCATCGTCGTCGGCGTGCTGCTCTTCGTCTTCTGCCTGCTGCAGCGCCTGCTCACGCACCGCAGCGGCAAGCCCTCCTGAATCCCACGAACCACCTCTCCCAAAACCACAACAGCATGACTTCCTCCCCGCGCAAGCTCCGCTCCGCCGCATGGTTCGGCACCGCCGACAAGAACGGCTTCATGTACCGCAGCTGGATGAAGAACCAGGGCATCCCCGACCACGAGTTCGATGGCCGACCCATCATCGGCATCTGCAACACCTGGTCCGAGCTCACGCCCTGCAACGCCCACTTTCGCAAGATCGCCGAGCATGTCAAGCGCGGCATCTACGAGGCGGGCGGCTTTCCGGTCGAGTTCCCGGTGTTCTCCAACGGCGAATCCAACCTGCGCCCCACGGCCATGCTCACGCGCAACCTGGCCAGCATGGACGTGGAGGAAGCCATCCGCGGCAACCCCATTGATGCGGTGGTGCTGCTGGTCGGCTGCGACAAGACCACGCCCGCCCTGCTGATGGGCGCGGCCAGTTGCGACGTGCCGGCCATCGTGGTCACGGGCGGGCCCATGCTCAACGGCAAGCTCGACGGCAAGGACATCGGCTCGGGCACGGCCGTGTGGCGGCTGCATGAGTCGCTGAAGGCGGGCGAGATCAACGAGCACCAGTTCTTTGCCGCGGAAGCGGGCATGTCGCGCTCGGCCGGCACCTGCAACACGATGGGTACGGCCAGCACCATGGCCTGCATGGCCGAGTCGCTGGGCACCTCGCTGCCGCACAACGCAGCCATCCCGGCCGTGGACTCGCGCCGCTACGTGCTGGCCCATATGTCGGGCCGGCGCATCGTGGAGATGGCGCACGAAGGGCTCACGCTATCGAAGATCCTCACGCGCGAGGCCTTCGAGAACGCCATCCGCACCAATGCCGCCATCGGCGGCTCGACCAACGCCGTGATTCACTTGAAGGCCATCGCCGGGCGCATCGGCGTGCCGCTGGACCTGGAGGACTGGACCCGCATCGGCCGCGGCACGCCCACCCTGGTGGACCTGCAGCCCTCGGGCCGCTTCCTGATGGAAGAGTTCTACTACGCGGGCGGCCTGCCCGCCGTGCTGCGCCGCCTGGGCGAGAACGGGCTGCTGCCGCACCCCGATGCGCTCACCGTCAACGGCAAGAGCCTGTGGGACAACGTGCGCGAGGCGCCGCAGTACAACGACGAGGTAATCCGCCCCATCGACAACCCGCTGATCGCCGACGGCGGCATCTGCATCCTGCGCGGCAACCTGTCGCCGCGCGGCGCGGTGCTCAAGCCCTCGGCGGCCTCGCCCGAGCTGCTCAAGCACCGGGGCCGCGCCGTGGTGTTCGAGAACCTGGAGCACTACAAGGAGCGCATCGTCGACGAGGACCTGGACATCGACGCCAGCTGCGTGATGGTGATGAAGAACTGTGGCCCCAAGGGCTACCCCGGCATGGCCGAGGTGGGCAACATGGGCCTGCCGCCCAAGCTGCTGCGCCAGGGCGTGAAGGACCTGGTGCGCATCTCCGACGCGCGCATGAGCGGCACGGCCTACGGCACCGTGGTGCTGCACGTGGCACCCGAGGCCGCTGCGGGCGGCCCGCTGGCCGCCGTGCGCGATGGCGACTTCATCGAACTCGACTGCGAGCAGGGCCGCCTGCACCTCGATATCAGCGACGAGGAACTGGCCGCACGCCTGGCCGCACTTTCCAACACCGACATGGGTGGGCGTGGTGGCTACCAGCGCCTGTATGTGGACCACGAGCTGCAGGCCGACGATGGCTGCGACTTCGACTTCCTGGTCGGTTGCCGGGGTGCCGCCGTACCACGCCACTCGCACTGAACCTTGACCCATAGACCCATGC
>NZ_JBKDTZ010000258.1:0-9721 GCF_046339755.1 Acidovorax sp. | reverse complement strand
GCGGCACGGCGGAGCCCACCCCGCTGTTGGCGGCCGTGCTGTGGGCGCAGGCGGTGCGTGTCTGTTCCGCTGTCCGATGGTCTGGTCCCTGGCACGGGGCGTGGGGCTTGCTGTGCACCACTTCCACGGCCTTCTTGTAGGGCTCTGGGACCTCAGGAAGACGGAACAGTTGGATCTGCAGTTCCGTGGGTGGGTCGACCTTTGAGTGACGTGGCTGACGTGGCATGGGAGGCCATTCTATGGTCTAAAGCATGCCCGCAGCAATAGCCCATGCAACGGGTATCGGGTGTTCGGGATTTTTATAAAAGGGGGCCCTCACAGTGCTTTCCTTATTTAAAAGACACTTTCCCGTTTAATACATTTGGGAGCTTGAAATCCAGCACTGGCGCGGGTTTGGGGCCGATTTGGGCTATGTCTATGGGATCAATGGTCACCACCAGTGGGGCTCCCTGGCTATGGATATGGGAACTAGGTCACCATCCATGGGAGTTTAGGTCTGTGGATATGGGAGGTTGCACCGATCCCATATCCAGAGCCCTTTGATTGGTCTGTGGATATGGGACGCACGCGCTTTCAACAGGGTTTTACTATGGGCGATGTTTATGGGACGGAGTTCTTCGTTGCCTGACCAGCGCGTGGGCTACATCCATGGGACGTGATGCGGTGAGTGCCGGAGCCAATGGTCACTATCTATGGGAGTAGAGCGCCGCTGCCGCGCTTCTTGGCGTGCAGGGCGGGCTGCGGGCGCGTGAATGGAGGCGGAGATCTGCTTGTTCACTATGTAGTTCTCGTACCCGCGACGCCCTCCCCTGCTGTCGCGTTCACGGCCTGCACCTGCGACAAGCAGTATGGGCTATGTCTATGGGAAGGCATCGCCGTTTCAATGGGCTACGGATATGGGATCCGGTTCAACTGCTGGCCTGGCTGCTTCATGGTCACTGTTTATGGGACGCTCGCTGTCCCGTCTCGAACCCCACTGCCCTGTATGGTCACCAGTTATGGGGGTCTTTGGGGCTGGGATCTACTTGCTTGCACACCGCCTGTGGGCACTTTAGGCCGGGTCTAGTGCTGTTTTCGGGCTCAGCGCGGTGGGTGAAGCGGGCGTGATCTGATGGTCTACATCTATGGGATGTCTTCAGCGGGCTGCACACGGCTTGCGGATCACGATTTCCCATAGATGGTGACCTAATAGATCAGCAGAGGTTGCTTTTCGACCCCCGATATCGAGTGACGCTGTGGTAGTGCGCTCCCTTGAACGCTGTGGGATCTACCACCCCTGTAAGTGCCCACTCTCGCGGGATGACGCTTCGGACATGGGCCGACCCATTTCAATTCGGTATGGTCTAAGAATATGGGATGGAGGGGCTACAACTCGCGAGGAGCCCCTGGGCTTGCCAACGGCCAGCTGCCAGGTAACGGTCCGCAATGATGGAAGGCCGAAAGGGCTAAGGTTATGGGACGGAACTGGCCTCAATCGGGCTTTTTTTGCCTGTTTGCGCCCTCGCCATCCCATAAGTGGTGACCTTAATGCGACCGAAGCGGGCGTTTTTCAGACCCGATTTTCGATTCGAATGTGCTAACCATCTCCCATAAATGGTGCCCATGTGTTTTGGAGTGGTCACTCACTCAAGCGCAATGCCCTTGTCTGCATGGCAGTTGGCACAACTAGGAGATAGGGCTACAGATATGGGATGGCGGGTTGTCCCGCTTTTCGAGCTGATCACCTTCCCAAGAGGCGACAAGAGGCATGGCCGGAGACGTGCTGAAGGGCTAGAAGAGTCCCGGCTTGCTTCGGCCGTGGCGGCGGGGACGTCAGAGGAGCCGGCCAGTGCCAAGCGCAGCTGCAGGCCGAAGCGGTTATTGTCAGGTGCTCTGCGCTCCCGAGTCAGGTCCCTGGCCGGTGCCCGAACCCGCCTGCGCGAAGCCTTCAATGGTGGCCACCAGCGCACGCTGCAAATCAGGTAGGCGATCTGCCGGCACTCCCTTGACCGACAAATCGCATTGCCCTCGCTTTGCAAAGATTTTGACGACCCCTTTGTAGTCGCCTACGCTCAATGACTGTTGCGAGCTACGTTCGCGATGCTTGACTCCATCGAGCTTCGATTTCACGAGCGCTATGACTTGTTGCTTAGAAAGGTCTTTCGACCGGATGTCGTCGATGACCTGAAGCGCAAGCTCTGTGGCCTCAGCCAATTCAGCTGGATCCTTACGTCGCTCGAAGATTTCGCTGACCGCGTGCAGGATAGTTACCCCGCTGGTGTGTGAGCTCTCTGACATCCGCACAAGCACGCGATCAGGCATCCGGCCTATGCGCATGTAGGCACTGACCTGGGACTCTGACATCGGCCGCCCCGACAGGTCGGGGATGCGCTCCATGATCTCCCGCTGAGACCCAACATGTCCAGCGTCCATCAGCTTGCGGAGGCTGATCGCATGGTCGATGGCAGTGGGTTGGCTGCGGAGATCGTTGTAGCGACGTGCTTTGAGGTACAACTCGATGCCAGAAGCTGGCTCTTCCTCAAATTTCACGACCAGTGACGCGACGCCCGACACCTTCGCCGACCGATAACGGGTTCCGCCATCGATCAACTTCACCCTGCCGTCCTTCACGTAGCCGTGGGCAGCATCATCTTGCGACTTGGGAAGTGTCTCTGCGATCTTGTCGACCTCAGCATGCTGATAGATCTGGCGGGGGCCTATTTCGTTCAGGTCGATCAGATGCAGCGGGACTTCAACAATCGAGCCTGGGACGCACACGCCCAAGTCAAACGGCTGCACATGAATGGCAGGAGCGGGAGCAGCCTTAGCGGACAAGCCTGTGGGCTGCGTGCTGATGATGCCTTGAGCTACCTTGAATCGGTCAACAGCCTGGTCGTGCGCTTTGCTTTGCAGACGCTCCATTGATGCAGCTGTGTTTGGCTTGAGCCGTGGAGGAGTAACAGTTGCCATGGTTATTCAGCCTTTTCAGTTGGGATTCCTAGCAGCTCGCAGACGCTGTCAGCTAGGAGGTCCAGTTCGGCGATAGCCTCGCCTGGCTTTGGCATTGAGTGCGCAGTAGCGCCGCTGAGCATTGCCCGAGTAAACGCGACCCGATCTCCCAGTTGGATGGGAAGGACAGTGAACTCGGGATAGCGCGCGTTATTGGATATTGATTCCAACATCATCCGTTCGTCTGCCCGGTTCTTCCGATATGCAGTCCCAAGGATGCGAACGGGAAAATCAAATCCCGATTCAATCCGCGCCTTCTTCGCAAGCTCCAGCGCAGCCGGTAGCGCCGTCACGTCCGCTGGTGTGAGTTTCGTAGGAATGATCGCCAGGTCGCTAACAAGCAGTGAGGCCCAGGTCGAAGGGTTGTCAACGGCCGGAGCACAATCCACAAAAATTAGGTCATATTTGTGGCTGAGTATCTTCAACTCATCCGTGACTTTGTTCCCGTAGTGGTGGCCCACCCACAGTGTGGCCGGGAATTTATAGCCCTCATCTGCGTTCGTGAGCCAACTCGTCGTGGTTTGCTGCGGATCCATATCAGCAACAAGTACGTCGTAACCCCGCCAGCCAAAAGTACCGGCAAGTTGGCACGTTGTGGTGGTCTTTCCAACACCACCCTTTTGATTGAACACCGTAACGATTTTGGCTGGCATTTATAACTCCTAGCAGTTCGTTTATTTTCGCTGATAGCCAATACGATTGCAATAGCAAATGGCAAATTTACTTAGTTATCAATTGTTCAGCGAGTTGAATTCTTTAGGCACTAAAAACAATCAATCTCCCAGCCATCGCCCTACTCCACCTTGGACCCGACTATGAATTAGAGGGCGAACCCTTCTAGGGAAGGCGGAGGCGGGGATCTGGATGGTGGCGCGCGTTAGGCAGTAAGTCGTCCCGTGGAGTGGCGGACTTCAACCGGTTGAAGATCTTCCCCCTCATTCGATTTTCTGTGCGCGGTGTTCTGAGTGAAGCCTTTCGTCTGACCGATATGTCTCCTTGTGGTACAGCACAGATCCGTTGGCGCCTGAAACTTCAACCGGTTGAAGTTCAGCGTACAGGCGCATGCATTCCGTTGTGAAGCTGCCGCGCCTGTGGCAAGGGGGTCATGGCTGCATGCGGCCACGCGAAAAGCTTGAATTGCGGAGGCACTGCAAGAATGTAATCAAAACTTCAACCGGTCGAGGTTCCGAGTCAGCACGAGCTGATTCGCCGAAGGGTGCGCCCGCGCTCCCGGGATAGATCGATTGGCCCATGTATGCTGCGGTGTTGGGTAGGGTGCTCGGCGCACATTGTGGCAAGCAGAATAGTCGCCGCCCGGATGAAGGTCAGAATCTAAGGTAAATGTTCCACCGTGGGGTAGCTGCGAGGGTTGGCGCCATGGGATGAGCTCGCTTGCAGTGAGCCATATGGCGTGGGGTGTGCGACGCCTAGTGGCTCAAGTGCCAAAGACTTCAACCGGTTGAAGTCGAGATGTATCCAGAGCACTCCCTACAGACTTTCCGGGCACCACAGTGTTGATGAGATACATGTTGGGCTGGTACAGCGGCTCCGGCTGCAACTTCGCTATCCGGCTCCCTGCGCTACCGGAAGAGCAGCAGCCGGGTGGCCGGCCGCTCGTCGCCACAATAGGCGCTTTCTGAGCGCCTGGAAGAGAGCCCCGGCAAGGTCGAATCCGAAATCAACTAATGCAAGCCTGGCTCATAACGCCGCTTGAAGTTGGTCGCGCGCACGGTCCTCCCGCTTCGTAGCCGCCAGACTTCAACCGGTTGAAGTTCTCCCACTGGTCAGTGCTCAACGGCGTGCGTCCTCGGGGTGGCAGACTCAGCTCACTTCAACCGGTTGATGTTTTGTTAGATGGCTTGGTATCGGCGTCAAAGCCCCCGTTCGCACGACTGAACCGGGGGTCAGGGTTAGGGTTGGAACCACGTTCCGGCTGAGAGTCAGAGGGACATGGGCGAGGCGAGCCCGTCCGGTATTGGGGTGCCACATCCTGCCGGAAAGAACGCCGGTAGCGCGTTCAGAATTGACTTCAACCGGTTGAAGTGTCTGGGTTTTCGCTGTGCCATGAGGAAGCGTCGATATAGGGCTGCGGATCCCTGCACTAGTCCTTTAAGAGATCGCGTCTCCTCTGATTGTTGCGCCGCTCGGGTGTGGCTTCTCAGGAGTGCTTAAAGTGCTTTTCACTGACGAAACTTGGTATTGGAAAGCGAGTCAGTGCCTTCGGCTTTGGGTTTGTACGCGGCGGCGCGTCGGGGCGCAGGTCATACGCCGTGAAGATTGGAAAAACTTCAACCGGTTGAAGGCCGGAGTGCCACGGTATGTCTTCCGCTCGGCGCGCGAGAGCATGACCGTCATCGGTTGCTTGTGGCGGCGCCGAAAAACTTCAACCGGTTGAAGTTGCAGATCCGAGCTGACTTATCTCGCCGTGCAATTGCGCGCCTGCGATAGTGGCATTGGGACTGAGTTCGCCTGGGAAGGCGCCGATGGCGTAGCGCACAGGCGCATTGAGGAGAGTTTCAAAAACTTCAACCGGTTGAAGTTCCAGGCCCAGGCGGGCGTATCAAAGTGATCGCGTTGGAGTTGCTTGTCCATTGCTGTCTAATGAAGCCTAGTCTTGACTTTGCTTCAAATTCGGTAGTTGCAAAAATTAAGGATTGTTAGTGGTGGATCGGCGATTGGTGTTTGATTTACGATCACTCCCATCGAACATCTCAAACTCGGAGCCTTGGGTCGCAACAGCCTTCCGCTCCAGCTGCGAGGTGACGGGGAGGGTGCAACGGTGTCGGCATTTGCATTGATCAACACCTGACAGGGTGCCGGAGTGAATGGCCAGCATGGTTCGCCAGATGCGCGTCAACGCCTCCCGTTAGATCTGGGCCACCAGCAGCCAACTGGCGCAACATCAAGTGTCTGCTGCCATGAGCCCTCGAAAGGCAAAGCAAACAAGGAAAGTGCTGGCAGATTGGCATCGGCCAAATTGACCTGAAAGCCTGTAGCACGCTAACACGACGAGGCCTGGAGAGGTTGCTGGTGAACGAAAGGACTTGCACAGGGCGCGAGTGCGGGAAGTGGCAAACCGCCCGGGTGATCTGCCTCGCTGAGAATGTCTTGCAGTGGTCGAGCGAGCCACTACCTGGACGCCTGCGAATCTTGGGACGGGGCGGGCCAAAGCTACCCGCGCGTTGCATCAGAGCCCTGCCGGCGATTGCGCGCCTGCGCCGCTACCATGGGCCTCTTCTGGCAGATGCCTTCGCATGCGAAGTTGAGCAGGCGACTCTGTGGAGCCAGGCCTCTACAGTTGTGCGCGGACACAGTTGGGGGCCTACCTCCCCAGGCCATAAGGCATTGCCGGGTCACTGGCGGTGCACTGGCCGACTTGCGAAGCTCAACTCGGTCTTTCTGTTGCTTGGCGGTGCACTGGCGGGTCACAGCGGAAACGAAGATGCGCTGGTCGGCGTGGATTGGCCAGCCAGGCACTTGCTTCTGCTGGTGGATCGGCAGAAAGGCAGTAGTACCGATCTCTTTCAATGCCGAAAAAGAAGCCCCATTGAAGGGGCTGTTGGGCGTAGAAACTGGTGCGCTACTGGGCCGTGTCAGGCCCATGATCCCGGTCGGCCTTTTTCTTGTTTGGCTCCTTCGCTGGAAGGCGAAGAATGGTCGGCAAGCCGCGGACGGCGTCGTCCCAATGCAGAGGTCGCTCGGGATTGCGCGAGAGGTAGCTGATATAGCCTTCACCCACATTCCAGCGCTTCGCCAGGGCGCGGTATGTCCATCCCTTGCGCATCACTTCATTCTTGAATTCCAAGGCACTCATCGCCGTCGATTCCATCGCATTCCCTGCTGGCACATATGTCCGAAAGCAAACCAACCGCGAGTCTAGATGGTGGATCTGAGGCGGGACCCAAGTCCATACCCCATTCTCGGCACCGCCCGGCGAAAATGAACCAGAAACGACGCTTTTCGACGCTAAAGACACGCGGCCGGTAATTATGATCGTTCTTGGAAAAACTTCCGAGGTAGGTACTGGAGTCGCTACACGCTTCCAGACCATCGCCGCAACTGACAGTCGAAGGGGAATGAATGGCGTGGAGACATCTTGACCTGGTGGCGCTTGTCGTGGGGGCCACGGTAGGCGCAGCGCTCTACGACTTTGCTCATCTCTTCTGGGGTGTCGAAAAGAACTGGGTTCTGGCCGTGTGCGCTGCATCGCTTGTCGGCTTTTTTGCCCGATACGTCGTGGCTCGGGTGTGCGGGGTCAATGTCGCCAGGAACCCCGGCTGAGCCAATGACGCCATACAGCTTCCAATCCAAGGAAGACACCCTCACCCTCCCAGGGGTTCCGCCTCGCCCGGCGACCAAGCTCTCCCCCTCTCGGCTCCCGAATGCCCGCGATGATTGGGCGCCAACCCGCAAGCAAGGCTTGAATGTTTTTTCGAGCTGCGCCAACCTCGTCGCCAGCCTGGACATGCCAGCTCGGCGACTGCTAGCTGAGTTGGAGAAACAGTGCGATCTGCAACGAATGAATACGAGGATAGAGGTTGATGCCGCAGCGGTTTTGGAGCTGGTCAACGCCGTAGCCGCAATTGAGTCAGCGCGGGTCTTGAAAGCCAGATCTATCAGGTCCGCGGACATGGCCGCCTCGCAACGCCTGTTGGGCATTTCAGATGAAGTTCCCACCAGGGCAGATGCGCCAGAGGGCACCAGCCAATCTGGGCCAGACAAATGCCCAACAAAAAGTCCTACCGAATGACGATCGAACACCTGAAAACGACGCTGATACCAGCACTCTTCGCCGACACCGCCCGGATCTCCGAGTATGGAAACAGCCAATCGGGCTCCGACGCGGTGAAGGCAGTCTCAGACATCATGGAGCTCGGGCCTGTCGGAGCACTCGCCACTTGCATTCGAGAAATCCTTGCGACGCTGAAGGATGCTGATCCGCGCACGGTCAGCAAGCAGCCTACTTGGCTCGATACGCTGCTTGGACGAAGCATCGAGTGGCAGGTGCGATACCAGGTCGCAAGAAAGAGCTTAGATGATCAGCTAGCTCACGCCGAGGGTGTTGCTCAGCTCGTACAAGACGCGCTCGCGCGAATCGCGATGCTCCAGACAACGCATGCCGCTGAGTCGTTGCGACTGACCGAGCACATCGCCGCCGGCCGCCAGTTTCTGGACGAGAACCCTCTTGCTGGCGTGGTCGATAACGCAACCCTGCAGTTCGACAATCCGCGTGAGCGTTTCGCTCGCAAGCTTGCCAACCTGGCCACCTTGTTGTCGTCGCACGAGATGAGCGCGATGCAGCTGAGCCTCACGCGGGCTCAAGCGGTGGACATCCTGGACAGGTTTCGTGAGACGGCCTCAACCCTCATTCCTGTTTGGCGGCAGCACACGCTTTCGCTCACCAACAACAAGAACATGTCGCCAGAGATGCTTGCGCTGGCCACCAAAGCGCATACCGACCTGATGAAGAGCCTGACCATTAGTGTTGATGGCCTGGCGAGCAAATAGCAAAGGCATAGAAAACATGAACACCACCGAACTGACACACGAGATCGAGCAAACCTCTGAACTTGCCACTTCAAAGCTCGCCGAGTTGGGACTCCAGGCCTCTGATACGGCCGAGATTCTGAGCGTCGCGCAGCGGATCAATCTCGATGCTCCAAACACCATCGCAGAGTTCGGGCGCGATGTTGCGGAGCACACCTCGCAGTATGCGGACAACCTTCTTGATCAAGTCAAGAATGGCGACCTGGACGACGCTGGGGCCAAGCTCGCACAAGTGGTGTCGGTTGCGCGATCGTTGAATCTAGGCCCGATGTCGGATCAACGCTCGCGCATCCCTGTCATTGGTGGCCTCATCGACAAACTGAGGTTGAAGGGAGGTGATCTCGTGGGGCGATTCGACACCACACGCGTTCAGATCGAGAAGCTCTTGACGGAGGTTCAAACCACCCAGGCAGGATTGGCGGAGCGCAACCGAAGCTTGGAGAGCATGTATGCGGCAGTGGTGGAAGAGCACCGGATTCTCGGGATCCACGTCGTCGCTGGACGAATTCGCCTCAAGGACCTATCGGCTCACAGCGAGGAGCTGCGGAAAGTGGTTGGCAACGATCCTTCGAAACTGCAGCACCTCGTGGACTGCGATGCGCTGACTGCGAACTTGCAAAAGCGGGTGGGCGACTTGACCGTCTTGCAGCAAAGCGCTTTCCAGAGCCTGCCGTCCATTCGGATCATCCAATCCAACAACCAGCTGCTCATCGACAAGTTCCACACGATACGTGAGGTCACGGTACCTGCCTGGAAACGCCAATTCGTGCTGCTTCTGTCGCTGAATGAGCAGCGAAACGCAGTCGATCTTGCTGACACCATCGACAACACAACGAATGATCTCTTGAAGAGCAATGCAGCATTGCTGCATCGCAACTCTGTGGAGACCGCAAAGGCAAACCAACGACTCGTCATAGACGTGGACACGCTGCAAAAGGTGCAGAACACCCTGATTCAGACAGTGGATGACGTACTGAAAATCCAGCGCGAGGGCGTGCAGAAGCGAGCGGACGCCAGTATGCAGATTGAGATCATGCGGCGAGATTGACCTTGCCCCTGTTTCGTGTAGTTCTTAACCCACGATTCACGCGGCCTTTTTGCGCTGTGCCTCGTACCAGCGTTGTTCGTACTGCATCGGGCTGAGGTAGCCCAGCGAGGAATGCAGCCTGCGGTGATTGTAGAAGGC
>NZ_JBKDTZ010000257.1:0-5574 GCF_046339755.1 Acidovorax sp. | reverse complement strand
CACATCGTGGCCGTCATCGACGACAACTTCTTCGTGACCGAGGCGCCGCTCACCGTGGGCAGCCAGAAGCTCACGGGCCGCACGCTGTTCGTGAGCATTCCGCTGCTGCGCCTCTTGGACCAGCAGGAGGCCGATGCCGTGCTGGGCCACGAGCTGGCCCACCTGCGCGGCGGCGACACCAAAAGCAGCGCCCTGCTGGGCCCCAAGATCAGCCAGTACGACCACTACCGCCATGCCATGCGCACGGGCGGCCTGTCGGCCGTGGTCTCGCCGCTGCTGGACCTGTACCGCATGATCTTCGAAGTGGCGCTGGCACGCGAAAGCCGCGAGCGCGAGTTCAAGGCCGACCGCATTGCGGCCAAGCTCATCTCGCCCGACGCCATCGCGCAGTCGCTGATCAAGATCGCCGCCTATGCGCAGTACCGTTCCAAGATCGAGCACGAGCTGTTTGGCCAGAATCGCAAGCACGATGCCGCCGCGCTGGGTATTGCCAGCTACGTGGCGCAGGGCCTGCCGCCCTATGCCGAGTCGGCCGATTTCCTGGCCGAGATGAAGACGGCCAATGTTCCGCACCCTTTCGACTCGCACCCGGCCATGACCGAGCGCATGAAAGCCGTGGGCGTGAACCTGCCCGAGAGCGCCTACGGCGCCATCGTCGTGCGCCAGCCGGCAAGCACCTGGGCCCAGCAGATCCTCACCGCCGATGCCATCGAGCAGCGCCTGTGGGGTACCTACGAACAGGCCTTTGCCGCCGACCACGAGCGCAGCCTGGCCTACCGCTACGAGCCCGCCACCGACGAGGAGCGGGCGCTGGTGCTGCAGTACTTTCCGCCGGTGCAGTTCGCCTTGAAGGGCAGCGACACGGTGACCGTGAGCATCGACGGCATCAGCACCTCGGCCGACGGCACTACCGTGTTCTGGGATGCGGTGAAGGGGCTGGAATTCAAGGAGAGCAGCTTTGGCAACGCGCTCATCGTGACGCATCCCGAGAAGAATGCCCTGGGCCTGGGCGCCAAGACCAGCAAGATCAAGCTGGCCGGCCTGAAGAAGGAAAAGGACGACTTCAACGCCACCGTGGGCCACTACTGGCAGCGCCACCAGATCATGCGCGCGCACCAGAACGAAGGCTGATGCCAGTGGGGCGCATGGCGCCCCGGGCCAGGCATCTGCTGCAATGCCGCAGGGCACAAGAAAAGCCGGCCCCGGCGCAGCCACAAAACAATGCGGCGCGCGCACATGGCAGGTGCCTTCTGGGCCTCCTGCTCCTTAATTTGTAATGCCGGCGAACTTTCTGCAGTGTGCCATGCTCTACCGAAGCGTGTGCAGGTCGCGTGCAAAAGCGTTGCGCGCCTACACGAATTCCCTGTTCAAAGACAGGCGGTGGTGCTACAAAGTACCGAACCGATAGCAATGCCCACTGCAAACCGTGGTCCCCATGCGCAGGGGGCCGCCACAGGAGGTCGTATGGATGCCATCAGCAGCTTCGCCTCGCGCTACGCCCGCAGCCGCGAAGAGGAAATGTCGATCGACGAGTACCTTGCCGAATGCAAGCGCGACCCCATGGTCTATGCCACGGCGGCCCAGCGCATGCTGGCCGCCATTGGCGAGCCGGAGATGGTGGACACGCGCAATGACCCGCGCCTGTCGCGCATCTTTGCCAACAAGGTGATCAAGCGCTACCCCGCGTTCGCCGAGTTCTATGGCATGGAAGATGCCATCGAGCAGGTGGTGAGCTTCTTCCGCCATGCAGCGCAGGGGCTGGAGGAGCGCAAGCAGATCCTCTACCTGCTGGGCCCCGTGGGCGGCGGCAAGAGCTCCATTGCCGAGCGGCTCAAGTACCTGATGCAGAAGGTGCCGTTCTATGCACTCAAGGGCTCGCCGGTGAACGAGTCGCCTCTTGGCCTGTTCGACGCGGTGGAAGACGGCGCGGTGCTCGAAGAACAGTTCGGCATCCCGCGGCGCTACCTGCAGCGCGTGCTCTCTCCCTGGGCCGTCAAGCGGCTGGAGGAGTTCGGCGGCGACATCCGCCAGTTCAAGGTGGTCAAGCGCTATCCCAGCATCCTCAAGCAGGTGGGCATCGCCAAGACCGAGCCGGGTGACGAGAACAACCAGGACATATCGAGCCTGGTGGGCAAGGTCGACATCCGCAAGCTCGAGACCTTTGCCCAGGACGATACCGACGCCTACAGCTACAGCGGCGGCCTGTGCCTGGCCAACCAGGGCCTGCTCGAATTCGTGGAAATGTTCAAGGCTCCGATCAAGGTGCTGCACCCGCTGCTCACCGCCACGCAGGAGGGCAACTACAAGGGCACGGAAGGCTTTGGCGCCATACCGTTCGATGGCGTGGTGCTGGCCCACAGCAACGAGAGCGAGTGGAAGGCGTTTCGCAACAACAAGAACAACGAGGCCTTCCTGGACCGCATCTACATCGTCAAGGTGCCGTATTGCCTGCGTGTGAGCGAGGAGATCCGCATCTACGACAAGCTGATCCGCGAATCCTCGCTGGGCAATGCCGTGTGCGCGCCGGGCACGCTCAAGATGATGTCGCAGTTCGCCATCCTCACGCGGCTCAAGGAGCCCGAAAACTCCAGCATCTTCAGCAAGATGCAGGTGTACGACGGCGAGAGCTTGAAGGACACCGACCCGCGCGCCAAGAGCTACCAGGAGTACCGCGACTACGGTGGCGTGGACGAGGGCATGACCGGCATCTCCACGCGCTTTGCGTTCAAGATCCTGTCCAAGGTGTTCAACTTCGACAGTGCCGAGGTGGCGGCCAACCCGGTGCACCTGATGTATGTACTGGAGCAGCAGATTGAGCGCGAGCAGTTCCCCGCCGAACTGGAAACCAAGTACACCAGCTACATCAAGGAATTCCTCTCGCCGCGCTATGCCGAATTCATCGGCAAGGAGATCCAGACCGCGTACCTTGAGAGCTACAGCGAGTACGGCCAGAACATCTTCGACCGCTACGTCACCTACGCCGACTACTGGATCCAGGACAACGAGTACCGCGACACCGACACAGGCGAGGTGTTCGACCGCAGCGCGCTCAACGCCGAGCTCGAGAAGATCGAGAAACCCGCGGGCATTGCCAACCCCAAGGATTTCCGCAATGAGATCGTCAACTTCGTGCTGCGCGCGCGCGCCAACAACCAGGGCAACAACCCGAGCTGGACCAGCTACGAGAAGCTGCGCCTGGTGATCGAGAAGAAGATGTTCTCCAACACCGAAGAGCTGCTGCCCGTGATCAGCTTCAACGCCAAGGGCAGCGCCGAGGAGGCGCGCAAGCACGAGGACTTCGTCACCCGCATGGTGGAAAAGGGCTACACGCCCAAGCAGGTGCGCCTGCTGTGCGAGTGGTACCTGCGCGTGCGCAAGAGCAGCTAGCTCGGCCGCAGACGCACACGCTCTTGAAGGTTTTGCCAGTGCATCCCACCGGGGCGCTGGCCCATGATGGGGGCAAGGGATGGCATTGCAAATCATCGACCGCAGGCTCGCCGGCAAGAACAAGTCGGTGGGCAACCGCGAACGCTTCGTGCGACGCTTCAAGGAGCAGATCGCCGAGGGCGTGCGCCGTGCGGTATCGCAGCGCGGCATCCGCGACATCGAGCAGGCCGAGAACATCACCATTCCGAAGAAGGACATCGGCGAGCCCGTGTTCCACCATGGCCGCGGCGGCATCCATGACCGGGTGCACCCGGGCAATGCCGAACATGTGCGCGGCGACCGCATACAGCGGCCCCAGGGCGGCGGGGGCGGCGGCGGTGGTTCGCAGGCCAGCGACAGCGGCGAGGGCGAGGACGACTTCACCTTCACGCTGACCAAGGAGGAGTTCATGCAGCTCTTCTTCGAGGACCTGGCCCTGCCCAACCTGCTGCGCACGCACATCGGCGAGACGCCCAAGTACAAGCCGCGCCGCGCCGGCTACAGCCAGAACGGCATTCCCAACAACCTGGCGGTGCTGCGCACCATGCGCGGGGCCCTGGGGCGGCGCATCGCGCTGGGCCAGTCCGCGCACCGCGAACTGGCGGCGCTGCAGGCGCAGCTCCAGGCCCTGGAAGACGCGGGCGAGGGCAGCAGCGACGAGGCGGCTGCGCTGCGGCTGCGCATCGACGAGCTCAGGGCGCGCACCGGCCGCATCCCCTACCTGGACCCCATCGACCTGCGCTTTCGCTCCCGCGTGCAGGTGCCCGTGCCCAACAGCCAGGCGGTGATGTTCTGCCTGATGGATGTCTCGGGCTCCATGGACCAGGCGCGCAAGGACCTGGCCAAGCGCTTCTTCATCCTGCTGTACCTGTTCCTCACGCGGCACTACGAGAAGATCGACATCGTCTTCATCCGCCACCACACCCAGGCCGCCGAGGTGAACGAGGAGCAGTTCTTCCACTCCACCGAGAGCGGGGGCACGGTGGTCAGCAGCGCGCTGGTGCTGCTCGACCAGATCATCCGCGCGCGCTACCCCGCAGGGGACTGGAACATCTATGTGGCCCAGGCCAGCGATGGCGACAACTTCACCAACGACAGCGGCAACTGCCGCAACCTGCTGGTGGACCGCATCCTGCCGCTGGCGCGCTACTTCGCCTACGTGCAGGTGGCCCAGGAAGAACAGAACCTGTGGGAGGAGTACAGCCAGCTGCTGCCGCTGTATCCCCACTTCGCCATGCGCAAGGTGTCCGAGCAGGGGGACATCTACCCCGTGTTCCGCGACCTCTTCAAGAAGGAAGGGGTGCAGGTATGAACAACCACAACATGGCCCAGTACCCCGTGCTGGAGCGGCGCATGCGCGACAACCCCTGGAAGACCGCCATCGTCGGCGAGCGCCGCCACCGCACCGTGCCCGAGCAGCCCCTGCCCGCCGGGGCAAGGCCCGCACAGCCGCTGCCCGACCCGAGCGACTGGACCTTCGAGCTGATCGAGCGCTACCACGCCGCGATTGCCGCCACGGCCGAGCGTTTCGGCCTCGATACCTACCCCAACCAGCTCGAGGTCATCACCGCCGAGCAGATGATGGACGCCTACTCCAGTGTGGGCATGCCGGTGAACTACCGCCACTGGAGCTACGGCAAGGAGTTTTTGGCCACCGAGCGGCGCTACCGGCGCGGCCACATGGGCCTGGCGTACGAGATCGTGATCAACTCCAACCCCTGCATCAGCTACCTGATGGAGGAGAACACAACCGCCATGCAGGCGCTGGTGATCGCCCATGCAGCCTACGGGCACAACAGCTTCTTCAAGGGCAATTACCTGTTCCGCATGTGGACGGATGCCTCCTCCATCATCGACTACCTGGTCTATGCCAAGGACTACGTGGCCCAGTGCGAGGAGCGCTACGGATTCGACGAGGTGGAGCGGCTCATGGACTCGTGCCACGCGCTGGCCAACTTCGGTGTGGACCGCTACCGCCGCCCCTCCAAGAAGAACCTGGCGCGCGAGCGCCAGGAGCGTGAGCAGCGCGAGTCCTACGCGCAGCAGCAGGTCAACGAGCTGTGGCGCACCCTGCCCACGCGCCCCGGCAAGGAGGGTGCGGCGCAGGAGAACAACCGCTTTCCCAAGGAGCCGCAGGAGAACATCCTG
>NZ_JBKDTZ010000256.1:0-12088 GCF_046339755.1 Acidovorax sp. | reverse complement strand
CAGGACACGGGAGCCTTCGGGGAATTCGCCCTTGCGCACCATGTCGATCATGCCGTGCATGGACTTGCCTTCGTACACTGGGTCGGTGAGCATGCCCTCCTGGCGTGCTGCAGCAAAAAGTTGGAGCGGTGCACGTTGCGCGTGTTGATGGCCGCCATCACAAAGGGCGCGACCCACATGCCCAGGGCTTCGTCCTCCATGGGCTTGTGGCCCGTGGGCTGGCGCGGGCCCTCGAAGCCGGGCGTGAGCGAGAACGGGTTCTTCAGCAGCTCCAGCACCTTGGGGTCCGCCGCCGAGGCGGCCATGGTGGCCTGCAGGCTGGCCGCCGTGCCGCCCGAGAACGTGCCCTTGAGCTTGCGCACCCGCCCGCGCACGCGGCTGGCAGGGTGGCCGAAGCGGGCCTTCATCTCACGCTGCAGCATGAACACCCCCAGGTCGAAGGGGATGGAGTCGAAGCCGCACGAGAACACGATGCGCGCGCCGCTGGCCTTGGCCGCGGCCTCGTGCGCGTCGATCATGTGGCGCATCCAGGCCGGCTCGCCGCACAGGTCCACATAGTCCACGCCGGCGGCGGCGCAGGCGGCGACCAGCTCATTGCCGTAGAGCTGGTAGGGCCCCACGGTGGTCAGCACCAGGCGCGTCTGCGCCATCAGCGCCTGCAGGCTCTCCGTGCTGGCGCTGTCGGTCACCACCAGGGGCATGTCAGCCGGGGCGCCCAGCTCGTCGCGCACGGCGGCCAGCTTCTCGGCGCTGCGCCCGCCCATGGCCCAGCGCAGGCCGCTGCCGGCGGGGTAGCGCTGCAGCAGGTATTCCACTACCAGGCGGCCGGTGAAGCCGGTGGCGCCGTGGACGACGATGTCATAGGGTTTGGTCATGGGGTCTCCAGGGAATGGGTCGCGCGGGCAGGTCCCGCAATCGCCGGAATTGTCAAAGACCCGGGCTGCCTTGGCTGTCGCCGATGCGCTGCCGGTGGTAGTTTGCAAGCAACTTTCGGCTCGGATAAGGGTGTCAAAGTGTGACCAAGTACCGTAAAACGATACTGGGGAGCCGGCGCGACGCCACTGTGGTGGTTCAATGCGGACACCCGGCTGGCGCTTTGCGACCATTCGTTCCGTGTTCAACAACGGCCCCAGGGCCACACCACCTGTATGTCCGCATCTTCCTTCGTCGTTCAGCGTGATACCAAGGCCTGGCAGCTCCAGGTGTGGATTTCGTTCGGCATTGCCGTGTTCCTGTGCGCAGTCGGCCTGGCCTGGCTGCCCGGGGAGCAGTTGGAGCGCGCGTTCATGGTGATGGGCTATGTGTTCTGCCTCTCGGCCGCCTTCGTGCTGGCCAAGTTCGTGCGGGACAACGAAAGCGCCGCGCGCCGCGGCGCTGGCGACACCCCCATGTGGAAGCTGGTGGTCTGGGGCGGCTTTGCGGTCGCCATGGTCCTGACGGGCTGGGGCCTGTTCGGCATGGAGATCAACGTGACCTACAAGGCCTTCCTCGGTGTGAGCTGGCTGTACCTGATCACCACCGCCTTCACGCTGGCCAAGATGCTGCGTGACCGCCATGAAGCCGACCTGGCCGAAGCCCGGCTGCAGGGCCGCCGCGAAGCCGCCCAGTCGGCTGCTCAGAACAGCAGCAACTGATACTGTCCAAATGCCATTCCCCGGCACAGCGAGTGCCGGGGGCGCCAACCTCTGAGGAGTGAATGACCATGAGAACCCTGCAACGCACCCTGGCCCGCACACTGCTGGCCGCCACCTTCCTTGCGGCCCTGGCCAGCCTGCCGGCCCGCGCCCAGAGCGAGGCCTCGGCCGCGCTGTCCCTGCTGCCGGTGGCCTCCGTGGTCGGCACGGCCTCGGTCGCCTCGACCGCTGCCGGCGCCGCCGTGGCCCTGCCAGCAGCCCTGTCGGTCGGTGGTGCCGTGCTCTCGGTGCGCGCCGTGGAGGTCTCGGCCGTGGGCATCGTGTACGTGCTCGAACGCGCCTCGGACGGTGCCCGCGTCAGCGTCGAGGTGCTGGGCCGTGGCATCGGCGCTTCGGCCCATGCCGTGGGCACGGTGGTGGTCTGCACCGTGATCGGCTCGGGCGTGGTGCTGTCCGTGGCCGGCGAGGCCCTGGCCTTCGTGCCCAACGCCATCGGCCGCGCGCTGCTGTACAACGAGCGCCTGTGAGGGAGAAGGCAGCCATGCACCCACAAGCCACCTTGCACCCGCCCGGCCTGCGCCGGGTCCTGGGCTCCGCTCTGCTGACCGGCGCTGCACTGTTCCCTGCCACCCAGGCCCATGCGGGCCGCTCCTGCGAGGCCCAGAAGCCGCCGTCGGCCAAGACCGTGGAGCGCGGCATGCAGCTGGCCGAGCGCACCTCCCAGGCCCTGGACGCGACCGGTGCCCAGGTCGTGATGCTGGGCCGCGCGGGCCAGGACCTCAGCAAGTACGGGCTGCGCTACTCGCACCTGGGCTGGGCCTACAAGACCCCCGAGGGCCCCTGGCGCGTGGCGCACAAGCTCAACGAATGCGGCACCGCCGTGGGCCACCTGTACCGCCAGGGCCTGGGCGAGTTCTTCCTCGACGACCTGTGGCGCTACGAGGCCGTGTGGGCCGTGCCCACGCCCGAGGTGCAACAGCGCCTGGTCGCGCTGCTGCAGGACAAGGGCCGCACCAAGGCCATGAACCAGCCGGCCTACAGCATGGTGAGCTATGTCTGGGGCACCAAGTACCAGCAGTCCAACCAGTGGGCACTGGAGACCCTGGCCGCCGCCATGGAGCCGGCCACCGTCAACAGCCGCGAACAGGCGCAGGCCTGGCTCAAGTTCAAGGGCTACGAGCCCACCACGCTCAAGATCGGGCCGCTGACCCGCATGGGCGGGCGCGTGGGCTCGGCCAACATCGCCTTCGACGACCACCCCAACGACAAGCGTTTCTCCGACCGCATCGAGACCGTGACGGTGGACTCGATGCTCACGTGGCTGCAGCGCGCCCAGTTGGGCGCGGCCCCTGCGACGCTGGTCCTGAAGTGACGTGACACTGCGCCTGGGCGTGCTGCCCGGGTGCCCCATTGGCAAGAGGGAGAACGGTCCATGAGCAAATCCTTGCGGCTTTCCGAAAAGTGGTTCCGCCGCGGCCTGTGGCTGGTGGCCTTCGTCTTCGCCGGCTTCCTGATCGGCCTGGGCGGTACCATCGTCGGCGACCTGCCCCAGGTCGAAAAGCGCCTGGTGGTCGAGGACTTCGTCGACAAGGCCGCCTACGACCGGGTGCGCGAGGAAGTGCGCAGCTCGCGCAAGGCCGAGGAAGACGCCGAGACCGCGCTGCAGCAGGCCCAGCTGCAGCGCAGCAAGGCGCGCAGCGAAAGCGCCGCCGAGCGCGAGACCTTCAACAACTGGCTGGCCACGCGCAGCGCCACGCAGCGCGCCGACCAGGACCCCGAGGTCATCGCCCGCACGCAGAAGCTCGACGTGCTCAAGCTCGCCGAGCGCAAGACCCAACAGGCGGTCGAGGCACAGCAGCAGGCCGCGCTCGATGCGCAGCAGGCCGCCAGCGCCGCCCAGCAGCGCCAGAGCGAGATGGAGCGCGAGGGCTATGGCCGCATGTCCATCGAGCAGCGCAAGCTCGAACTGCGCGTCTTCCTGTACCGCCTGGCGCTCACCCTGCCGCTCCTGGCCATTGCCGGCTGGCTGTTCGTCAAGAAGCGCAAGGGCACCTACTGGCCCTTCGTCTGGGGCTTCATCTTCTTCGCGCTGTTCGCCTTCTTCGTGGAGCTGGTGCCCTACCTGCCCAGCTACGGCGGCTATGTGCGCTACGTGGTGGGCATCGGCATCACGGTGCTGGTCGGGCGCTACGCCATCCTGGCCCTCAACCGCTACCTGGAGCGCCAGAAGCTGGCCGAGGCCCTGCCCGACCAGGAGCGGCGCAAGGAGCTGAGCTACGACGTGGCCCTCGCGCGCCTGGCCAAGAGCGTGTGCCCCGGCTGCGAGCGGCCGGTGGACCTCAAGAACGAGGCGATCGACTTCTGCCCGCACTGCGGCATCGGCCTGTTCGACCACTGCGGCGTGTGCACCACGCGCAAGAGCGCCTTCGCCCGTTTCTGCCATGCCTGCGGCGCCGCCGCGGCCGGCGCACCGGCACCCCAGGTCTTGCCGGTGATCCCGCCCGCGCCGCCCGTGGCGCCAGGACCGGTGGCACCCGGCGGCGTGTCCTGATGCGATAAAGCCAACCCGCCCACAAGGGCCTGGCGTGGAGCCGGGCTCGTACAAGTGGGTGCGGTCACGGCCGGTCGCTTTGGCTTGGTACAGCGCGGCATCGGCATCGGACATCAGGGCGCCCAGCGAGTCCTGGGCCGATACGCCGGTGCGCACCACCAGGCCGATGCTCACCGTGGCGTGCAGCGGCTCGCGCTGCCCCGCCAGGGCGAATGGGTGGTTGCGCACCTGCTTGCACAGGCGCCGCGCCACCGCCATGGCATCGGCCTGGCGGATGCGCGGCAGCACCACGGCGAACTCCTCCCCGCCCAGCCGGCCGAACAGGTCACCGGGCCGCAGCGCCTCGCTGACCGTCGCGGCAAAACCGTGCAGCACCTTGTCCCCCTGGGCGTGGCCATAGGTATCGTTCACGCGCTTGAAGTGGTCCAGGTCCAGCATCAGCACGGCCACGCTGCTGCGCTCGCGCGCCAGCCGGGCCAGCAGCTTGCTGCCCTGGGCCATGAAGGCGCGGCGCGCCAGGGCGTCGGTCAGGAAGTCGTGGCTGGCCGCGCGGTGCAGCCGGCGCATGGCCTCGACACTGGCTGCCTTGGCCGTGGCGACCGACAGCGGGCCCAGGCCCAGCAGCGAGATGCCCGCGCGCAGCGAGAACACGGCCCAGGCGTTGGCGGGTGCGAACGCCAGGTCCAGCATGCCCGCGCCGGCCGCAATCGCCAGGCCGAAGCAGGTCAGCATGGAGAGCACGCTGGTGGCAAATACACCGTAAGTGAGCGCACACCACAGCAGCGCCGGAACCGGAAACGCCAGCGCCCCGGGGCCGCCGATGGCGATCGCCGCCGCCTCGCTGGCCGCCAGCGCCAGCAGGGGCGCCGCGTACTTCCAGCGGCGCCGGGACCAGCGGCGCTTCTTGAGCGTGCGCCGTGCCTCCTGCGGGGTCGGCAGGCTCAGCATGACCGGCAGGATCAGCACGCTGTTGATCAGCTCCGTGCAGAACCACATGCCCAGGGCCGTGGGCCAGGTGGTGCTGAACAGCAGCGGGCCCGTGCCCGAGCCCGCCAGCGCGGCAGCCGCGCTGGCGGCCACGCAGATGCCGAACATCAGCACCGCCGACATCTGCCGCTTGAGGAAGCGCGTGGCCACCGGCACCTGGCCGAACAGCCACCAGCCCGTGGCCACGCCGCACAGGTTGGCGGCGGCCAGCCACAGCGTCACCAGGGGCGCGGTGCCCGTCACCAGGTCCGCGGCCACGTAGCCCACGGCGGCGGCGGCCCAGGTGCCCGACGCGGCCAGGCGCGGATAGCGCACCAGCAGGCCCAGCAGCAGCGCATTGGCGGGCCAGAAGGCGGCCATGAAACCCAGGGGCCGGGTCACAATGCCCAGCAGCGACGCAGCAAAGACCAGCAAGCCGATGGCCGTGCACAAGCCCCAGCCCTTCAGCGGGCCGGCGGCGGTGCCGGGGGAGGGGGGGCGAAGCAAAGACGGCATGCGTTGAGGTTCAGGGCCGCGAGGCAATTGGCACCCACTGTAGCTGTGAAATCTCCCAGCGCCCTTGGAGGCCTGGGTGCAGACCATTCTGGCAACGGTGGGCAGTGGTGTCCGGGCGGCATGTTTTTCAGGCGGTCAGACTCCTTGCACTGCAGTGTTTGCCGCCAGAACCACCTGGTTGCGCCCCGATTGCTTGGCCCTGTAGAGGGCATCGTCCGCCCTCTTGAACCATATCTCCGCAGCGATGGGCGTGCCATGTACCCAGGCCAGGCCGATGCTGACCGTGACCGGAATCCGCGACCCCTGTGCCTCGATGTGCAACATGGCAACGCTGGAGCACAGCCGCTCGGCAATTGCCTGGGCTTCCGCCTGTGTCACCGCCGGCAGGTAGACCACGAACTCCTCGCCGCCCATTCGCGCCAGCAGATCCGAACTGCGCAACTGCCCTTGCAGGCACCGTGCAAACTCCACCAGCACCCGGTCACCAACGGCATGGCCATAGCGGTCATTGATCTGCTTGAAGCGATCAAGGTCCAGTTGGGCGATGGCACTCTGGGGTGGCAGCCGGGCAGGCAACCGCGATTCCAGCCAACGCCGGTTGCCAGTGCCGGTCAGTGGGTCGGTGTGGGCCGCCTGCTCCAGACGGATCTCGGCGCGCTCATTGGACAGTGCCGCCACCATGAGCGCCATGCCGAAGTGGCAGAACATCTGCACGGAGAAGGCCCAGGCAAAGCCGGGCGAGCTTGCCGTGCCGCTGAGGATGTAGGCGAGCCGCAAGGCATAGATGCTGCCGCTCAATCCCAGAAAGGCGGCCATCAGCGTGCGCGAAGGCAGGGGCTCGGCGCGGCGGTCGCGCAGTATCTCGAACGTGCAGGCCGCCAGTACCAGCGTGGCCGTGGCGTGGAAGACGCCTGCGCGCAACAGATTCTGCAGGGGAAACCCCGTGGCGATGCCCACCGCCAGGCATGCCAGCGGCAGCAGCACCACGGCCCGCCAGGGCACTCGCCTGCGCCCGCTGAAGCTGCGCACCCCGGCCCAGAAAAGGGCGTACCCGCCAGTGCCCAGCAGCAGGCTGCCATGCGTCCACATCCACATCGGCAGGGCTGCGCTTTCGCCGCGCCAGGCCAGCACCGCTCCCACCGCCAGCATCACATAGGCCGCGGCCAGCGATGCCAGGCCCTGGGGTCGGCACGAGTGGCGGCGGATGTGGAAGATGCTCAGGGCACCGGCGATGAGAGAGGTGTTGTAGAGAAGGAGAACGGTGGCCAGGTCGAGCTGGAAGTCCATGGAGTCGTGTGCGCAGATGTGTCGCGCCGATTATCGAGGGGCACCGTGACGCTGCTCTGGCCGCCGCGCTTTCAGCGCGGGCGGGTGCCCGGCGGGGCGGACATGGCTTCTGGCTACCTGGCGCGCCACGCTTGCCACCGCTGGCGCCATTGGCGCTTGAGCACCCGGCCCACGCGCCACGGCCATGAGGCCCGTACACGGGCGAGCAGCGCCGCCTTGATGCGCGTCCAGTGGCCATGGAGCCAGGCAAACCAGCGCAGCTGCAGCAGTGCCGGCTGGGTCAGCGTGAACAGGCGGGCGAGTACCGCCGTGCCCACCAGCTTGGCCGCCACGATGATGAGCATGCCCAGCAGCACATGCCCCTGGCCGATGGTCCACAGCGCCAGCAGCTTGATGGGCAGCAGCATCAGCGAGGGCAGCGCGAACACCAGCACCGCGGCCCAGGGCGGCAGGCTGCGCACGGCGCCTTCGATCCAGCGCAGTCCGGGCCAGCGGCCGATGCGCGCCAGCACCCGCTGCAGCGGCTCCCAGCCCCATTCCTCGAAGACGATGACCAGCGCCAGCAGCCAGCCGGCCAGGTGGCCGATCAGCCGCAGCGGCCACAGCAGCACGTTGCGCAGGGACGGGGGCACGGCTGCAGGGGAATGGTAGTCAGACGCCGCGCGCCCGGTCCGCCTTGAACTGTGCGCGGAACTGGGCAAAGCTGCCCGCGTCCAGCGCCTCGCGCACCTCGCGCATCAGGTTCAGGTAGTAGTGCAGGTTGTGGATGCTGGTGAGCATGGGGCCCAGCATCTCGCCGCAGCGGTCCAGGTGGTGCTGGTAGGCGCGGCTGAAACCCTCGCGCCCGCCGGCCTCCCACGAGATGCCGCTTTGGCCAGCGCAGGCGTGGCAGGTGCAGCTGGTGTCCAGAGGCTGGTGGTCGCTCTTGTGGCGTGCGTTACGGATCTTGAGGTCGCCATAGCGCGTGAACATGGTGCCGTTGCGTGCATTGCGCGTGGGCATCACGCAGTCGAACATGTCCACGCCCTGGGCCACGCCCTCGACCAGGTCCTCGGGCGTGCCCACGCCCATCAGGTAGCGCGGCTTGTTAGCGGGCAGCAGATGCGGCGTGTGCGCCATGATGCGAAGCATCTCGTCCTGGGGCTCGCCCACCGACACACCGCCCACGGCGTAGCCGGGGAAGTCCATCTCCACCAGGCGCGCGAGCGACTCGGCGCGCAGGTTCTCGTACATGCCGCCCTGCACGATGCCGAACAGCGCGTTGGGGTTGTTCAGGCGGTGGAACTCGTCCTGGCTGCGCTTGGCCCAGCGCAGGCTCATCTCCATCGACTGGCGCGCCTCGCGCTCCGTCGTGAGGTGGCCCTTGGTCTCGTAAGGCGTGCACTCGTCGAGCTGCATCACGATATCGCTGTTGAGCGTGGTCTGGATCTGCATGCTCACCTCGGGCGACATGAACAGCTTGTCGCCGTTCACGGGGCTCGCGAAGGTCACGCCCTCCTCGGTGATCTTGCGCATGGCGCCCAGGCTCCAGACCTGGAAACCGCCCGAATCGGTGAGGATGGGCTTGTTCCACTGCTCGAAGCCGTGCAGCCCGCCAAAGCTCTCCATCACGTCCAGGCCCGGGCGCATCCACAGGTGGAAGGTGTTCCCGAGGATGATCTGCGCGCCCATGTCGTGCAGGCTCTGCGGCATCACGCCCTTGACGGTGCCATAGGTGCCCACGGGCATGAAGATCGGTGTTTGCACCACGCCGTGGTTGAGCGTGAGCGTGCCCCTCCGCGCGTGGCTGGTAGGGTCGGTGGTGAGAAGGTCGAACTGCAGCATGGGCTGCATTGTCCCAGACCGCACGGGACGTGAGGCCATGGGTGCCTGTGCGCACCGTGCATCGGTACACTGGTCCGTAAACCAACGGAAGGAGAACCCATGTTCAAGATCCTGATCGCCGTGGACGGCTCGGACCTCTCCCTGGACGGCGTGCACCATGCCCTGGGCCTGGTGCGCCAGGGCCTTACGGCCAGCATCGTGCTGGCCAATGTGCAGGAGCCCGCCACGCTCTACGAAATGGTGACCGCGCGCGATGCCGACCTGATCGCCGCCGCCAGCCTGGAGGCCGGCGAGCACCTCATGGCACCGGCCCGGGCCCTGCTCGATGCGGCCGGTGTCTCCTACGAAACCGACATCGGCGTGGGCGACGTGGCCCACACCCTGGTGGACATGATCGAGCGCAGCGGCTGCGACCTGGTCGTCATCGGTGCGCGCGGGCAGGGCGCCATCAGCAGTGCCTTGCTGGGTTCGGTGTCGCAGGAGGTGGCCCATGCCAGCCCCGTACCCGTGACCATCGTCAAGCATGTCGACGTGGCGCGCCAGCTGGAGCCTGAAGCGGAATCGGAAGACGGAACGGCCGAGGCCTCGCTCTGACCGCTGGCTGCGTGCCGCGCTGACGCGAAAAGGGCCGCGTGAGCGGCCCCTGGGCATCGCCGTTCGCTGGCGGCTCAGGCCGCCTTGCGGAAGGGCTGCTCTGCCGTGGTGCCGCGCTGCAGCTTGCCATGCGGCAGGCTGGCCAGGCGCGAGAACATGCGCCGCACGTAGCCGTTGACCCACAGGCATTTGTTGAGCTCGTCCACCGGCAGCGGGCCTGACACCACCACGATGTCGTTGGCCATGTCCTGCGCACCGGCAGCGCGCAGGCGGCGGCGCGTGTTGTTGGCCCAGGACTGGATGCGCGTGGGGCTGCCATGCTGGTGCACCTGGCCGGTGTGCGCATCGAAGGCAATGGCCACGGTATCGGTCTTGAGCTTGAACCTGCGCTCACCCGTCACGGCGCTGGGCGCCTCGCGCATGTCGTACAGGTAATAGCTGCCGGCCTTGAGCTGGTATTGCATGTCCATGGTGGTTCCTCTCTGGGGGCATTGTCGAGGGCGCACCACAGGGCAATCGCAGGGAATGGGGCCGGAAAACGCCTCTTATCGGCGCGTGATCCGCACTGGCATGCCAGTCGGTGCGCGTGCCATTGTGCGCGGCCCCTCGGCAACTGCAAATGAAACTTGACCGCAATTGAGTAACGGTTTGTGAGAGGGTGAGCACCCTTTGCCTGGACCGCGTTCTTGCTGCTGCTGGCCGAACGCGCGCAGCCTGGGCCAGGGCCACCGCGCAAGGGCCGCCCCGCCGCTCCCCATTCCCGAATCGCGCAGCGATTCGGGAAAAGGGGCTGAGGGCCGCGGCTCCAAGCCTGCCTGCGCAGGCTTGGACGTGCCCGAAGAGCCGCCGCCTCTGGCGGCGGTGCCGAGGCGCGCCAGCGACTCAGCGGGATGTACCCTGCTAGAAATCCACCAGACTCAACCCCAGGCTGAACACCGTCCGCTTGCGGTTGTAGTCGATCATGCTGTCGCCAGAGCCGCTGAACAGCTGGGTGTGCAGGCGCAGGTTGCTCTTGCTGCCCAGAAAGCCCGAGCCCAGCGTCTGCAGCCACTCCACCCGCAGCGAGCCGCGGTCGCTGTTGCCCAGCGAATGGCGCATCGTGGCGCCCAGGGTGTTGTCCTTGTCGTAGTTCCAGAAGGCGGCCAGCTCGGCGCGGCCCACGTAGTCGCTGATGCCGGGGTTGTCGTCGCTGCCTGCGCTTTCGGAGAAGCGTTTCCACAGGCGCGCACGCACGTTGATGTCGTTGCCCAGTTCCAGGCCGGTCATCAGGTAGGCGCGGTTCCAGCTGCGCGACAGCGGCTTGCTCTGGCCGTTGGACTGGTGCACCAGGCCGATGCCGCTGTAGCGCCAGCGCCAGCCGAAGGGCAGCTTGGCGTCGGTGGGGTAGACATACATGACTTCCGGCTCGTGGTCCGTGGTGCGGAAGGGGCGCGAGATGTCGGAGGTGAACAGCTGCCAGTACGACTGCTGCGTGTAGCCGAACCAGACCGAGTCCTTGAGGGTCGGGTGGCCCTGGGTGAGCAGGCCCTGCGCAATCTTGGTGCGCACCGACAGCTGGATGCGGGTTTCGGCGCGCCGGTAGGGCGTCGATTCGGTGGCGGAGTTGCCATCGTTGCCCGAGGTGGGCTGCCGGTTGACGTTGCTCGCACCCACCACCGACGCCGTGATGGGCCGGTAACCGCGGAAGCTGAAGGTGCCGCAATCGCTGCCCGACTCCAACTCCCAGAAGCGCGAAAGATCGCTGTACTGCGGGTCGCGGCAGCCCTCGGTGCGCGCCACCTCGATGATGCGCGTGGCCGGCAGCGTGGTGTCCACCGGGGGCGGCACGGCATTGTTGGCTTCGGCCGTGGCGGCGGGCGACTGCCAGGCCTGCTGGCCGGCCCATTGGTCGAAGCAGGCCAGGCGGGCCTGGTTGTCGTCGGACAGTGCGGCGCAGCGGCGCCAGGCGGCCTGGTCGCCCGCGGTGGTGCTGCCAGGGGCCATGCCCGGGGTGGGGGTCCCTTGTGCGAAAGCTGCACCGGCCGGTGCCAGCACCGCCAGCGCCAACGCCACCGTGCGGCGGGTGGCCGCCATGCCCGGTGCACCAGCATGGGCACGGCGAAGGGACAGGAGAGGGGTGCTGTGAGGTTGATGCATGTACATGGTGTTTCTTGCCGCGATGGCAGTGGGCGACCTGGCGGGGCCAGGGCGCTGGATTGCTTGCCGGTGCCCATTTTTCCAGAGACGGGCCGCCGCCGGATGTCGGTGGCGATCTTGACCTACATGCGGGTGTTGCGTGCGCGCGTCACATAGGTGCAGCGTCGCTGCTGGCCTTGGCCTTGGCCGCGAACTCCGCGCGCAGGGCCCTGAGCTTTTCTCGCGGGTCTTCGCGGGCGGTGGTGCGGTCCAGCCCCATCTCGGCGATGAAGCGGCTCGGCCGGGCCTGCACCATCTCGCGGCCCTTCTTGCGCCGCTTGGTCCAGCTCACGGCCAGCGTGCGCTGCGCCCGGGTGATGCCCACGTACATCAGGCGCCGCTCTTCCTGCAGGCGCTGCTGCGTGTCCTCGGCCACCACCTTTTGGCGGCCCTCGTGGTCGTCGTGCTTGAAGGGCAGCATGCCCTCGGTCACCCCCACCAGAATCACGTGCGGCCACTCCAGGCCCTTGGACGCATGCAGGGTCGAGAGCACCACCATGTCCTGGTCCTGATCGCGTTCGGAAATGGTGGACAGCAGGGC
>NZ_JBKDTZ010000255.1:0-4910 GCF_046339755.1 Acidovorax sp. | reverse complement strand
GCCTGTGCATCCTGGCCAATTTTTCCGAGCAGTTCTCGCTCTCCGACGCCGAGCGCGAGACCCTGACCCGCGTGTCGCTCGAACATGTGGCCGGCCGCGTGCCCGTGATCGTCACCACCACCCACTACGGCACGCGCGTGTGCGCCGAGCGCAGCCGCGCCGCACAGGACATGGGCGCCGCCATGGTCATGGTGATGCCGCCCTACCACGGCGCCACCTTCCGCGTGCCCGAGGCGCAGATTTACGAGTTCTATGCCCGCGTGTCGGATGCCATCGCCATTCCCATCATGGTGCAGGATGCACCGGCCAGCGGCACGGTGCTGGCGGCCCCGTTCCTGGCGCGCATGGCGCAGGAGATCGAGCACCTGGCCTACTTCAAGATCGAGGTGCCCGGCGCGGCCAGCAAGCTGCGCGAGCTGATCCGCCTGGGCGGCACGGCCATCGAGGGGCCCTGGGATGGCGAGGAAGCCATCACCCTGCTGGCCGACCTGGACGCCGGCGCCACCGGCGCCATGACGGGCGGTGGATTTCCCGACGGCATCCGCCCCATCATCGAAGCGCACCGCCAGGGCGATGCGGACCAGGCTTTCGCGCTCTACCAGCGCTGGCTGCCGCTCATCAACCACGAAAACCGCCAGGGCGGCATCCTGACCGCCAAGGCGCTGATGAAGGAAGGCGGCGTGATCGCCTGCGAGGCCGGGCGCCACCCCTTCCCGGCCATGCACCCTGAGGTGCGACGCGGACTGATCGACATTGCGCGCCGGCTGGACCCGCTGGTGCTGCGCTGGGCACGGTGAGGGCGGCCGTGGCACACGACACCTCCGAGACCGCCGCCGCACTGATAGGGCTGGACTGGGGCACCAGCTCGTTGCGCGCCTTCCGCTTCGATACCGTGGGCCAGGTGCAGCAGATGCGCCACCGGCCCTGGGGCATCATGAATTTACCCGCCGCAGCGGACGGCCAGCCCCATGCGGCCCATGCCGCCGCCTTCGAGCATGCTTTCGACGACGTCTGCGGCGACTGGCTGCGCGCAGAATCCCGGTTGCCCGTGCTGGCCTGCGGCATGGTGGGCAGCGCCCAGGGCTGGCGCGAGGCCGCCTACCTCGAATCGCCGGCCTCTCTGGACCACCTGGCCCGGGGCCTCACCGTGGTGGAGCATGCGGCCGGGCACCGCGTGCACATCGTTCCCGGGCTGATCCAGCGCGGCGACCTGCCCAATGTGATGCGCGGCGAAGAAACCCAGGTGCTGGGCGTGATGGCCGGATCGGACCGGCCCGACCAGGCGCCGGTGCTGATCGGCCTGCCCGGCACACACAGCAAGTGGGTGCTGGCACGGCGCCGCTCCATCGCGCAGTTCCATACCTTCATGACGGGCGAGGTGTTCGCGGCCCTGCGCGGCCACACCATCCTGGGACGCACCATGCAGGCGGCAGACGCGCCCGACGATGCCGCGTTTGCACGCGGCCTGCAGGTGGCGCGCTCGGCCGAGGCTTCGCTGGGCCTGCTCTCGCACATCTTCAGCACGCGCACGCTGGGTCTTACGGGCGCGCTGCCCGGCACGGCCCAGGCCGATTACCTGTCGGGCTTGCTCATCGGCCACGAGGTGGCTGCGCTCGCAGCCCAGCAGGCGCCAGCGACCCCGCCCGCGAACGTGGTGCTCTGCGGCGAGCCCGACCTGTGCCGGCGCTATGCACTGGCGCTGGCGGCCTACGGGCTGCCCGTCCCCAAAATGGCCGAGAACGCCACCGCGCGCGGGCTGTGGCAGATCGCCACAGCCGCCGGCCTGACCACCCCTTCAGAGACCCGCAGCACGGAGGCTGCACGATGACCTTTTCCTCTTCTTCTGAACTTCTCGCCAGTGCATTGCGCCATTGCGGTCTGGTCGCCATCCTGCGCGGCGTGCAGCCTGGCGAGGTGGTCGCTATCGGCCAGGCGCTGTACGGCGCGGGCTTTCGGGTCATCGAGGTACCGCTCAACTCGCCCGAGCCGCTGGCCAGCATCCGCGCCCTGCGCGACGCCCTGCCCGCCGATGCACTGATCGGCGCCGGCACGGTGCTCCTCCCCGAGGACTGCGCCGCCGTGGCCGCGGCCGGCGGGCAGATCGTGGTCATGCCCCATAGCGATGCGGCGGTGATCCGCGCCGCCAAGGCGGCCGGCATGGCCTGCGCACCGGGCGTGGCCACGCTGACCGAGGCCTATGCCGCGCTGGCGGCCGGGGCCGATGTGCTCAAGCTCTTTCCCGCCGAGGCGCTGGCACCCGCCGTGCTCAAGGCCTGGCGCGCCGTGCTGCGCCCTCCCGTGGCGTTGCTGCCCGTGGGCGGCATCACGCCCGAGAGCATCGCCGCCTACGCCCAGGCAGGTGCCAGCGGCTTCGGCCTGGGCTCGGCCCTGTACAAGCCCGGCGACAGCGCAGCCGACGTGGCGCTCCATGCGGCTGCGTTCATGCAGGCCTGGCGTGCGTCCTACCCCGCCCCCTGACCGATCCGATTGCCTTCTCCCCCATCCCGACGAGCCGCTCCCCATGAAGATCACCCGACTGACCACATTCATCGTGCCACCGCGCTGGTGCTTTCTGAAGATCGAAACCGACGAGGGCATCGTCGGCTGGGGCGAGCCCGTGCTCGAAGGCCGGGCCCACACGGTGGCCGCCGCCATCGAGGAGCTGGGCGACTACCTCATCGGCAAGGACCCGCGCCACATCGAGGACCATTGGACGGTGCTGTACCGTGGCGGCTTCTACCGCGGCGGCGGCATCCACATGAGCGCGCTGGCCGGCATCGACCAGGCGCTGTGGGACATCAAGGGCAAGGCGCTGGGCGTGCCCGTCTCCGAGCTGCTGGGCGGCTGCGTGCGCGACCGCATCAAGGTCTACAGCTGGATCGGCGGCGACCGGCCGAGCGAGACCGCCGCCGCGGCCAAGGCCGCCGTGGACCGCGGCTTCACCGCCGTGAAGATGAACGGCACCGAGGAACTGCAGTACGTGGACAGCTTCGACAAGGTGGAGCGCTGCCTGAACAACGTGGCCGCCGTGCGCGAGGCGGTGGGGCCCAACGTGGGCATCGGCGTGGATTTCCACGGCCGGGTGCACAAGCCCATGGCCAAGGTGCTGTTCAAGGAGCTCGACCCGTACCGGCTGATGTTCATCGAGGAGCCGGTGCTCAGCGAGCACTACGAGGCGCTCAAGGAGCTGGCGCACCTGTCGTCCACCCCCATCGCGCTTGGCGAGCGGCTGTACTCGCGCTGGGACTTCAAGCGCGTGCTGTCCGAGGGCTATGTGGACATCATCCAGCCCGACCCTTCGCACTCGGGTGGCATTACCGAGACGCGCAAGATCGCCGCTATGGCCGAGGCCTACGACGTGGCGCTGGCCCTGCACTGCCCGCTGGGGCCGATCGCGCTGGCGGCCAACCTGCAGCTCGACGGCGTCTGCTACAACGCCTTCATCCAGGAGCAGAGCCTGGGCATCCACTATAACGCCAGCAACGACCTGCTGGACTATGTGTCCAACGGAGAGGTGTTTGCCTACCAGGACGGCATGGTCGCCATCCCCCAGGGCCCGGGCCTGGGCATCGAGGTCAACGAGGCCTATGTGCGCGAACGTGCCGCCGAAGGCCACCGCTGGCGCAACCCGGTGTGGCGCCACAAGGACGGCAGTTTCGCGGAGTGGTGAGCCTGGCGGCGGTGTAACAACGCCGTGAAGGGGTGACGGCGGGGGCGAAAGGGAGGAAAATACTGTAATTACAATCAGTGTTTTGACCAACCCCAAGCCTCCATGACGGCGCCGACCATCACCCGCTTCCACCGAACCCGCCTGATGCAGATATGGCGCTCGGCCGGCTGGCCCTGCAAGGATGCGCTGGAGATCGACCTGCTGGCGGCAGAGCTCGTGGCCCTGCACACCTCGGCCGAGGGTTTCGAGACGCTGAAGCTCACCGAAGGCGGCATCCGCCTGCTGGCCGAGGCGCGCCAGCGCGGCGTGCGGGCGCTGAGCCCGCATGACCGCATGGGCCAGCGCTTCGCGGCGCAGCTGCTGGCATCGGGCCGCATCGTCTGGCGCGAGCTGTCGCTACGCGCCGTGATCGAGGGCGCGCCCCCGGAAGCGGTGCCACCGCCCCCGGCAAGCAGCAACCCGCTGTGGAGCGAAGACACCCCCGCCAGCCGCAAGGCCGCCAACGTGTGGCGCATGGCGCGGCCGGACCTGTTCTCGGTGCGCAACACTACCGTGCCGGCCTACCTGCAGCCCATGGTGCACGAGATCAAGCACAGCCGCGCCGATCTGCTGTCGGACCTGCGCCACGACGCCAAGCGCCAGGCCTACCAGTGGCTGTGCGAGGAGTGCTACTACGTGTTCCCGGCCGGCATCGCCGAACCCGAAGAAATCCCCGAGCATTTCGGCATCTGGGTGCTGCACGGCGGGGTGGACGATGGGCGCTTCGAGCTGCTGCGGCCTGCACGGCATGCGAGCTGCACCCTGCCCTTTGCGGTGTGGATGGCGCTGTGCAAGGCCACGCCGCTGCGCAGCGAGGACGAGTTGGCCCAGGCGCACCTGGGCGAGCCCGCTGTGGACGAACTGCCGCCCTGTACCGAGGCACCATGACCTACTCCGTGGCGGTGCGCGAGTTGTGCGAGTTCACCGCCAAGCAGGGTGACCTGGACCTGCGCTTCACGCCCGCGCCCACCGCCCTGGAGGGCATGGCCGGCCATGCGATTGCCGCATCACGCCGCGCAGAGGCCTATCGCGCTGAGGTAAGCCTGGCGGGAGTCTACAAGACCTTGCGCGTGCGCGGCCGGGCCGATGGCTTCGACCCGCAGCATGCCCGGCTCGACGAGGTCACGACCTTCAAGGGCCGGCTCGACCGCCAGCCCGCCTCGCACCGTGCGCTGCACTGGCCCAGGCGCGCCAGTCAGCC
>NZ_JBKDTZ010000254.1:0-9329 GCF_046339755.1 Acidovorax sp. | reverse complement strand
CAGGAGGACTGGGCGCGCCGCCCCGGTGCCCGCGTGGCGGCCGTGCTTAGCAACAAGGCCGATTCCCCGGGCCTGGCCTTCGCGCGCGGCGGAGGCCTTGCCGCCGAGGCGCTCGACCACAAGGCCTTTGCCAGCCGCGAGGATTTCGACGCGGCCCTGGCCCAGGCCAACGACCGCTACCAACCCGCCCGGGTGGTGCTGGCGGGCTACATGCGCATTCTGACGCCGGGCTTCGTCGCGCGCTATGCCGGTCGGCTGATCAACATCCACCCCTCGCTGCTGCCTGCCTTCACGGGTTTGAACACCCACCAGCGCGCCATCGATGCCGGCTGCAAGGTCGCCGGCGTCACGGTGCACCAGGTCACTGATGAGTTGGATGTGGGCCCCATCCTGGACCAGGCAGCAGTCCCGGTACTCCCGGGGGACACGGCCGAAACTCTGGCGGCCCGGGTGCAGGCCCAGGAGCACGTGATCTACCCGCGTGCCGTGCGGGCATTCATGGCTGCGCTGGGCTGATCGCGCTCAGAGGGTGCGCACCACCTGGGCTTCGCTGCTCTCCAGCAAGTCCTGGGCGAGCACGGTCTGGTGCGAATCGGTGGCGTGGGCCACCACCACCCACTGGTGGCGCCGCAGGGCAGAGCGCACCTGGCTGATGACCCAGATGCGGTCGGGCCGCAATGCCGCAAGCGCGCCCAGCATGAGGCCGAAGGTGGTGCCGAAGCCCACGATGGCGATGAACGCCAGCAACGGGCTGTTCAGCACCGCAGGTTCATGGGTGGCGATCAGGAAGCCAAAGGCCAGCAGGCCCAGTACGGCGCCAGCGCAGCCCGCAATCGCGTGGGTGCGGACCAGGGTGGTGACAAAGCCCTGCGGCTGCGGCTCCAATGTCTGGGTGAGCAGATCCCGCGCGCGCAACCGGGCCTGCTCCGGCCCCAGCAGCCGGACCTGGTCGGACGCCATGCCGGGCAAGCGCAGAAGGCGGCGCACCGCGATATCCGCATCGGCCTGCCGGGTGAAGAACCCTACGACCTTGGCCAGCGATTTGTCGCTGAATATTCCTTGCAAAAGATAGTCCATGAAAGTGCTCCGGGCCCTCGGGCATGGAGGCCTGGGCAATGGCTATCAAGATATCCCGGACTCCCGGGGGATGCTGTAGGACTGCACGGCGTGCAGGTGCGGGCGCAGGGCCTCACACCTCCACGCCGTCTTGTGTCAGGCCGGTGCGCTCAGGCTGGCGCCCCTGGTGCTGCGCGACCAGGAGCCGGCTGCGGCCTCGTAGTGGCTGCGTGCCAGTTGGGCCAGTTTCACGAGGTCCGTGGTCTGCCCGCTGCCGGACGATTCGCTGCGGGACGCGGATTCCGTGCTACCCGTGGCGCTGGCGAACTGGCTCGTCAACTGGCTGATGAAGGACTGTGCCTGCGCGCTGCTGATGCTGCTGTCGCCGTCGGTATCGATGGTCTTGAACAGCGCCGTGATCGCATCCGCCTGGGTTGCGCCCGCGGCCTGCTCCGCGGCCGAGACCACACCATCCTCGTTGGTATCGAGCGGGTCATAGGTGGTGCCGCCGCTGGCCGACGCACCGCCCGGACCGCCTGGAGGTGGCGGTGGCATGCCAGCCACCACGCCACCTCCGGCCTCGCCCGAAGGCCGTCCGGCGTCGAATTCGGCCTCCGAGAGGCTGCCATCGCCATCTGCGTCGAGCTCGCTGAACAGTTCGCCGCTGCTGACGCCGGTCGTGCCCTCCGTGCCGCCGGACATCTTTTCCAGCAGGGCCTGGAGTTCGGTCTGGCTCACGCCGCCGTCGCCATCGGTATCCACCTTGCCGAACAGGTCGTCGCCTGCCTGTCCCGTAGCGCCCGTGCTGCTGTCGCTGCGCGACTGTGCGAAGGCCATGGTCGACGGCGGCGGGGGCAGAACGCTTTGCATCGTCTTGCCCAGCTCATCGGCATTGAGGCTGCCGTCGCCATCGCTGTCGTACTGCTGGACCAGGCCGGCGGCGCTGGCCTGACTGCCCACGCCGGTCTTCTGGGACACATCGTCCAGCAGGCCCTGCAGCTCCGTTGCGTTCACGCCGCCACTGCCATCGGTGTCCATCTTGGCCAGCAGCCGCTCCGGCGAGGGCCCCGGGCGTTGTTGCGCCCGCTGCATATTCGCACTGGACCAGGCACTGCTGACGCTGCTTGTGATGCTCGTCATCGTCGTTCCTTCCAAGGGTTGCGGGCCGCGGCCTGTGTTCCCCGAAGCGGCGAGCAATGCCGGCAGCGGCCCGTGTCCCATTCTTGGAAGCTCCGGTCACCGCGGTTTGTACGGTTTGTGTCCGGGCGGACACAATGGCGCAGGCGATCGTGCGAACTGGCGGGTGTTTGCCCTTCAATTCGGCGCATCGCCCCGCAGGGGCGGGTTCATGCGGGCGCAGGCGGTGCAGTCTCGTCGCTGCATTTCTCGAAGCGCGGGCGCAGGCGGCCATCGATCAGCACGTCCTCGGCGAACATGGCCGCGGGGCGCACCCACAGGCCGCGCTGGCCGTACAGCGCGCGGTACAGCGTCATGGGCTCCAGTGTCTCGCTGTGGCGCACGGTGTCGATCACCTCGTAGAGCATGCCCTTGTAGTGCCGGTACAGGCCGGGAGGGGTGGGGGTCAATGCGGGCAGGTCGTTGTCGGTCATTTAGTATGTCGGTCGATAAAGAACAAGGTTGAGGGGAAAGTCCAGTGGATCAGGCAGATTTCGTGCACCTGGTGCGCATGAGCGAGCAGGACAGTGCCGACAACAGTCGCCGTTACCGGCTGGGCGTGGCTGCGTTCGCTGCGCTCGGCTACGCCTGGGTGCTTGGTTGCCTGGCACTGGGCGTGGGCTTGCTGGCCTGGGCCATTCCGCAGCTGCTGTATGGCCGGTTCCGGCTGGTGCTGGTGATGGTGCTGCTGGGCGCTGCCAGCCTGCTGTGGGTGAGCATACGCGCCCTCTGGGTGCGGGTGGACGAGCCCAAGGGCATGGAGATCACCGCGCTGGAGGCGCCCGAGCTGTTCGAGGCCCTGGAGCGCATGCGCCGCAAGATCAAGGGCCCGCCCATCCACCATGTCTACTTGAACGACGAGTTCAACGCCAGCATCCAGCAGCTGCCGCGCTATGGCCTGCTGGGTGGGGCCGTGAACTACCTGACCATCGGCCTGCCGCTCTTGCTGGCGCTGGACCGGCCGCGCTTTCTGGCCGTGCTGGCACACGAATACGGGCACCTGCGTGGCGACCATGGCCGGTTTGCGGCCTGGATCTACCGCACCCGGCTGTCCTGGATGCGATTGAACAGCAGCCTGGAGGACGATGAGGGCGCCGTGGCCGTGGCCACCCAGGCCTTCATGCGCTGGTATTTCCCGCGTTTCGTGGCCAAGACCTTCGCGCTGGCGCGCCAGGACGAGTACGAGGCCGACCGCATCGCCGGCAAGCTGCTGGGGCGCGACATCGCCGCGGCCGCGCTGATCGAGATCGAGGTGCGCGGCGAATGGCTGAACGACAACTTCTGGGGCCGCCACTGGAGCGAGGCCGCCGGCAATCCCCTGCCCGTGGGGCCCTACCGGGCCATGCGCAAGCGCCTGGCCGAAGTGCCCGAGGCCGCATTCGCCAACGACGCGCTGCGCCAGGCGCTCAAGCGCATCAGCAACGTGGACGACACGCACCCAGGCCTGCGCGACCGCCTCGAGTCGCTGGACGCTGTGCCCACCCTGCCTGTCGAATGGTCGCGGGGTGGGGCGCTGGCACTGCTCGGGTCCGAGGCCAAGCGCTGGGTGGCGCATTTCGACAAGCAATGGTGCCGCGACAACGCTGGCGAGTGGAAACGCCACCACGGCTGGCTGGGCCGGGTGCGCGATCGTGCCCAGGTCCTGCAGGCGCGCATGCCCCAGGCCAGCGCTGCGGAGCTGGTGGAACTGGCGCGCCTGCAGCGCCACCTGGACCCGCGCGCCGATGTGCGCGGCCTCTACGAGACGGCGCTGGCGCGCAGCACCGATTACCCGGCTGCGCTGCGCGGGCTGGTGCAGTGCCTGGCGCCCGAGGACCGCGAGGGCAAGCTGGCCCTGTTGCACCGGCTTTGGGAGGCCGGCAGCAGCGACCGCTACTGGACCGCGCGCACCGCGCTGGCCGAACTGGAAACGCCGCGCCTGGGCCACGACCACGATGCCGCTGCCTTCAAGCAGTGGCGCAAGCGGCTCGAGCGCGCCCAGGAGTCCGAGGAACGCGCCTGGGAAGAGCTGTCGGGCACCTCCTTCTTCAGCCAGACCACGCGCCATGACCTGAGCCCCTTCGAACTGGAGGAGCTGCAGGCCGAGCTGGTGCGCTACAGCGATGTGGAACGCTGCTGGTTGGTGCGAAAGAACCTGCGCGAGCACCCCCAGCGCCGCGCCTACCTGGTCTTCGTGGACCTGCCCGACATGGACGACGGCAGCCGCTACCAGCTGTGCCGTGCCATGGAGCGCCAGCTTGGTCTGCCCGGCCCGGCCCTGGTGCTGTGGGCGGGCGAGTCGCCGACGCTCAAGGAAATCCAGCGCTCGGCGTTCGACCCCGTATTCACACGTTGAAAGGGCCGGCAAAAGCCCAAATCAAGGATCCATGGGCCAGAGTGGGACAATCGGGGGAATATGCACCCGAAAGCTCTTCTCGACGCCTGCGCTGAACTCGTCAGGCTGACCCTTACCTTCGAACACCCCGCCGATGCGGTGGTGTCGCGTTTTTTCCGTGACAACCGGGGCCTGGGGCCCCGCGAGCGCGCCACGCTGGCCGAGACGGTCTACACCGTGCTGCGCAAGAAACTGCTGTTCGACCACATGGCCCCCTCGGGCTCGGGCCCCAAGGAGCGACGCCTGGCCATCCTGGGCTTCCATGGCCCGCGCGATTTCCTTCTGGGGGCGCTCAACGAGCAGGAAAAGAAGTGGCTCGCCCAATGCGATGCCGTGACGGCCGACGACCTGATGGAGCGCCATCGCCACAACCTGCCCGAGTGGCTGGTGCAGCCCCTCAAGGACCAGTTGGGCACGGGCTTCTGGCCGCTGGTGGAAAGCCTCTCAAACGCCGCGCCGCTGGACCTGCGCGTGAATGCCTTGCAGGACAAGCGCGCCGACGTGCAAAAGGAGCTGGCCAAGGCCGGCATCCAGGCCGTGTCCACGCCGTACTCTCCCAGGGGCCTGCGCATCGATGGCACGCCGGCGCTGGCCAAGCTCGACGCCTTCACCCGCGGTGCGGTGGAAGTGCAGGACGAAGGCTCGCAGTTGCTGGCCTTGCTGCTCGACGCCAAGCGCGGCGAGATGGTGGTCGACTTCTGCGCGGGCGCGGGCGGCAAGACGCTGGCCATCGGCGCCACCATGCGCAACACCGGTCGCCTTTACGCCTTTGACGTCTCGGGCCACCGGCTCGATGCCCTGAAGCCACGCCTGGCGCGCAGCGGCTTGTCCAACGTGCACCCTGCCGCCATTGCCCATGAACGCGACGAGCGCGTCAAGCGCCTGGCCGGCAAGATCGACCGTGTGCTGGTCGACGCACCCTGCTCGGGCCTGGGCACCCTGCGCCGCAACCCCGACCTCAAGTGGCGCCAGTCGCCCAAGGCGGTGGAGGAACTCACGGCCAAGCAGACCGCCATCCTGGCCAGCGCGGCGCGCCTGCTCAAGTCCGGCGGCCGGCTGGTGTATGCCACCTGCAGCATCCTGCCCGAGGAAAACGAGGCGATCGCGGACGCCTTCACTGCGGCGCATCCCGACTTCGTGCCCCTGGATGCGGGCGAGGCCCTGGCCCAGCTCAAGGTCGAGGGTGCTGATAAATTGTGCAGCGGCGGTGCCTTGGGCACTGGCTATCTGCGTCTTTGGCCCCATATGCACCAGACGGACGGGTTCTTCGCCGCCGTGTGGACGAGGAAGTAATCCGCTGGACCATTGTTCCGGGGCGAGGTGGTCCCTGTACGGACAGGGCTCTGGCACGGTGGTTGCATGGGCCTTGTCGCGCAAGCGACGCAGGGGCTATTTCACCGTGAATACTGTGGATAAGCGCTGATCCAAAACAGCGGCCGCCCTTTAAAATTCGGAACCTGCCGCCGCTGGCGGCCGGGTGTTTTGCACAAGGTTTTCTCACTATGCTGTTACCCGACTGGGTTGTACTGAACGCGGCCATCGACTGGCTGGGCCATGGGCTGTGGAATCTCGCCTGGTGGGAGATCGTTCTCTACACCCTGGCGACGACGCACGTCACCATTGCGGCCGTCACCATCTTCCTGCACCGCTCGCAGGCCCACCGTTCGGTGGACCTGCATGCCATTCCCTCGCACTTCTTCCGCTTCTGGCTGTGGGTGGGTACCGGCATGCTGACCAAGGAATGGGTCGCCATCCACCGCAAACACCACGCCAAGTGCGAAACCGCCGACGACCCGCACAGCCCGCAGACGCGCGGCCTCGATACCGTGATGTGGCGTGGTGCCGAGCTGTACCGTGCCGAAGCCAAGAACGCCGAGACCTTGAAGAAGTTCGGCCACGGCACGCCCGCTGACTGGGTGGAGCGCAACGTCTACTCCCGTTTCCCCTGGCAGGGCGTGGGCCTGATGCTGGTGCTGAACCTGGCACTGTTCGGAGCCATCGGCGCGGCCGTCTGGGCGGTGCAGATGCTGTGGATTCCGTTCTGGGCCGCGGGTGTGGTCAACGGCGTAGGCCACTACTGGGGCTACCGCAACTTCGAGGCGACCGACGCCAGCACCAACCTCTCGCCCTGGGGGGTGATCATCGGTGGCGAAGAGCTGCACAACAACCACCACACCTACCCCACCTCGGCCAAGTTCTCGGTCAAGCCCTATGAGTTCGACATCGGCTGGGTTTACATCAGCCTGATGAAGAAGGTGGGCTGGGCCACCGTGAAGAAGGTGCCGCCCAAGCTGCTGCGCGGCGACGTCAAGCCCGTGGCCGATGAGAAGACGCTGGAGGCGCTGATCGCCAACCGCTACGAGGTCATGGCCGGCTATGCCCGCGGCGTGCGCCAGGCTTGCCGCGAAGAGATCGCTGCGCTGCAGGCGCGCCAGGCCGATGCCTCGGTGCTCAAGGCGGCCAAGCGCTGGCTGCACCGTGACGCCGAGAAGGTGCCCGCCAATGCCCAGTCCCAGCTGGCCCAGGTGCGCGCGGCGCACCCGGCCCTGGACAAGATGGTCACGATGCGCGAAGAGCTGCGCCAGATGTGGCTCAACACCACGCAGTCGCGCGAGCAGCTCACGGCCGACCTGCAGGCTTGGTGCCGCCGTGCCGAAGAAAGCGGCATTGCCGCCCTGCGCGACTTCTCGATCAGCCTGCGGGCTGCGCGCGCCTGACGAGCAGTTTTCTCAGGCTGTGCCGAAGCCGCTGCAGGGCCCCGTGCCCTGGGCGGCTTTTTTCATGGCTGTGCGTTCCGGACAGCGCCACACCCTGTTCTGCGGGGGCACTCAGCTCAAGGGTGGCGGGCGCTTCGCCGGCCTCGATGCTTATCCAGTCTGCTTGCGGACTGCGCCATGCGGTGTGGGGGCGCAGGCGGGGCGGTGGCGGCTGACCCCCGGGCGCCGTGGTTGCGGTGCGCAGCAGGACGGAGCCCGACAGGCTGCGCAGCTCACAGCCGGCGTCCAGCCAGACCAGGCGGCCTTGGCCAATGCCCAGGACCAGGCGTTGCACACCCTCCGCGGGGCGGTGAAGGGGCTGTGCCCGACGGCTTGTGCCGGTGGCGGCGGGGGATGGGGGGAGGTGCTGCTGTTTCATGCCTCCAGCGTAGAACCGACGCCTGCTTCGCAACAGGCACAGAAACCGGACGGACGAGGCAGAGCAGGCCATGGATTTCTGCCCTGTTATGGTCGATTCTTGGATGGCCTGTATCTGTTCTGGTAGCAGATTTCGGCGCATCATCGGCTCGCCATGCCCATAGCCTCCGACGACAGCCTTCCCCTGTACCGCCAACTGGCCGACCACTACCAGCAGGCGGTGGCCCAGGGCGTGCTGCTGCCCGGCACGCGCATGCCGTCGGTGCGCGAGCTGATGCAGCGCCACGGCGTGAGCCTGTCGACCGCGCTGCAGGCGCTGCGCACCCTGGAGGAGCAGGGCAGCGTGCAGGCGCGTCCCCGCGTCGGCTATTTCGTGCAGGACCACCGGGTGCACCTGCTGGACCACAGCAGCGAGCCCGACCCGCGCTGTCCGGTGCAGCAGATCGACGGGGCCCAGTTCGCGGGCATCAACGAGCGCATCTCGCTGTGGCTGGAGCAGGGGCGCAGGGCCCAGGTGCGCGTGGACCTGGGGGCTGCCATGCCTGCGCCCGAGCTGTTCGACCACCTCACCCTGAACCGGATTGGCGCCGCGCTGCTGCGCGAGTTTCCCGAGATACTGGTGCAGGGCCATTCGCGGCCGGGCACCCATCCGCTGTTCCAGGCGGCCATGGCCCGGCAGGCGCTGGATGTCGGCGTGAACGTGGCGCCGCAGGAGGTGATGGCCACCCTGGGCAATTCGGACGCGGTGAACCTGGCGCTCGCGGCGGTGACCGAGCGCGGCGACGTGGTGGCCGTGGAATCCCCCACCTTCTACGGTGTGCTGCAGGCCGTGGAGACGCAGAACCTGCGTGCGCTGGAGATTCCCAGCAGCGCGCGCACCGGCATCTCGCTCGACGCCCTGGAACTGGCCGTGCAGAGCGAACCGCGGTTGAAGGCGGTGGTCGTCGTGCCGCACCTGCAGATGCCCAATGGTGCGCTCATGCCCGACAGCCACAAGGAGCGGCTGGTGGCCTTCTGCCGGCGCCGCGGCCTGGCGCTGATCGAGGACGACATCTACCGCGAGCTGGTCGATGCACCCGTGCTCCAGCGCCCGCTCAAGGCCTGGGACGAGACCGGCCAGGTGATCTACTGCGTGTCCTTCAACAAGACGCTGGCGCCGGGCCTGCGCCAGGGCTGGATGAACGGCGGGCGCTGGCACGAGCGCATCCAGATCCTCAAGTTCGCGCGCACCCGCAACATGCAGGTCTGGGCCCAGTTGCTGGCGGCGCGCACCGTGGGCACGCCCGCCCATGAGCGCCACCTGCGGCGCTTTCGCGCGGCCCTCAGGGTGCCGCGCGAGCGCAGCGTGCAGATGGTGGCGCGGCATTTTCCGCAGGGCACGCGCCTGTCGATTCCGCCCGGCGGGCTCAGCCTGTGGATCGAACTGCCGGCGGGCGTGTCGTCCATGGTGCTGTTCGAGCAGGCCCTGGCCCTGGGCATCCGCGTGGCGCCGGGGCCGATCTTTTCGAATTCGGGGCGCTACGAGGGCTTTCTGCGCCTGAGCTGCGGCCTGCCGTTCTCGCCCGAGGTGGAGTGGGCCTATGGTGAGC
>NZ_JBKDTZ010000253.1:0-21636 GCF_046339755.1 Acidovorax sp. | reverse complement strand
AAATAATTAACAGGCCGGTGCTGTAGAGCTCCAGGCCCCGTTGCCACTGCTGAACGAGCGGCATGCATGGTGGGAGTGCATGGCCGGCGAGATGCGCCTGTACTACCAGCCCAAGGTCAACCTGCGCACCGGCGAGGTGCTGGGCATGGAGGCGCTGCTGCGCTGGCAGCACCCCGAACAGGGACTGCTCGGCCCGCAGCATGTGCTGCCCTTGCTGGAAGATGCGCAGGCCGTGGCCGAACTCGGGGAATGGGTGCTGCAGGAAGCCCTGTCCCAGATGCGGCAGTGGAGCCTGGCGGGCGTGCAATGGGAGGTCAGCGTGAACATCGCTGCACAGCACTTCCACCGGCCCGATTTCGTGGACCGGCTCAAGGACCTGCTGCTCACCTGCCCGGAAGTGTCCCCCGCCCAGCTCGAACTCGAGATCCTCGAATCCGCCGCGCTGCAGGACATGCACTACATGCGCAGCATGATGCGCAGCTGCCAGGCACTGGGCGTGCGCTTTGCGCTGGACGACTTCGGCACCGGCTTCTCGTCGCTGTCCTACCTCAAACGCCTGCCGGCGGAGAGCATCAAGATCGACCAGTCTTTCGTGCGCGGCATCCTGCACGACGAGGACGACCTGACCCTGGTCACCGCCATCATCACCCTGGCCCAGGCCTTCAACCGCCACGTGATTGCCGAAGGCGTGGAAACACCGGCCCATGGCGACAAGCTGCTGGCACTGGGTTGCGAACGCGCGCAGGGTTTCGGCATTGCGCCGCCCATGCCGGCGCACGAGGTACTGGCATGGACCCGGGCCTACGAGCAGGCCCCACCCCGGCACGCCGCCCAGGCCCCGGCGGCAGCGGCGGCAGCAGCACCCACCACGGCGGCCCGCTGACTACAGGGGCTGCACGGCCGCCATGTCCGGCCGCTGCAGCCACTGTGCAAACTCGTCGGCAAGTTGGCGGCTGGCCGACGTGGCGGCCAGCCAGGCCTTGGCGCGGGCCGCACCGTCCAGGCCGTAGTGGGTGAAGTCGTTGCGGTCCGGCAGCTTGCTGTTGGGCAGCGCACGCACCCAGTCGGGGTGGGGTGACAGCACCACCATGGAATCGAGCGCGCTGGTGGAACGGTGCCGCCACTTGAGCCCCTTGTCCAGCCAGCCCGGCACCACCTGCTGCTGAAAGTGCGGGTACAGCACCAGGCCGCCGCCGGCCCGGGCCGCGCCTTCGACCACCTGCGCCATCGGGGCCTGGTGGTAGCCCAGGTGCAGGTGGTAGTCGGTGATGCCGCCATCCCAGTAAGCGCCGCGTGGCGCGCCCGGAATGTCGTGCACGGCCTGCAGCACGAACGGAATCGAGCAACTGGCCTGCAGCGCCGGCATGAAGTTCTGCTCGGTGAGCTGCACCTGGCGCGTGCGGAAGTCGGCCGTCCCGAAAGGCAGGGCCGCACCGGTTGCCAGGCCTGCATCCGGCGACGAGAACACCACACGCTCCAGCCAGGCCCCCAGGGCCTTGCGGTGCAACGTGTTGCTCAGGAAAGCCCCGAGGTAGCCGAGCGGCGTGCCCACCCGGTGTTCGCGCGCCAGCACATGCCGGCCGCGCGAGGTGACGATGTGCAGGTGAAAGCGCGGGTGGCTCAGCACCTCCCCGATCCGCCCGCCGTAGAAGGCTTCGAGGTTCTGGCCAAAGCGTTCGCTGACATGCGATGCCGAAGGCCGCTTCTTGCCCGGCGGCAGCTCATAGCTCTGGTGGATGTAGTCGTGCTCCAGCCGCGCGAAGGCCGCCACCGAGGACTGGAGGCAGGCCGTGGCCATGCGCCAGGCGCCAATGGAGGCACCCACCAGGTGCACCGGCTGGCTGGATGCGGCCAGCCACTCGCCAAACAGGAAACGGTCCAGCGGGCCGAGGACCAGGCCCTTGGGGCCGCCGGCCGCCGCGGGGATCACACGCACATCGCCCGCTTGCAGGCCGTGCTGTTCGAGGTGCTGGCGGGCGCGGGGGCCCGCGTGGATGCGCAGTGCTTTCATGCCCTGCATTCTCCCAGAGCGAGGCCCGTGGCTCAGACCACGTAATCGGCGGCGGCCTCGGGGCGCACGTTCCAGTCGATGGGGTCCTGCTGCAGCACCATGTCGATGTCCAGGCCCAGCACCAGCCCCACTTCGCCCGGGAAGGAGACGGCCAGCTCGTTCTCGTTGAGCCCGGCTTCGCGCGCCCGCGCGCGCCAGGAGGCCAGGTGGATCACGCCGGCCAGCGGCTCGTAGGCCTTGTTCTCGAACGGCGCGTCCTGGTACTGCAGCGCATCGACCACCACTTCGGGCAGTTGCCAGCGGCGTGCCAGCCCCGCAGACACATTGGCATAGCAGTAGCCGAAGATGCGCTGCTCCACCTTGCTGCGGCGCATGTCCAGCGGCGCCACCAGGGTGTTGACCGAATGGGCCTTCTCGGGATCGGCCAGGTGGATCACGAGTTCTCCCAGGCCGTGCAGCAGGCCCGCCGTGTAGGCGGCGATCTGGTCGTGGTGCACCAGGCCCGCCAGCGAGCGCGAGAGCTTGGCCGTGTTCAGGCTGTAGCGCCAGAACTGCTGCATGTTGATGCCTGGCACGGAGCGCGACGTGGTGCCCAGCGGCGCGGAAGTGACCAGGGTGCGCAACTGGCCGGTGCCCAGCAGGGCCAGGGCCTGGGGGATGCCGGCGATCTGGCGCGGCATCTGGAAGGCCGGGGAGTTGGCCAGCTCCAGCAGGCGCGCGGCCAGGGCCGGATCGGTGCCAAAGAGCTGGTTCATGCGCCGCAGGCTGGGCTCGGGCTGGGCCAGCTCGCTCATCAGCAGCGCAACCGTGCGCGGCAGACTGGGCAAGGCAGCCGGCTGTGCCAGCAGTGCATTCAACTCCATGGGTGGCGGGGCTTCTGGTGGAACAAGCGCCGATTATGGCGCTGCCGATACCGCGAACCCATCACCCATTTTGCCCATGCAGTCTTACCTGCACGGGCGGTTGCGGTGGCCGTATCAACGGTCAGGAGCGCCGCGGGGTTCAGCGGCCCTTGGCCTGCTGGAGTTTGGCGAAGGCCGAAGCCATGGCCGATTGCTGCGCCGGCTCGGGCGCGCGGCGCCCGCCCTGCTGCTGTCCACGCCCCGCGCTCTCGAAGCGGTTGTCGCGGTAACCACCGCGGTCGCCGCCCTGGCGCGGCGGGGCATCGCCGAGCTTCATCGACAGGCCGATGCGCTTGCGCTCCACATCCACCTCCATGACCTTGACCTTGACGATGTCGCCGGTCTTGACCACTTCGCGTGCGTCGTTCACGAACTTGTGTGCCAGTTGGCTCACGTGCACCCGGCCGTCCTGGTGCACGCCCAGGTCCACGAAGGCGCCGAACTGGGCCACGTTGCTCACCGTGCCCTCCAGGACCATGCCTTCCTTGAGGTCCTTGATGTCTTCCACGCCATCGTTGAATCGCGCCACCTTGAAGTCCGGGCGCGGGTCGCGGCCCGGCTTTTCGAGCTCGCCCAGGATGTCCTTGACGGTGATGACGCCGAACTTCTCGTTGGCGAACAGCTCGGGCTTCAGGGTCTTGAGCATGTCGGCGCGGCCCATGATCTCGGCCACCGGCTTGCCGGTCTTTTCCATGATCTGCTCGACCACGGGGTAGGTTTCGGGGTGCACGCCGGTCATGTCCAGCGGGTTCTCGCCGCCGCGGATACGCAAGAAGCCTGCGCTCTGCTCGAAGGTCTTGGCGCCCAGGCCGGCCACGTCCATGAGCTGCTTGCGGCTTTTGAAGGCGCCATTGGCCTCGCGCCAGCGCACCACGGCCTTGGCCACGCTGGCCGACAGGCCCGACACGCGCGACAGCAGCGGCACGCTGGCCGTGTTCAGGTCCACGCCCACGGAGTTCACGCAGTCCTCGACCACGGTGCCCAGGGTGCGTGCCAGCTCGCTCTGGTTCACGTCGTGCTGGTATTGGCCTACGCCGATGCTCTTGGGGTCGATCTTGACCAGCTCGGCCAACGGGTCTTGCAGGCGGCGCGCAATGCTGGCGGCGCCGCGCAGGCTCACGTCCACGTCGGGCATCTCCTGCGAGGCGTATTCGCTGGCGGAGTAGACCGAGGCGCCGGCCTCGCTCACCACCACCTTCTCGATCACGCGCTCGGCCTTGGCCGCCAGCTTGATCAGGTCGGCCGCCAGCTTGTCGGTCTCGCGGCTGGCCGTGCCGTTGCCGATGGCGATCAGGTTCACGCCATGCTTGTCGGCCAGCTTGGCCAGCGTGTGCAGCGAGCCCTCCCAGTCGCGGCGCGGCTCGTGCGGGTATACCGTGGCCGTCTCCACCAGCTTGCCCGTGGCATCCACCACGGCCACCTTCACGCCGGTGCGGATGCCCGGGTCCAGCCCCATCACCACGCGCGGGCCGGCCGGCGCGGCCAGCAGCAGGTCGCGCAGGTTGTCGGCGAACACCTTGATGGCGACCTTCTCGGCCTCGTCGCGCAGGCGGGCGAACAGGTCGCGCTCGGTCGACAGGCTCAGCTTCACACGCCAGGTCCAGGCCACGCACTTGCGCAGCAGGTCGTCGGCCGGGCGGCCGGCATGGCTCCAGCCCAGGTGCAGGGCGATCTTGCCTTCGGCGATGCTGGGCTTGCCCGGCTCGGGCTCCACCGGCAGCACCAGCTTGCCCTCCAGGCTTTCGAGCGCACGGCCGCGGAACACGGCCAGCGCGCGGTGCGAGGGCACGCGGCCGATGGGCTCGTCGTACTCGAAGTAGTCGCGGAACTTGGAGACCTCGGGGTCGTTCTCGTTCTTGCCGTCGATCTTCTTGCTGCGCAGCAGGCCCTCGGCCCACAGCCATTCGCGCAGCGACTGCACCAGCACGGCGTCTTCGGCCCAGCGCTCCGACAGGATGTCGCGCACACCGTCCAGAACGGCCGGCACGGTGGAGAAATCGGCGCCCGTCTTGCCGTCGTCCAACACCTCGGGCGGCTTGGTGTAGGCAGCGGCCTCGGCCGCCGGGTCCAGCGTAGGGTCGGCAAACAGCTTGTCGGCCAGGGGCTCGATGCCGAACTCGCGCGCCATCTGGCCCTTGGTGCGGCGCTTTTGCTTGAAGGGCAGGTAAATGTCTTCGAGCTCCTGCTTGGTCGGCGCGGCGGCAATGGCCGCGCGCAGCGCATCGGTCAGCTTGCCCTGCTCGTCGATGCTCTTGAGCACGGCCACGCGTCGGTCTTCCAGCTCGCGCAGGTAGGACAGGCGCGCCTCCAACTCACGCAGCTGGATGTCGTCGAGCCCGCCCGTCACTTCCTTGCGGTAGCGGGCGATGAAGGGCACCGTGGCGCCCCCGTCCAGCAGCTCCACCGCTGCACGCACCTGGGATTCACTGACTTTGATTTCTGCGGCCAACTGCCGGACGATCTGCTGCATGGGTGGGCAAACTCTCTGAAACTCGAAAAAACTACGCGAAGCGCGGGAGTTTGCCACAGGCACTTTTGGTAACAGCCGGGGCAATGCCCTGGCCTTCGGTTGAAAAGGCCGGACATCCCTAGAATGCAGGCACCGCCTGCCTGCACGCCTTGTTCATGACGACCCTGCCCTTCCCCGTCCGCACGGAATGCCCGCCCGGCGCCTGTGTCTGCGAGCGGGAGGCACTGATCCAGGCCCCGGGCGGCGACACCCGCATCCTGCAGCTGACCCAAGCGGAAGAGAAAAAACTGGTCACCCGGCTGGAGAACATCGCCATCCTCTCCGACCGGCGCCGCATGCATGAACGCATGGAGCAGCAACTGGGCATACGCATCGCCATCAGCCTCAGCCCCAACGAGGTACGCACTCTGCGCGGCATCGCCATCCTGGTGCACGAGCAGCCCGGCCTGTGCCGCAAAACGCGCCAGGCGATTCCCGCCGCGATAAAGAAGGGCATGGACCAGCGCCCCGAGATTGCCTACGAGCTGCTGGACGAAGGCGGCCTGTTCTCCAGCTCCTGAAGGCGGCCAAGGGCCTGGATGGCGCTACCATCCCGGGAATCGCCCGTTTTGTTTCCCGTTTGTCCCGGAGTCCCCATGGCCGCTGCTGAATCAGGCACCGAACTCGTCAAAGTCGTCGTGCTGCTGGCCGCTGGCGTCATCGCCGTCCCCCTGTTCAAGCGGCTGGGCCTGGGCTCGGTACTCGGCTACCTGGCCGCCGGCCTGGCCATCGGCCCCTTCGGCCTGGGCTTCTTCAGCGATGCGCAGACCATCCTGCATGTCGCCGAGCTCGGGGTGGTGATGTTCCTCTTCGTCATCGGGCTGGAGATGCAGCCCACCCGGCTGTGGAACCTGCGCCGCCAGATCTTCGGGCTGGGCCTGGCCCAGGTGCTGGTGTGCATTGCCCTGCTCACCGCCACGGGCGTGCTGGCGGGGCTGTCGACAGCGGTCTCCTTCATCGCGGCCTCGGGCTTCGTGCTCTCGTCCACCGCCATCGTGATGCAGTTGCTCGACGAGAGCGGCGACACCTCCACCCCCCGCGGACAGCGAATCGTCTCCATCCTGCTGCTCGAAGACCTGGCCATCGTGCCGCTCCTGGCCATCGTTGCCTTCCTGTCGCCCGCACCGGCGGGCGAGGCCGTCTCGCGCTGGGTCACCGTGGGCGTGGCCCTGGCGGCCGTGGCCGGGCTCGTGGCCGTGAGCCGCTGGCTGCTCAACCCCCTGTTCAGCGTGCTGGCCCGCTCCAAGGCGCGTGAGGTGATGACCGCCGCCGCCCTGCTGGTGGTGCTGGGCGCGGCGCTGGCCATGCAGTGGGGCGGGCTGTCCATGGCCATGGGCGCCTTCGCCGCGGGCGTGATGCTCTCCGAATCCACCTTCCGCCACCAGCTCGAAGCCGATGTGGAGCCGTTCCGCGGCATCCTGCTGGGCCTGTTCTTCATGGGCGTGGGCATGGCGCTCGACATCCCGCTGGTGCTGCAGAACTGGACGCTGCTGCTGGGCGGCGTGGTGGCCTGCATGGCCATCAAGGGCATCGGCGTGTATGCCGTGGCGCGCTTCACCAAGGCCGCGCATGGCGAGGCCCTGCAGCGCACCATGCTCATGGCCCAGGGCGGCGAATTCGCCTTCGTGCTGTACTCGGCCGCAGCCAGCGCCGGCATCGTGGAGGCGCGCATGAACGCCGTGCTTACCGCAGCAGTGATCATCTCCATGGCGCTCACGCCGCTGGCCGTGCTCTCGCTGCGCTGGCTCATGCCGCCCGAGCCCGCGCAGGACATGGACGGCATCGAGGCCGCCGACGGCCTCCAGGGCACGGTGCTCATCATCGGCTTCGGCCGCTTCGCGCAGATCGCCAGCCAGCTTTTGCTGGCGCGCGGCGTGGACATCGCCATCATCGAGAACGACACCGACATGATCCGGGCGGCCGCGAAGTTCGGCTTCAAGGTCTACTACGGCGACGGCACGCGCCTGGACGTACTGCACGCCAGCGGCGCGCACCATGCCAAGTCCATCCTGGTCTGCACCGACGATGCCAAGACCACCACCCACATCGTGGAGCTGCTCAAGCACGAGTGCCCGCTGATCCCCGTGCTGGCCCGCGCCTTCGACCGGCAGCACGCCATCGAGCTGCTGCGCCTGGGCGTGGACTACCAGATGCGCGAGACCTTCGAGTCGGCCATGGGCTTCGGCATGCAGGCGCTGGAAACCCTGGGTGTGGACCCGGAAGAGGCAGCCGAGGTGGCAGACAGCATCCGCGCCCGCGATGCCGAGCGCCTGCAGCTGGAGCTGGCCGGCGACCAGGACGGCGCGCGCAACTTCTTCCAGGGCAACAAGTGGATTCCCACGCCCCTCACCCAACCCCAGCGCGAAGGCCGCGCCCTCAACGAAGAGGCGGCCGATGCCATCGAGGAGCCGCTGCAGCCCGCGGCGGCCGCCCCGCTGGCATGAGCAGCAGCATCCAGGACGATCTGTTCGGCGGCCCGCCGCCACCGCCGCCCCCTCCGGCTCCAGTGGCCCCACCCGCAGAGGTGGCGCCGCCCAAAAAGAAAAAGGGCATCGGTGTCGCCGCCCAGCCGCAGGACCAGGCGCTGCAGGCGCTGGCGGACCAACTGCCACGCAATCTGCGCCTGGGCACCTCCACCTGGACCTACCCGGGCTGGAAGGGCCTGGTCTGGGAGGGTGAGCACTCCGAAGCCCAGCTCTCCAAGAACGGCCTGCCCATCTACGCCCAGCACCCGCTGTTGCGCACGGTGAGCATCGACCGCAGCTTCTACCGCCCGCTCACCGTGAGCCAGTACGAGCGCTACGCGAGCCAGGTGCCCGACGACTTCCGGTTCGTGGTCAAGGCCCCGAGCCTGGTGACCGACGCCCTGGTGCGCAGCGAGGACGGCCGGGGGCGCGAGCCCAACCCCGCCTTCCTCGATGCCGACCAGGCGCGCACCGAGTTCGTCGAACCTGCGCTGCAGGGCCTGGGCCACAAGGTGGGGGCGCTGGTGTTCCAGCTCAGCCCCCTGCCCATGGACCAGCTCGACCGCCTGCCCGAGGTGCTGCAGCGCCTGCGCGCCCTGCTGCTGGCCCAGCCCAAAGTGGCGCCCATCGCGCCCGACGGCATCCTGGCCGTGGAGGTGCGCGACCCCGAATGGGTGCGCGAGCACTGGATAGGCCCCGACTTCGCCGCCGTGCTGCGCGAGGCCGGCGCCACCTACTGCATCGACCTGCACCCCAAGATGCCGCCGCTGGCCGAGCAGTTGCCCATGCTGCGCGCGCTGTGGCCCGGCCCCCTGGTCTGCCGCTGGATGCTCAACACCGTGCACGGCCCCTATGGCTACGAAGAGGCGGAAAAGCTCTACGAGCCCTTCGACAGGGTGCACCACCCCGATCCGGAGAACCATGAGGCGCTGGCGCGCCTGATCACCGGCGTGACCGGCGCGGGCCAGAACGCCTACGTCTGCATCAGCAACCATGCCGAGGGCTCGGCGCCCCGCACCATCCGCACCCTGGCCGAGCGGGTGGCCGCACAGCCGCCAACGCCCCGAAAGGGGTGATCAGGCCTTGGCCGCAGCCGGCACCGGGTCGCCGTGCCCCGCCAGCGTGATCCAGGCCAGCGCCACGCCCACCAGGGCGCCCGTGGCCATGCCCACCACCATGGGCAGCGGCCTTCCGTTGGCAAACAGGCCCACGATGCCCATGGCCGCCGCACCGGTCAGCATCTGCAGCGTGCCCAGCAGCGCCGAGGCCGTGCCCGCAATGGCACCGTGCTTTTCCAGTGCCAGCACCGAGGTGGTCGGGATCACGAGCCCCATGAGCGCACTGGCCACGAAATACAGGCCGATCAGCACCGCGAGCTGGTCACCACCCAGCAGGTAGTAGGACAGCATGGCCACCATGACCATGCCCGAGCCCGTGGCCGCCACCTTGACCAAGCGGACCAGGCCAAAGCGCTCGCCCAGCGCCGCCGTGAACTGCGAAGTGCCGATGAAGGCCGCCGCGTTGACCGAGAACGCCAGGCTGTACTGCGTCGGCGTGAGGCCATAGTGGTTGATCAGCACGAAGGGCGAGCCCGCCAGGTAGACGAAAAAGCCCGCCATGGCGCAGCCGCCGATGAATACCAGGCCCAGGTAATGCCAGTCGCGCAGCAGCAGGCCATAGGCGCGCAGGGCGCCGCCCAGGCTGCTCTCCACCCGGTCCTCGGCCGGCCGGGTCTCACCCAGGCTGGCATACACCAGCGCCAGGCCTGCCACGGCGGCAATCGCCACGGCCCAGAACACGCCACGCCAGCCGGCCAGCGCGATCACACCGCTGCCCGCCAGCGGCGCCAGGATGGGCGAGACGCTGAACACCAGCATCAGCAGCGACATCAGCCGCGCCGCATCGGTGCCCGTATGCAGGTCGCGCACCACGGCACGCGGGATCGCCATGCCCGCCGCCGCGCCCAGGCCCTGCACGAAGCGCAGCGCCACCAGGGTCTCGATGTCGGTGGCCAGGGCGCAGCCCACGCTGGCCAAGGTGAACAGCGCCAGGCCAAAGTACATCGGCGGCTTGCGGCCCACCATGTCCGACACCGGGCCATAGAGCAACTGGCCCGCCCCCAGCGATAGGAAGAAGGCCGTGAGGCTCCACTGCACGGCGCCCACCGAGGCACCCAGGCTGGCCCCGATCTCGGGCAGCGCAGGCAGGTACATGTCGATCGCGAATGGGCCAATGGCCGAGAGCAGGCCCAACACCAGGGCCATCTTGAAGAAACCGGAAGAATGCATGGCCGCCATTGTCGCGGCTTTTTGTAAAGACCCTTTACTACCGTCGGAGCCGCTTTCAGGGTAGGCAGGCCCGGAGTCAGTCGTGCTGCGGCTCTACGCGGTTGCCACCGGCCTGCCGTGCACGGGCCAGGGCCGCACTGGCAGCGCGCACCAGTTCGTCGTGGCGCTGGTCGCGCACCGGAGCCACTTGCGCCACGCCACCGCCCATGCTGACCCGGCCCAGGGCCGAGCCTTCGTGCGGCAACGCCAGCGTGCGCACGGCCACCACGGCCGCTTCGGCAAGGACATGCGCCTCATCGGCGCTGGCGCCCGGCAGCAGCAGGGCAAAGGCATCGCCCGCAAACCGGGCCACCAGGCTGCCGGGGCGCTCCTGCACCAGTTGGGTGAGCGTGAGGGCGATGGTCTTCAGGCAGGCATCTCCCGCCAGGTGGCCATGGCGGTCCATGAAGTGGCGCAGCGCATCCACTTCCAGCAGCACCAGGGCCAGCGGCGTGGCAGCCCGCTGGGCGCGCTCCCAGGCCTGCTGCAGCACATGGTCGAACTGGCGCCGGTTGCCCAGGCCGGTGAGGCTGTCGGTGCGGTCCATGGCGTCGATGCGCTGCTGCGCCTCGGCCAAAGCACGCGTGCTCTCCTGCAGTTGGGCCTGGAGCATGCGGTGCTCGGACTGCAGGCGCGCCATGGCCGCCGAGGCGCTGGCCTGCGGCAGGGGTCCCGAAGGCACCGAGGTGCCGCTGTGCACGATCTTCCAGTCCGTGCCTTCGAGGCGGAACACCAGCACCAGACGCGCCACCGGCACCTGGCCGGCCGGCGTCTCGCCGTCATCGGGGCCACGCACATGCACCAGCGCCGTGGCCGAGACCACGTCCTCGGCCAGGTCCTGCAGGCACAGGTCCAGCACCTCGATGCGCATGTGCTGCGGCACCAGCGCAAAGTCCTGCAGGATGGCGCCCACCCACTCGCTGCGGGTGTGCACCAGGCGGTCACTGCGGCTGGCATAGCCGCTGAACTGGGTGCTCAGGCGCGCGATCAGGCGCTCATCGCGCGTGGAGTACAGCGCGATGTAGTCGTCGAACAACTGGCGGATGAGCGGCTGGCGGTCCGGTCGCATCGGTACGGGTTCCTCGTCAGGGCAGCCTGGATGATGAAAAATGAGAGCGCCGGCCGCACAGGCCGCAAGGGCGCGACGCACTGTAGCACCCCTGACCGCAGGCAGCGTGCGCACTTCGTGCGAACATCGGGCTGTATGACGCACTTTTTCCCCACCCGCAGCCTGGCGCTGGCCCTTGCCTGCCTCGCGGCCCACATGGCGGTCCGGGCGCAGGCGACTACCGAGCCCGCAGTGGCCCTGGCGCTCTCGCCCGACGGCAGCCTGGTGGTGGACACCCGCGCCAGGCTGGCCTGGCCGCGCTGCGTGGAAGGCATGCAATGGAATGGAAAGACCTGCACCGGCACGCCGCTGGAGCTGGACTATGCCCAGGCCCTGGCCCATGCCCAGGCGCGCTGGAAGGCCGAGAACCTGCCCTGGCGCCTGCCGCGCGCCGCCGAACTGCGCCGCCTGGTCGACAAGTCGGCCAGCACGCCCGGGCTCGATGCCCGGCTGTTCCCGGCCGCCCCCTCGGGCTGGCACTGGGCCTCCAACACCAATGTGCAGGGCGGCCTGGCGGGCAACCACTACAACTATGGCAATGTGGAGCGCGCCCAGCGCCAGGGGCAAGGCGGTGAAAGCCTGGACTCCACACGCGTGAACCAGCGCTTTGCCGTGGACCTGGAGACCGGTGACATCCGCTCCGACGCAGCGAAGTACAGCAAGCTGCACTTCCGCCTGGTCCGTACCTATACCGATCAATAGAGCATGAACCGCCGGGCGCCGATGCCCGCAGGCCTCCCCTCCCCCCCCAAAAAGACGCACCTGCATGGCCAGCCCGGCCTCCGTCGCCGTCGTGATCGAAGACGAGACTGACCGAGGCCGGCACCCGCAAGCCCGACCGCGCACTACCCGTGGAACAGCTTGGCCGGCCAGGTCACCAGCCAGGGGAAGATCACCATCAGGAACATGATGGCGAACTCCGCGATCATGAAGGGCACCACACCCTTGGTCACGTCGTCCATTGACATCTTGCCCACCCCCGCCACTACATTGAGCACCGTGCCCACGGGCGGCGTCACGAGGCCGATGGAGTTGTTGATGATGAACATCACGCCGAAGTAGACCGGATCGATGCCTGCGGCGTTCACCACCGGCATCAGCACGGGGGTGAGGATCAGGATGGTGGGTGTCATGTCCATGGCAGTGCCCACGGCCATCACCAGCACCATGATGGCCGCCATCAGCAGGATCTTGTTGTCCATGAAGGGCTGCAGCAGCCCCACCACCTTGGACGGCAGATCCGCTACGGTGATGAGCCAGGCGCTGACCATGGCCGCGGCGATCAGGAACATCACGATGGCGCTGGTCTTGGCGGCGGCCACGAAGATGCCGTAGAGGTCGCGCCAACTGATCTCGCGGTAGATCACCGCCGAGACGAAGAGTGCGTACACCGCAGCCACCACGGCCGCTTCGGTGGGGGTGAACACCCCCATGCGCAGGCCCACGAGGATGATCACCGGCAGCATCAGCGCCCACAGCGCCTTGCGCAGGGCCGTGAAGATCTCGGCAGCCGACTTGCGCGGTGGCGGCACGATCTTCTCGCGCCGCACCAGGAAGGCCCAGGTCAGCCACAGCGCGGCGCCGATCAGGATGCCCGGCACGATGGCCGCGAGGAACAGCTTGGAGATCGACACATTGGCCGCCACCCCGAAGATGACCAGGCCGATGCTCGGCGGGATCACCGGGCCGATGACGCCGGTGGCCGCGATCAGCCCGCCGGCACGCGGCTTGTCGTGCCCGGCCTTGACCATCTTGGGCAGCAGCAGCGCGGTGAGCGCCGCCGCATCGGCCACGGCCGAACCCGACAGGGCCGACAGCAGGCAGCCGGCCATGATGGTCACATAGCCCAGCCCGCCCTTCACATGGCCCACCAGGGCCAGCGCGAAGTCCACGATGCGGCGCGACAGGCCGCCCACGTTCATGATCTCGCCGGCCAGCATGAAGAAGGGCACGGCCAGCAGCGGAAAGCTGTCGGCCCCGCCGATCAGGTTCTGCGCCAGGAGCTGCGCGTCGAACAGGTCCAGGTGCCACATCAGCGCCACGCCGCTGGCCAGCAGCGAAAACGCGATCGGTATGCCCATGGCCATGGCCAGCAGCAGCGAACCGACAAAGACGAAGATGGTCATCGCGCGCCCTCCTTGCCACGGGACGCATCGGCACCAGCGTTGCCCAGGATCTGCTGCAACTGCACCGCTTCTTCCGATTCCTGCACCATCACCAGGTCCTCATCGGCGATCTGGCCGCTGAGCAGGCGGTACAGGTCGATGGCCAGGATCAGCGCCGCGCACACCGCGAACACCAGGCCCGCCGCATAGACGATGGCCATCGAAGCCCCCGTGGTCGGCGCCGTCACATCCCAGTTGATGCGCGCCTGCGCCAGGCTGCCCTGGAACAGCAGCCAGACGATATAGAGCATCACCCCGTGCCCAAGGGCCAGGCAGGCCTTCTTGCCCGCCGCCGGAAGGAGATGCACGACCATGTCCACACCCCTGTGGCCTTGCTCGCGCAGCGCGACGATGGCACCCAGGAAGGTCATCCAGATGAAGAGCCAGCGCGACACTTCCTCCGACACGGTGATGCCGGAATTGAAGCCATAGCGCAGCACCACGTTGCCGAACACCAGCACCACCATCAGCGCCAGCATGGCGGCGATCACTGCCTCCAGGCCACGGCAGGCGCGGTCTATCCATCTATTCATGTAGTTCTCTTGTGATGGGAAATTGCAGAAGGGAAAAACCGCACCCAGACCTTACTTCGCGGCAGCTTCGCGCAGGCTTTCCACCAGCGAGCGCAGCGCCGCCAGGTAGGAGTGCGGGCCGAAGCCCTGCACCGTGGCCTTGACGGCCGGCGAGATGATGGAGTGCGCACGCCAGGCCTCGCGCGCGGCGATGTTGGACATGTGCACCTCGATCACCGGGAAGGGCATGGCCTTGATCGCATCGTGCAGCGGCACGCCATGCTGCGTGAGGCCTGCGGGGTTCACCAGCGCGCCCTGAGCGGCGTCGATATTGGCGTGCAGGAAGTCGATCAGCACGCCCTCGTGGTTGGACTGCAGGATGTCCAGCTCGACACCGAGTTCGCCAGCCAGCGTCTGCAGCCGCTCGTTGATCTGCGCCAGCGTGGTGGTGCCGTAGATGTGGGATTCGCGGCGGCCGAACAGGTTCAGGTTGGGGCCGTGGAGGACAAGGATTTTCATGGTGGTGCGAAACCGTGGGACTTATTTGCGGATGCGTGCGAGTTCGTCGTTGTAGAGCTTGACGATGGCTTGGTCATAGGTCGCGGCGAACTTGTCGCTCACGGGCTTGGCGATCTGTTGCATGCGGGCCAGCTCGGCCGGGGCGATCTCGTTGTAGGCCATGCCCTTGGCCTGCAGGTCGCCCACGGCCTTCTGCGCAGCGGCGCGGCTGACCTGGCGCTGGTAGCCGCGCGTTTCGTCGGCGGCCTCGTGCATCATCTTCTGCTCGGCGGGAGACAGCTGGTCCCAGAACTTCTTGCTCACGAGAACGATGTTGGCGGCATACACGTGGTTGGTGGCGCTCACGTACTTCTGCACCTCGAACATCTTGTTCGACAGGATCACGGCGTAGGGGTTCTCCTGGCCGTCCACGGCCTTGGATTCGAGCGCGCCATACAGCTCGGCGAACGGCATGGGCACGGGGTTGGCCTTGAAGGCCTTGAAGGTCTCCAGGAACACCGGGTTGGGGATCACGCGCAGCTTGAGGCCGTCGAAGTCATCGGCCTTGGTGATGGCGCGCTTGCTGTTGGTCACGTTGCGAAAGCCCAGGTCCCAGTAGCCCAGGGCCACCAGGCCCTTCTCGGGCAGCTTGGCGATCAGCGCCTGGCCCAGCGGGCCGTCGAGCAGTGCATCGGCCTGGGCGAAGTTGGCCACGGCGAACGGAAAGTCCACCAGCCCGAATTCCTTGACGATGCCGGCCAGCGAGGTCGTGGCCGGCGCCGACATCTGCTGCACCCCGCCCTGCAGGGCCGACTGCTGCTGCAGCTCATTGCCCAGCTGCGAGGCCGGGAACTCCTGCACCTTGAGCTTGCCACCGCTCTTGGCCGCCAGCAGCTCGCCAAAGCGCTTGACGCCAAAGCTCACCGGGTGGTCGGCGTTGTTCAGGTGGCCGAAGCGGATCACACGCTCCTGCTGCGCGGCAGCGGGCAGCGCGGTCATCAGCAGGGACAGGCCGGCGGCGGCCAGGAGGCAGGCAGTTTTTCTCACGGGAGGATCTCCATCAAAAGTCGGACCAGGGACATGCATCCGGAACACCGGTTGCGCCATGGGAAGAGATCGTAATTAAAAAGTGGAAACTCTTTCCATAGTAGAAACCCTTTAACAATTTTTGGTACATTGCCGGGAAAGATAGAAAGAACCCGCCATGAGCAGCATCCTCGAACGCAGCTTCAAAGTGCTGGAGCACCTGGCCCCGCACCCCGAGGGCAAGGCCCTGTCGAGCCTGGCGTCCGAACTGGACATGCCGCTGAGCGCCACGCACCGCCTGCTGGCCGAGCTGGTGCGCTGCGGCTATGTGCGCCAGGACCACAGCCAGGGCAACTACACGCTCACCATCAAGCTGGTGTCACTGGGCCTGTCGCACCTGAGCGCCACGGGCGTGGTGGACATCGCCCAGCCCCTGCTCGACCGCCTCGCGGTCGAATCCGGCGAGCTGGTGCGGCTGGCCGTGGTGAACGGGGACGAACTGACCTTCGTGGCCAAGGCCCAGGGCGCCGTGCGCGGCCTGCGCTACGATCCCGACATGGGCCTGTCGGTCAATCTCTCGTGCAGTTCGGCCGGCCATGCCTGGCTGTCCACCATGAGCGACGAGGAGGCCCTGGCCCTGGTGGCACGCCAGGGTTTCGGCAAGCCCGAGGACTATGGCCCGAACGCCCCCACCACGGTCAAGGAACTGCTGGCCTACCTGCGCACGGCGCGGCAGCAGGGCTTCAGCACCATCGTGGAAGTCTTCGCCCCGGCCATGACGGCCATGGCCGCGCCCATCCGCCGGGGCAACGGCACGGTGCTGGGGGTGGTGACGATCGCCGGCCCGCTGGTGCGCCTGACGCCCGGGCGCATGCAGGCCCTGGGCCCTGCGCTGCTGAACACCACGCACGACCTGGCCATGGCCAGCGGGGGCTCTGCACTGCTGAAAAAGCGCGGTTAATCCCTGGGCGCAAACAGCGCCAGCGTGTCGTGGGCGAAAGCGCCCTCGATCTCCAGCATGCGCATCTTGGTGGCCGCCCCGCCGCCGGCCGAGAAGCCGCCCGTCTTGCCGCCTGCGGCCAGGATGCGGTGGCACGGCACCACCGGTGCAAACGGGTTATGCCCCAGCGCCTGGCCCACGGCGCGCGCGGCACCGGGCTCGCCCAGGGCGGCGGCCATCTCGCCATAGGTCATGGTCTTGCCGGGCGGTATGCGCCGGGCCAATTCGTAGACGCGGGCATTGAAGGGCGGCACGCCCTCGGTGGCCAGCGGCACATCGAGCAGATCGTCGTGCGCACCCGCGAGCAGGGCCACCACGCGGGCCGCCCAGGCGGCCACCTGGGGCGGCATGGGCGACTCGGGTGCGCCCGGAAAGCGCTGCTGCATGCGCGCGCGGGTGTGTTCCTCCCCCGCATCCTCGGGCAGTTGCACGCCCATCAGCACAGCTCCATCCCAGGCGATGCCGCAGTGCCCCACCGACGTGGCGAACAGCGCAAAGCCCTGGGCGGCCGACGGCCCGCGCTTTTCAGTCTGCACGCAGTGCGGCCTTGAGCTGGGCGCCGATCTCGGGCTTGCCCGCGAACGGATCGGTGGGATTGCGCATGAGCATGATGTCTTCCATGCGCGTCTGCACCGAGGCAATCGCCTTGGGGTGGCTGTAGATATAGAACTGGCGCTCTGCGGCCGCATCGAACACCTTCTGCGCCACCTCGGCCGCCGTCACCTTGCCGCTGCCCACGGCCTTGTCGGTCATGGCCTGGCCGATGAGCTGGCTGCGCGTGGGCTTTTCGGCCGGCAGGTCGCCCGGGCGGTTGCGGTGGCTCTGGCTGATGCCCGTGGGCACGAAGAAGGGGCACAGCACGCTGGCGCTGACCTGGTCGGTCACCAGGGCGAGGTCCTGGTAAAGGGTTTCGGACAGGCTCACCACGGCGTGCTTGCTCACGTTGTAGACGCCCATGTTGGGCGCATCGAGCAGGCCGGCCATGCTGGCCGTGTTGACGATGTGGCCGCGCCAGGCCGGGCCCTTCTTGGCGGCGGCGAGCATCATGGGTGTGAACAGGCGCACACCGTGGATCACGCCCCAGAGGTTCACACCCAGCACCCATTCCCAGTCCTTGACGGAGTTTTCCCAGACCAGGCCGCCCGCGCCCACACCGGCGTTGTTGAACACCAGGTGCGGTGCACCGAAGCGCTGCTCCACATCCACCGCGAGCTGCTCCATCTGCGCGGCACTGGATACATCCACCTTGCGCGCCAGCACCTGGGCGCCTGCTGCCTGCGCCTCGGCGGTTGCGGCGTCGAGCGCGTCCTGCTGCACGTCCACCAGCACCAGGCTCATGCCCAGGCGCGCGCCGATGCGCGCGCATTCGAGACCGAAGCCTGAGCCTGCACCGGTGAGTACGGCCGTCTTGCCCTTGAAATCGTCGATCATGTGCTTGCTTTCTCTGCCTTGCGCAAGGTGTAGCCAATACGGGGGAAATGCACGTGCACCGTGCCTGCGCGCGGGTCGGTGCGGCGCAGGGTGTAGCGCGTGCGCGTGGCGGCGATCAGCTCGCCTTCGGTGGGTTCGGTGCCAAAGCTCTCGGCGGCTATCGTCACCGGGCTACCCAGCGGGATGCCGTGCTCGTCCTGGAACACATCGTCGGCCAGCGGCAGCGGGTCCAGCCCCGCGGCAACGGTGATGGCGTCCTCGGCGCTGAGCTTTTCCATGCGGCCATGGCCCAGGGCGGCCACGCGGTCCATCCATTCGAGCAGCGCCGGCGTGGCGTTGAAGATGTCGGCCATCACCGGCACGCACTGGCGCGTGAACCACAGCGGGTGGTAGGCGGCAAAATCGGCCAGGCAGGGCTCGGCGCCGAACAGGAAGTCATGCTCCTCGGCCATGTGCGCGATGCGGCGCAGGTAGGAGCGGTAGGCTGCCGTGGCATCGGCCGGGCGCAGGCGCTGCATGCCGGCGCTCATCTCGCGGCGATCCTCGCCAAAGGCCTGGGCCACGGCGGGCGGCAGGTTCGCGAACATGGCCGCCGCGCCCTTGGGCTGCAGGTTGTAGGCCATGGCCGCCCAGAACAGCGTGGTGTCGGCCCACTGCGCGAACACGCGCGCCACGCCTTTCAGGTGCGGCGGGTAGAGCACAGGCTCGGGCTGTTCATGCTCCAGCACGTCGCAGATCAGGGCCGAGTCGCAGTAGATGTCGGCACCGATCTGCAGGAACGGCGTCTTGCGGTAGCCGCCCGTGAGGGCCACCACATCGGGTTTGGGCGCAATGCTGGGGATGACCACGGACTTCCAGGCCAGTTGCTTGTAGCCCAGGGCCAGGCGGATCTTTTCCGAGAACGGGGACGAAGGGTAATGGTGCAGGATCAGGGAGGTGGTCATCGGGGATCTCCGGTTTCTTGTACGTCGCGGGACTCAGGCAGGCAGCGCGCGCTCCAGCAGCGCGTCGAAATCCACACCGGCGCCCAGCGTACCGAAGCTGTAGCCCCAGTCGCCACCCAGGCGCGCATCGCAGAAGGCACCGAACACGCTGGCCGGGGCACTCTTGTACAGCAGCGCGGCCTGTACGGCCAGGGCCACGTCCTGCGCCAGGCGCCGGCCCTCGGCTTCGGTGGTCATGGCATCCACGCGCAAGGGCAATGCGCTGGCCATGCGGTCCAGCGCAGGGTGGGCGCCACGAGCGGGGGCCAGTTCGTCGGCCAGCGCAGCCGCCGTGTCGGCGCGGCGCACGGCGCGCAGCAGGTCCAGCGCCATGATGTTGCCCGCGCCTTCCCAGATGGAGTTGAGCGGCATCTCGCGGTAGATGCGCGCCATGGTGCCTTCGCCGCCCTCTTCCACATAGCCGTTGCCGCCCAGGCATTCCATGGTCTCCTGCGCAAACACGCTGCCGCGCTTGCAGACCCAGAACTTGGCCACGGGCGTGAGCAGGCGGGCCATCACGGCTTCGTGCGCGTCGCTGTCCTTCCTGTCGAAGGCGCTGGCCAGGCGGATCGCCAAGGCCGTGGCGGCCTCGCTCTCCAGCGCCAGGTCGGCCAGCACATTGCGCATCAGCGGCTGGTCGATGAGCTTCTTGCCAAAGGCCATGCGCTGGCGCGTGTGGTGCAGCGCCAGCGACAGCGCCTGCCGCATGAGGCCGCTGGTGCCCAGCGCGCAATCGAGCCGCGTCATGGTGCCCATCTCCAGGATCTGGGCCACGCCGCGCCCCTCGTCGCCCACGCGCCAGGCCAGGGCCTCGGTGAACTCGACCTCGGAACTGGCGTTGGCATGGTTGCCCAGCTTGTCCTTGAGGCGCTGTACGCGGATGGCGTTGAGGCTGCCGTTTTCGCCCTCTCCTGGCAGTACCCGCGGCAGGAAGAAGCAGGTGAGCCCGCCCGGCGCCTGGGCCAGCACCAGGAAGGCATCGCACATGGGGGCCGAGAAGAACCATTTGTGGCCCGTGAGCCGGTAGCGCGCACCCCAGGCATCGTTGCCGTCCGCCACAGCCTGCGTGGTGTTGGCGCGCACGTCCGAGCCGCCCTGCTTCTCGGTCATGCCCATGCCCATGGTGAGCGCGGACTTCTGCGAGAACAGCGCCAGGCGCGGGTCGTAGCGTGTGCTGGCCAGGCCAGCGCTCCAATCGGTCCACACAGCCGCGTTGCCGCGCAGCGCCGGGGTCACGGCATAGCTCATGGAAACCGGACAGAGCACCGAGGGCTCGGTCTCGGTGAAGAGCATGAAGCCGGCCGCGCGCTCCAGGTGCGCATGGGCGGCCCCGGCATCCGTGCGCGACCAGGGCGTGGCATGCAGGCCGTGGCGCAGGGCGGCGCCAATGAGTGCGTGGTAGCTGGGGTGGAACTCCACCGCATCGGTGCGGCGGCCCACACGGTCGTGGGTGTGCAGCACCGGCTTGTGGGTGTTGGCCAGGCGCGCATGCTCCAGCATCTCTGCCGAGCCCATCTCGGCGCCCAATGCCGTGAGTGCGCGGCGGTCCAGCGCGGGCGCGTGCAGGTGCACCGCATCCTGCAGCGGCCGGTTGGAAGTGAACAGGTTCACATCCGCCAGCGGCGTGCTCTGGTTGAAGACGGTGTGCGTGGCGGAGACGGTCGCGGACAGAGCGGTCATGGTGGGGAACTCCACAGCATTTCGATATGGGGGATGTCGTCCTCGAGGTACTCGTCCGACACCGCCACGAAACCCAGGCTGCCGTAAAAGCGCTGCAGGTGCGCCTGGGCGCTGATGCGCACACTGCGGCCCGGCCACACTTGGCGGCAGCGTTCCAGGCCCTCCTGCATCAAGAGGCGCCCTGTGCCGCCGCCGCGGGCCTCCTTGGCGGTCACCACACGGCCGATGGACGGCTCGGGGTAGTTCACGCCCGGGTCCACCACGCGCAGGCAGGCCTGCAGCGCACCAGCGCCATCGTAGCCCAGCAGGTGCCAGGACTGCTTGTCGGCCCCGTCCGGATCCTGGTAGGGGCCCTGCTCCAGGATGAAGACCTTGCAGCGCAGGGCCAGGGCGTCGTGCAGGGCATGCACGCCGAGATCATCGAAGCGGGCCCATTTCCAGTGCAGGTTCATCGACGCCATGTGCAGGTGCAATCCTTCAGATCAGTTTGACCAGTTGCTTGCCGAAGTTCTTGCCCTTGAGCAGGCCCAGGAAGGCCTCGGGCGCGGCGGCGATGCCCTCTGCAACGGTCTCGCGCGGGCGCAGCTTGCCGGTGCCCACCAGGGTGCCCAGCTCCTTCAGCGCATCGGGCCAGACTTCCATGTGCTCGCTGACGATGAAGCCTTCGATCTTCATGCGGTTGATCAGCATCAACGCGGGGTTGGCCATGGGCAGGGGCTGGCCATCGTAGCCGGCGATCATGCCGCACAGGGCCACGCGGCTGAAGGCATTCATGCGCAGCATCACGGCGTCCATGATCCAGCCGCCCACGTTCTCGAAATAGCCGTCGATACCGTTCGGACAGGCTTCCTTCAGCGCCTTGGACATGGCCTTCACGTCGCTGTGTTCCTTGTAATCGATGCAGGCGTCAAAGCCCAGTTCTTCCACAGCGTACTTGCACTTGTCGGCGCCACCGGCAATACCCACCGCACGGCAGCCGCGCGCCTTGGCCAATGCGGCAAACGCGCTGCCCACCGCGC
>NZ_JBKDTZ010000252.1:0-28457 GCF_046339755.1 Acidovorax sp. | reverse complement strand
GTCATCGTGCGAATGCCCGTGGTCATGGTCGTGGCTGTGGCCGCCATGGGCGTGGCCGTGCCCGTGGGGCGGCCCGGCGTGCGCGTCACCCCCGAGGCCAGGGCCTCCTCGATCTGCTGCGGGCAGATGAAGTGGATGTGGCTGTCGATGCCACCCGCGGTGACGATGTTGCCCTCGCAGCTGATGACCTCGGTGCCCGCGCCGATGATGATGTCCACGCCGCTCTGCGTATCGGGGTTGCCGGCCTTGCCGATGGCCACGATGCGCCCGCCCTTGAGGCCGATGTCGGCCTTGTAGATGCCCGAGTGGTCGATGACCAGGGCATTGGTCAGCACCGTGTCCACGGCGCCCGCATCGCGCGTGCGCTGGCTTTGCGCCATGCCGTCGCGGATGGTCTTGCCGCCGCCGAACTTCACCTCTTCACCGTAGCCGCCGGCGCGCAGGGTGTAGTCGGCCTCCACCTCGGCGATCAGGCCGGTGTCCGCCAAGCGCACGCGGTCGCCAACGGTGGGGCCGAACATCTCCGCATAGGCGCGTCGTCCAATGGTTGCCATGGTTCAAGACCTTTTGCTGCTGCCCGGCGCGGGGCGGGAAAGAATGTGGGTGAAAAGGGCAGGGGCCAGCATCACAGCGCGCCCTGCACCAGGCCGCGAAAGCCGTAGACCGTGCGGTCGCCCGCATAGTCCACCAGCTCCACGGTGCGCTCCTGCCCGGGCTCGAAGCGCACGGCCGTACCCGAGGCGTTGTGCAGCCGCATGCCGCGCGCGGCCTCGCGGTCAAAGCCCAGGGCGCCGTTGGTCTCGGCAAAGTGGTAGTGCGAGCCCACCTGGATGGGCCGGTCCGCCGTATTGCGCACCACCAGCGTCAGCGTGCGGCGCCCGGGGTTCAGGGCATGCTCGCCCGCATCGATCAATAGTTCGCCTGGGATCATGGTGGCGTGTCCTTTTCAGAGGTGGTTCTATGCCAACTGCATGAGCATGGCGCCGCCCAGGGCGGCCACGCCGGCACCGGCCGCGCGGGTCAGCCACACCGTACGGTGGCGCAGCGCCCAGCCCGCGGCCAGACCCGCACAGTGCAGCAGCACCGTGGCGCACAGCATGCCGGCCAGGGTCTGCCAGGCGCTGTCGCTGCCGGCCAGTTCGTAGCCGTGGGCCAGGCCATGGAACAGCGCGAACACGCCCACGCCCAGCGCGGCCACGATGCCCGGTACGCGCAGGCGCGACACCACCAGCAGGCCGGTGGCCAGCAGCGACGCGGCGATCATCGGCTCCACAGCCGGCACGGCCACGCCCTGCATGCCCATCACGGCGCCCACCAGCAGCAGGCTGGCAAAGCCCACCGGGCCCCACAGCAGCTCGGGCCCGGCACGGCGTGCCGACAGGGCGCTCCACAGGCCCACGGCCACCATGGCGGCCAGGTGGTCCAGGCCGAACAGGGGGTGGGTCAGGCCGCTGAAGAAATCATGGTGCGAGTGCGCCACGCCGTCGGTGTGGGCGCTGGCGGCCGCGGCCAGCGTGGCCAGGGCGAGGAAGGCAAGGGTGCGGGATGCGCGCATGGGGAAAGTCTCCGGGAAAAAACTTAGAGGCTGAAAGTATCTTGGTCGTGGCCGAGCAACGCGTCAGAACCCGTCTGCTCTAGGCGCAAAGCACAGCCATAGCTCGGGCTATGGCGAGCATTTGCAACGACGAGCAGGTGGGTTCTGGCGTGGTGAGCGGGCATGAACAAGGTGCTTTCCGCCTCTACAAGATGGGTTGGTGGACGGTCACGAGCTTGGTGCCATCGGGAAAGGTGGCTTCGACCTGGATGTCGGGAATCATCTCGGGGATGCCCTCCATCACATCGGCGCGCGTGAGCACGGTGCGCCCCTCGCTCATGAGCTGGGCCACGGTCTTGCCGTCGCGCGCGCCTTCCATCACGGCCGCGCTGATCAGGGCCATGGCCTCGGGGTAGTTGAGTTTCAGGCCCCGGGCCTTGCGGCGCTCGGCCAGCAGGGCCGCCGTGAAGATCAGCAGCTTGTCTTTTTCGCGGGGGGTGAGTTCCATGGTCTTGGCGATGAGGTGATCGGGGAGGGCGTCCTGGTGCCGCGCGCAGGCGCGGGGCGGCCCTGGTCTGCACCATCATAGTGAGCAAGCAGCGTGCCGGCCATACGTCGATTGGCGCATCCATCCTCCGGCCGTGGCATGGAAACTGCACCACCTCGGGGACTGCCGCCCCGCCCCCCGACGCCCATGCCCCCCACCACCGCCGCCATCGCCCCGCCCGACGCGGGCGCCCATGCACAGGGCGGTGCGGGCCAGGACATGGGCGCGGACGCCCAGGCCCCGCAGCAGGTCGTCAAGGTCCGGCGCGACTACAACAGCTGGGTGGCCACGGAGACCATGGAAGACTATGCGCTGCGCTACACGCCCCAGCGCTTTCGCAAGTGGTCCGAATGGCGCGTGGCCAACACGGCCTTCGGCGCCGCCTCGTTCCTGATCCTGGAGGCCGTGGGCGCCACGCTGCTGGTGCAGTACGGTTTCATCAACGCCTTCTGGGCCATCGTGGCCACCGGGCTCATCATCTTCCTGGCGGGCCTGCCCATCAGCGTGTATGCCGCGCGCTACGGGGTGGACATGGACCTGCTCACGCGCGGCGCGGGTTTCGGCTACATCGGCTCCACGCTCACCTCGCTGATCTACGCCTCCTTCACCTTCATCTTCTTCGCGCTGGAAGCGGCCGTCATGGCCTATGCGCTGGAGCTGGCGCTGGACATACCGCCCACCTGGGGCTACCTGATCTGCGCCATCGTGGTGATCCCGCTGGTCACGCACGGCGTGTCGGCCATCAGCCGGCTGCAGGTCTGGAGCCAACCCTTGTGGCTGGTGATGCTGGTTGTGCCCTTTGCTTACGTGGTGATGCACGATCCTGGTGCATTTGCGGGTATTTCGCACTACGGTGGTGAGTCCGGGCGGGGCGCTGCATTCCAGTTGCCCTTGTTTGGTGCAGCACTCACCGTGGGCATCGCGCTCATCACGCAGATGGGTGAGCAGGCCGACTACCTGCGCTTCATGCCCGCCAGCACGCCGGCCACGCGCGGGCGCTGGTGGCTGGGCGTGCTGGCGGGCGGGCCGGGCTGGGTGGTGCTCGGGGTGCTCAAGATGCTGGGCGGCGCGCTGCTGGCCTATCTGGCCCTGACCCACATGGTGCCGGCCGACCGTGCGGTGGACCCCAACCAGATGTACCTGGTGGCCTATGAGTACGTGTTCCCGCACTACGGCTGGGCGGTGGCGGCCACGGCCCTGTTCGTGGTGGTCTCGCAGATGAAGATCAACGTGACCAACGCCTATGCGGGCTCGCTGGCCTGGTCCAACTTCTTCTCACGCCTCACCCACAGCCACCCCGGGCGCGTGGTGTGGGTGGTGTTCAACACCCTCATCGCCTTCATGCTGATGGAGATGAATGTCTTTCGCGCCATGGGCGAGGTGCTGGGCCTGTACTCCAACATCGCCATTGCCTGGATCATGTCGGTGGTGGCCGACCTCGTCATCAACAAGCCCCTGGGCCTGTCGCCCAAGGGCATCGAGTTCAAGCGCGCCCACCTGTACGACATCAACCCCGTGGGCGTGGGATCGATGGCGCTGGCCTCGGTGGTCTCCATCAGCGCGCACCTGGGTTTCTTCGGCCCGCTGCCGCAGGCCTTCTCGGCCGTGATCGCCATGGCCGTGGCCTTTGCCACCGCGCCGCTCATCGCCTGGGCCACACGGGGGCGTTACTACATCGCGCGCCAGCCCGAGCCGCCGGCCGTGCCCATGCACGGGCCGGTGAGCGGGCAGGTCGCGGCCGACCTGGGGTCCTACACGCGCTTTTCGGTACAGCGCTGCGTCATCTGCGAGCGCGAGTACGAAGCGCCCGACATGGCCCAGTGCCCCGCCTACGGCGGCGGCATCTGCTCGCTGTGCTGCACGCTCGATGCACGCTGCGGAGACCTGTGCAAGCCCCACGCGAGCATGGCGGTGCAGTGGTCCTCGGCCCTGCGCTGGGTGCTCCCGCGCGCCATCTGGCGCTACCTGGACACGGGGCTGGGCCATTTCCTGCTGCTCATGCTGGTGATCGCGCCGCTGCTGGCCTCCGTCATGGGCCTGCTGTACCACCAGGAGCTCAACACCATCGGCCAGGCCCTCACGGACACCGAGGTGCAGGCTGCCCCCGAGGTGGCCCTGCGTTCAGGCCTGCTCAAGGCCTACCTCGCCTTGCTGGTCATCTCCGGCATCGTGGCCTGGTGGCTGGTGCTGGCGCACAAGAGCCGCCAGGTGGCGCAGGAAGAGTCGAACCGCCAGACGGGTCTGTTGATGCGCGAGATCGAGCTGCACCGCCAGACCGACGAGGCCCTGCAGAACGCCCGCAGCGTGGCCGAGCAGGCGCGCCAGGTGGCCGAAGAGGCCAAGCGCGCCGCCGACCAGGCCAACCAGGCCAAGAGCCGCTACATCAGCGCCATCAGCCACGAGATCCGCACGCCGCTCAACTCCATCCTGGGCTATGCCCAGCTCAGGGGCGAGGACACGGCCGTGCCGCCGCACCGCAAGCAGGCCGTGCACGTGATCCGCCGCGGCGGCGAGCACCTGCTGTCGCTGATCGAGGGCACGCTGGACATCGCGCGCATCGAATCGGGCAAGCTCACGCTGGACGTCATGCCCATGCGCTTTGCCGATGGTCTGCACGAGATGGCCAGCCTGTTCGAGCTGCAGGCCGCGGCCAAGGGCCTGGCCTTCCAGTTCGATGTGCAGGGCACCATTCCCGAGGTGGTGCGCGCCGATGAAAAGCGCCTGCGCCAGATCCTCATCAACCTGCTGGGCAACGCCGTCAAGTTCACCGCGCAGGGGCGCGTCACCCTGCGCGTGCGCTACGCCCGCGAGATCGCGCGCATCGACGTGCAGGACACCGGGCCCGGCCTCACGGCCGATGAGATCGAGCGCATCTTCGAAACCTTCGCGCGCGGCGGCAGCGCCTCCGCCGTGGCCGCAGCGCCCGGCGCGGGCCTGGGGCTGACCATCGCCAAGATGCTCACCGCGCTCATGGGCGGCGAGCTCAGCGTGACCAGCGAGCCCGGCCTGGGCTCGGTATTCCACGTCAAGCTCTTCCTGCCCGAGGTGCATGCCGAGGCCCTGGGCAAGGCCGCGGCGCCGGCCCTGCAGGCGCCGCGCGTGCGCAAGGGCTATGCGGGCGAGCGCCGCCGCATTCTGGTGGTGGACAACGAGGAGGCCGACCGCGAACTGCTGGTGCAACTGCTCGAACCCCTGGGCTTCGAGCTGCGCCAGGCTGCCAGCGGCCACGACGCGCTCGACCTGCTGGCCACCGGCTACCGGCCCCACGCCCTTTTCATGGACCTGGCCATGCCGGGCATCGACGGCTGGGAGACGCTGCGGCGGGTGCGGCAGATGAATCTGCCAGAACTCCATTGCGCCATTGTCTCTGCCAATGCCTTCGACAAGGCGCTGGACAACGACGTCGATATCCGCCCCGAGGACTTCATCGTCAAACCCGTGCGCCACAGCGAGCTGCTCGACTGGCTGGAGCGGCGCCTGGCGCTGCAGTGGCTGGGCGAGGCCGTACCGCAGGCCGCGGCCTCTGCGCCCGTGCCTGTACAGGGTGCAGGCGAGCTCAGCTACCCTGACCCCGGCGCGCTGGCGGCCCTGTCGCAGGCCGTGTCGCTGGGTTACTACCGCGGCATCCTCAACGCCCTGGACGAAATCGAGCGTGAACAGCCGGTGCATGGCGCCTTCGTCGATACCATGCGGGGCCTGGCCCGGCAATTCCAGTTCGATGCCATGGGCCAGATCCTGGAGCAAGCCCCCCCATGACCACCACCAACGCCGCATCCCACCCGCCTGCACCTGCCGGCGCTGCGCTGGACCGCAGCGACAGCGATGTGGTGCTCATCGTCGACGACGTGCCCGACAACCTGGCCGTGCTGCACGATGCGCTGGACGAATCGGGCTACACCGTTCTCGTGGCCATGCACGGCGAGGCCGCGCTGCAGCGTGCCGCCCAGGCCCTGCCCGACATCGTGCTGCTCGACGCCATGATGCCCGGCATGGACGGCTTCGAGGTGGCGCGGCGGCTGAAGGCCTCGCCCCAGACCGCGCACATCCCCATCATCTTCATGACCGGGCTGACCGAGACCGAGCACCTGGTGGCGGCGCTGGAGGCGGGCGGGGTGGACTATGTGACCAAGCCCATCAAGCCGCGCGAGGTGATGGCACGCATGGGCGTGCACCTGGGCGCCGCGCGCAAGGCCCGGGCCGAAGCCAGCCAGGCGCGCGAAGCGCGCAACGCGCTCGATGCCTTCGGCTACGCCAGCATCACCGTGCGCGCGGTGGACGGGCGCATCGTCTGGCAGACACCGCTGGCGCGCGAACTGCTGCAGGCCTATTTCGGCGAAGCCAGCCCCTGGGCGCCCGAGGCCGTGCAGGCCTGGCTGCGCCGCCACGTGCTGGCCGGCAATGCGGCCGAACTGCTCGCGCAGGCCCAGGCCGAGCCGCCGCGCCTGGCCATCGACCAGGGTGCGCGGCGCCTGACCTTCCGCCTGCACCAGCAAGCGGGTGACAGCGAAGGCGGGGGCGACTGGCTGCTGGTGATGCGCGAGGTGTCCGACGCCAAGATCATCGAGTCGATGAGCCTGTCTTTCAAGCTCACCGCGCGCGAGGCCGAGGTGCTGTACTGGGTGGTCAAGGGCAAGATCAACCGCGACATCGGCGACATCCTGGGCGCCAGCCCTGCCACGGTCAAGAAGCACCTGGAGCGCGTGTTCGCCAAGCTGGGTGTGGAATCGCGCACGGCCGCAGCGGGCATGGCGATGAACCGTATCCGGCAGTTGCACCCCCAGTTCGAGGGATAGCGCACTGCGGGCTTCAGCGGCCTACGGCCTTCTCCAGCTCGGCCTTGTTCATCTTTGAGCGGCCCTGGATGCCCTTGCGCTTCGCATCTTCGTAGAGCTGCTCGCGCGTGCGGCCCTGTGCGCCCTGGTGCGAGCGCCGGCCGCCCCGCACCGGCGCGGGCGTGTCCTTCAGGGTCTTGGGGTGGGCGGTCTCGGCCTCGCCGTGCTGCGCACGCTCCTTGTTCACGGTGCGCGCGGCGATCTGCTCGGCCGTGCGCTCGCTCTTGCCGCGCTGGACCAGGCTGTCCTTGATATGGCCGTACTGGCGTTCGCGCTTGGCGCTCCAAGTGGGCTGGGGCATGGGGTCCTCCATGGTGGCGTATCCCGTACCCCAATCTATGCGCCATGGCGCGCTTCCCGGATAGGACGGCCCATCGCCCCGGTGTAGGACAGGCCTACAGCCTCTGCGCCCTGTGCACCCGCATCACAAGGCGCTTGAGCCTCCCAGGTGCCACGGCCAGGTGTCGCGCCAAGGCCCCTTTTGCCATGCATGCGTGCGGCCCGCTGACAAGGCCTTCAACTGCCATCGATCCCGAGGGGACACGCCACTACCCGCCAGGGAGACAGGCCTGTCGGGCAATTTCGCACCAGGTGTGTCGGAAGAAAAGAGACAGGATTTCCATCCTGGCCCTGACTCAAGAAACCCGGGGCGGAACCTACAGTGGGTTGTCGCAATTTGCCCATTTTTTTCTTGTCACCAAGGCCAGATCATGCTTGAGTCCTCCGCTGCCAATGCAGCCCCCACCCTGCGTGCGCACCCGCCACTGCCGTCGCGAGCCTTCGGCGTGGCATTGCCTGTCACGCGGCCGGCCCGGGTGCGGGGTGGCGCTCTGCGTCCCACGCGCATGGACGAACTCAACCGCATGGCCACCAAGGAGGAGCGCCTGCCCTTCTGGGTGCGTCTGGTCAAGAGCGAGGCCGACCTGCGCAAGGCGGTGCACATCCGCCATGCGGCCTATGCGCGCCACGTGCCCGGCCTGGCGCAGCAACTGCTGCAGCCCGAGGCCACCGATTACGAGGAGGGCGTCGTCGTGCTGTTGGCCGAGTCCAAGCTCGATGGGTCGCCGCTGGGCACCGCGCGCATCCAGAGCAACCGCCTGCATGCGCTGAGCGTGGAGCAGTCGGTGGACCTGCCGGCCTGGATGGACGGCCTGCACCTGGCCGAGGTGACGCGGCTGGGCATCGTCGGCGGCACCATGGGCCGTCTGGTCAAGACCGTGCTCATCAAGGCCGCTTTCCAGTACTGCGAGCGCCAGGGCATCGAGCACGCCATCGCCGCGGGCCGTGCGCCCATCGACCGGCACTATGAGCAATTGCTGTTCGAAGACCTGTTCCCCGCACGCGGCTTCATCCCGCTGGCGCATGCCGGCAACCTGCCGCACAGGGTGATGGCCTTCGACATCGGCACGGGCCCGGCGCGCTGGCACGAGGCGCAGCACCCCGCGCTCAATTTCTTTTGCCACACCCGGCACCCCGACATCGACATGGGACCGGTGCCGGTGCGCAGCCTGCCGGCCACCCGGACCGCCGTGGCGGTGCCCAACCCGCGCCGCATGGTGGGTGGCGGACGGGGCCGGGAGCTGCCTGCGTGCACCAGCAACCGCATGTTTGCCTGAAGTGAAGCCGCCCTGGCGGCTGACTTCACACACCGTCCCCTCCTCTCGCCCGGCGGGTCAAAAATACGACGCCGCCCGTGCGCGGGCCTACCCGGTCAGGGTGGGATGGAGTTTGCTGCTGGTACTTCCCTTCATCACCTGTTGGCAAAAAGGCCACACCTGCCCGGGTCTTTGGAGCCCCGTTGCTTTGTAAACTTCCACAAAAATGGGGGAACGCGCCGAGACTTGCAATGCAGGCCCCGTGTTCCATGACAAGATGGAAGTTTGCGCGTGGCCACGGCCCCTGTTTGCGGGGCCGTGGCCCATGCGCCGTCCAGCGCTTGGCCTCGGGGGCCCCGCGCATCCACACGCAACAACGGGGTCAGCGCGATTGCAGGAGCACGCACGGCAAGCGGTAAGGCGCGGCACAGTCCTGGTGGACTGGCTGCTGCGCGCCTTGTCCATCTACATCGTCCCCATTGCCATGGGCGGCATCGCCCTGTGGGCGCTGCTGTTCTGGCAGAGCAATTACCTGTCGGCGGGCGGCCACACCCTGATGATGCGCGTGCTGCCCCAGGCGGCAGCCGGGCTAACGCCGGCGCAGGCGCTGGACGCACTGGCCGGCCGGCCGCTCAAGTCCTTCCACGACACCAACCTGTCCGAGGAGCCGGTGTGGTTCATGGTGGAACTGCCGGCGTCCATGGCGCAACCGCCTTCGGTGCTCTTTCCCTCGCGCCACGCCGTGGCCATGGCTTGCTGGGACGGCCGCAGCCTGGAGTCGCTGGGCCAGGCCACGCGTGAGCAGGCCAGCGGCAGCCTGGTTCCCATGAAGGCCGGCTTCGGCCTGCCCGAGGCCGGAGCCGGCGAGCGCGTGCTGTGCCGCGCGGCCTTCGTCGGGCCCGCACGCCTGCAGGCCGACTGGTGGGCCCAGGCCGATCTGCAGGCCTCGGTGCTCGAATTCCACCGCAACCTGGGCCTGCTCGAAGGCGGCCTGGTGGTGCTGGGCATGTTCGTGCTCATGACGGCGCTGATCAACCGGCAATCGCTGTACGTGCTGTTTGCCGCCTGGCTGGTGGTCACGCTGCGCGTGGGGGCCATCTCCGCTGGCTGGGACGTGCAGTGGCTGGGCCATGTGGTGCCCACGCCGTGGCTGTTTCCGGCCCGCGCCATCACGGTGGCGGTCTACGGGCTCCTCACCATCACGCTGTACAAGAACCTGTTCCAGGAGGACCTGGACCGCTCGCGCCTGGGGCCCTTCATCCATGGCGCGCAGTGGGCCTGCATCCCGTTGCTGCTGGCCGCCGTGTTCCTGCCTTATGGCGTGTACCTGCCGATGATGTGGGTCTCCACCGGCCTGGGGCTGCTGCTGATGACAGTGAGCCTGGTGCGCATCGTGTTCAAGACCCGCTCGCGTGTCGCAATGTGGTATGCCGCATCGCTCGGGGTCACGTTCATGTCGAGCTTCTCCGAGATCGTGGCCGCGGCCTATGGCATGAAGGTGCTGGTGGGCACCGTCAACCACGTCACGGCGGCGCTGTCCTCGAGCCTGCTGGCCGCGCTGGCCATCGCCGAGCAGATGCGCCAGGAGCACGTCAAGCGCCTGGAGGTGCAGGCCCAGCTGCAGCACGCCTATGAGGCCATGCCCATCGGCCTGTTCACGCTCGATCTGCAGGGCCGCTTCCTGAGCGCCAACCCGGCGCTCGAAGAGATGCTGGGCGCAGGCCTGCTGGACAACGGCGGGCGCACCTGGCGCGCGCAGTTCGGCGACGCGGCCTGGCTGCTGCTGGACCAGATGGTGCACGGCCAGGGCGAGACGGAAACCGAGTTCACCGTGAGCGGGCGCGACGACGGGGAGTTGACCCGGCGCTACATGGTGCGCGCCACCCTGGCGCGCGGGCGCATCGAAGGCTCGCTGCAGGACGTGACCGAGAAATCGCGCGCCACCGAGAACCTGCGCGTGCTGGCCCACCACGATGCGCTCACGCGCGTGCTCAACCGCCGCGGCATCGAGCAGGTGCTCGAATCGGCCCTGGCCCAGCGCAACCAGGGCAAGCCGCTGGCGCTGGCCTACCTGGACCTGGACCGCTTCAAGCTCATCAACGACCTGTTCGGCCATGCCGCCGGCGACGAAGTGCTGCAGCAGGTGTGCGCGCGCGTCTCGCAGATGCTCTCGGGCAACATGCAGATCGGGCGCGTGGGCGGCGACGAGTTCCTCATCGTCTTCCCCGACACGCACATCACCCTGGCCCGGCTCATCAGCCAGGGTATCGTCTCCAGCATCTGCACCAGCCCCTACCGCGTGGGCGCGCGCTCGTTCCACGTGCGCGGTTCCATCGGCCTGATCGAGGTTGCGCAGGGCAGCAGCATCCGCGACGTGGTCTCCACCGCCGACCATGCCTGCCGCGATGCCAAGCGCGGCCTGCACCAGGGCCTGGCCGTGTACGAGCGCGACGCGCCCGGCCTGATCGCCCACGAGACCGAGATGAAGCTGGTGGAGCGCCTGTCGTCGGACGAGCGCATCGAAGGCCTGTACCTGGAGATGCAGCCCATCATGTCGCTCACCGCACCGACCGAGTCGCTCAACTTTGAAGTGCTGCTGCGCATGCGCGACGCCAGCGGCGCGCTGGTGCCCACACCCCGGCTGATCGCCGCAGGCGAACACAGCGGGCGCATGGGCGTCATCGACCGCTGGGTGCTGGGCACCGTGTTCGAATGGCTGGATAAGCACCACGGCCAGTTGGGGCGTACCCAGTTCGTATGCCTGAACCTGAGCGGCGCCTCGCTCAACGACGAGGCCTTCATCGACGACGTGTTCGCCCTGTTCGACGAGCACCCGCACCTGGCCAGCTGGCTGTGCCTGGAGATCACCGAAAGCGTGGCCCTGCACGACCTGGAGAACACGCGCCGCTTCATCAGCCAGGTGCGCTCCTACGGCGCCAAGGTGGCGCTGGACGACTTCGGCGCGGGCTACACCTCGTTCTCCTACCTCAAGGACCTGCCATCCGACCTGCTCAAGATCGACGGCAACTTCATCGTCAACATGAACCGCCACCCGGCCAACGTGGCCATCGTCGAGGCCATCGTGAGCCTTGCGCGCAACCTGGGGATGAAGACCATTGCCGAATGGGCCGAGGACCAGGCCACCGTACAGACCCTGGCCGAGATCGGCGTGGACTATGTGCAGGGCTTCATCGTCGCGCGGCCCCAGCTGCCGGAGCAACTGCTGGCCGCATCGTCCGCCGCCCGCTTCATTGAAGACCCGCTGCTCGCGCAGTTCGTGCAGATGCTGGGCGCCAGCGGTCCACCGTCAGGACAGGCCGGGCTGTTCGGCGAGCGCCGCTCCGACCCGCACTGAGGGGCCCCTACCGCCCGCGCCGGGCGCAGCCTGCGGTGCGCCTGCGCCACGCGCACCGCAATGTCTTCGCGTCTGACACGGTGCCGTCTAAAACACCGCGTAGCATGGGGTTTGGTACCACGCGGCGTGGCTCGTTGGTGGACCGCCGACCAAGATGCGCAACATATCCCAATCGTTCAGATTCGTTCGTGCCGCGCAGGGCGCTCCCAGGTCCCGGGCCAGCGCGGCCACCGATGCGCTCAGTGCCATCACCGTCTGGCGCGCCCTGGATGGCGACCGGAGCATCCGGGTGCTGGTGGACGGACGCGACGATGTGCTGGTGGCGGAGCTCACCTTCACCCAGGGGCACCTCGAGGCGGCCATGAAGGATCTTTCGGAGCTGTGCGCGGAAAACGGAATTGACCGGGAGTTGATCGCGCAGACCCGGTAGCGGCTATGCAGGCCCCGGCCGCGGGGCGTGCTCCAGCGCAACGGGCGGCGGCGCATCGCCAATGCCTTGCCAGTCATCACGCTGCAGCTTGCCGCTGGCGTGCAGGGTCACCACGAGCTCGATCCGGTGGCGCAGCGAATGCAGCGTGCGCTCTGCCTCCTGCACCCGGTTGGCCACCGGCGCCAAGGTGTGCAGCAGCGGCGGGTAGGCCCACTGCGCGCTGTGCGCCTGCCAGGGCCAGGGTGGGTGGTGGTGCGCGGTTTCAGCATCGAGCGCCACGATGATGTCGATGCGCGTTCCGCTTGGCGCCAGAAACTGGTCCCAGCCCTTGGGTGCCAGGCGGGCAATGGGCATGCCCGCGCGGTGCAGCACTTCCAGCGCGACCGGGCTCACCGTGGCCGCCGCCCGCCCCGGTACACCGCACGAAAATGCGCCAAAGCGGCCTTTGCCGACGTGGCGCAGGCAGGACTCCGCCAACTGGCTGCGGACAGCATTCTCGGCAGACACGAACAGGACATTCGGCGCAGGGCCCATGGTAAGTGGTTCGAAATTCGATGAAGAGGTGGCGGTGGTGCAGCGGCAAGGCCCGGGGCGCTGGATGCCCGGCAGTTGCGTGCCGCGGCCTCCCCAGCTGCCGAGTATCGGACAGCATGCAGCATCCGTGCCCGACTCCCTGTCGCCTGCGCTCAGGGCCCCGCGCCAGCCGCCGCCTTCAGCCAGCTGCCTGCGACCGTGGCGCCAGGTGCGCCGTCAGCCGGTACCCGGCGCCCCGCACGGTCTCGATCATGGCGCCGGCCTCTCCCAGGGTCTCGCGCAGCCGCTTCACATGGACATCGACGCTGCGCTCCTCGATGAGCGGGTTGTCGTTCCAGACCGAGTCCAGCAGTTGCGAGCGGGTGTGGATCCGCTCGGCATGGGCCATCAGGTGGTGCAGCAGCTTGAACTCCCTTGGCCCGAGCCTCAGTTGCTGGCCCTTGAAGGGGTCGCCGCGTGGAGGACCAGGTCTCCGGTGCTCACCTGGTTGCCGGCCGGGTCGGCCGGGTTGCGCCGCATCACGGCGCGGATGCGGGCCAGCAGTTCCTGCGTGGAAAACGGCTTGGTGACATAGTCGTCGGCACCGGCATCGAGTGCCGCCACCTTGTCCGACTCATCGCCCCGGGCCGTCAGCATCACGATGGGAAGGCGCCGCGTGCGTTCATCGCCGCGCCATTTGCGGGCCAGGGCCAGACCGTTGTCACCCGGCAGCATCCAGTCGAGAAGCACGACATCCGGCAGTTCGCTCTCGAACTCCCGCTGGGCGGCCTCCCCATCCTCGACCCAGGATGGGGAAAACCCGTTGTGCCGCAAATTCACGGAGATCAGTTCTGCAATCGCGGGTTCGTCATCGACGATCAAAACGCGGGGTAAGGGTCGCATGGTCCAAGGGTAAACCCAGGTTGCCTGTCTTATGGCGTGAAGGGGTTGTTTCCCGCATGCATCGCGGGGTGAAATCCAGGATGGCAGACCCGCGTCACTCACTCCAGCACCAGCGTGTGCGCCAGGTGGCTGTACACCGTGGCCACGCGGCGCAGGTGGCGCGACTCGGGATGGGTGAGCAGCCACAGCCCGGTCTCGCACTCTTCGAGTGCGCCGGTCAGCGCCACCAGGCCGGGGTGCTGCTGCGCCAGGAAGACCGGCAGCACGCCCACGCCCAGCCCCAGGGCCACCAGCTCCATCACGGTGAGGATGCTGCCCACGCGGTAGCGCGCCACCGCCTTCGGAAAGTGCCGCTTGCGCCATACCACCGAGGGATGCTCGGGCAGCGCATCGTCGGGCGCCACCCAGTCGTGGTCGGCGTGCACGTCGGCCAGTTGCTGCACCGGGCCCTGGCGTGCGGCATACAGGGCCATGCGGATGGGCCCCACCTGCCGGCCCACCAGATGGGCCGGCGGGCGGCGCGTGGCGCGCACGGCGATGTCCGTGTCGCGCCGGGTCAGGCTGGCCAGGTCGTTGCCCGCGTGCAGCTCGAACTGCAGCAGCGGGTGCTGGCCCTGCAGTGCCAGCAGCGCGGGTGCCACCAGGCCGTGCAGGATGGTGTCGGTGGTGGTGATGCGCACCGTGCCCGATACCCGCTCGGGCCGCTGTTGCGCGGCGGAGCGCGCCGATTCCAGCGCCGATTCCAGCTGCTCCGCGTGCCCGGCCAGGGTCTGCGCCAGCTCCAGCGCCTGGTAGCCCGAGCGCGAGCGGGTGAACAGCGCCTGCCCGAGTCCGCGCTCGATGCGCTGCAGGGTGCGGAATACCGTGGACGGATCCACCCCCAGGCGCTCGCCGGCGCCTGCCAGCGTGCCCGCTCGCACCAGGGCCAGCAGGTTCTCCAGGTCGCTGGCGCCCAACTGGAAAGGGGTGGCCGGGGATTGCGTTGGCGCAAGCATGGTTTGCAGTATTGCGTATTTTGATTTCGCTGGTGCAATCATAGATTCAGGGCTCCCACCCTTCAAGGATCCTTGCCATGCCCCACGCACTCACCCTCATCAGCCATCCCCTGTGCCCCTATGTCCAGAGGGCCGCCGTCGCCATGGCGGAAAAGGGCATCGCCAACGAACGCATCGACATCGACCTGGGCGACAAACCCGCCTGGTTTCTGCAACTGTCGCCGCTGGGCAAGACGCCCGTACTGCTGGTCGATGGCCAGCCTGTCTTCGAATCGGCCGTGATCTGCGAGTACCTGGACGAGACTGTGGCGCCCCGCCTGCACCCGCAGGATGCGCTGGCCCGTGCCCGGCACCGGGGCTGGATGGAGTTCGGTTCGGCCGTGCTCTCGGCCATAGGCGCGTTCTACAGCGCACCCGACGAGGCCGCGCTGGCCGACCGGGCCGCGGCCCTGCAGCGCATGTTCGCGCAGGTCGAGGCACAGCTGGCCTTGCGCTCGGAAGCGGGCCCTTACTTTGCGGGGGCGCGCTTTACATTGGTCGATGCGGGCTTTGGTCCGGTGTTCCGCTACTTCGACGTGTTCGACCGGATCGGCGATTTCGGCGTGTTCACCGGCCTGCCCCATGTGGCGGTCTGGCGCGCGGCGCTGGCGGCCCGGCCCTCGGTGGCCGGTGCCGTGGGTGCGGACTATGGGGACCGGCTGCGCGCCTTTCTGCGTGCACGCCAGGGTGCGCTGGCGGCGCGCATGGCACAGGCCGTGGCCATGCCGGCATGACCCCTGCGCCGCGTCTGCAGCCCGGGCGGCGCGTGGGCCGGGGCGGGGAGCCTACATGCCCAGCGACTTGAGCAGCTCGTCCGTGTCGGAGCCGCCGCCACCGGCGTCCGCTGCGGGCGCGGGGGCAGGCGCCGGGGCTTCGCCTTGTGTGCCGCGTGCATTCTGCGACATCAGGGCATCGGCGTCGGGTGTGTCCTGGGCCTCGAAATCCACCGCCTTGATGAATTCGGTGCGGTCGATGGCCAGCTCCAGGTAGAAGATGTTGTTGCTGGCGGTATAGAAAGTCACGCGCCGGGCCTCGGGCTTGTCCAGGTTGGCGTCCACGCTGAGCATCACCTGCTTGTTGAGCACCAGCATCTTGGGCTGGTTCTGCGTGATGTGGGTCTGCAGTTCGCGCCGCACCTTGCCGGTGAAGTCGCCCACCACCTGGTTCATGAGCTCGCCCATCACGTTGGCGACCTCGTCCGAGGTGTAGGAGGAGACCAGGTCGTCCTTGGACATGCCCATGTTCAGCAGGTAGCTTGAATACAGCTCCATCGCGGCCTGGGCCGAGAAGTTGATGATCACCAGGCCCGAGAAACCCCCATCGAACAACACGAAGCAGCCGATGTCCGGCTTCAGGCAGGTCTTGCTGATGCGCTGCACCATGCCCGAGTAATGGATCTGGCTGTGCGTGGCGACGTTGAGCACGCGGGTGACCGAGTTGCACAGGCTGATCAGCAGGTCTTCGGTGCCGTAGATGACGGAGGTTTCGGTAGGGCTCATGGTGGTCGCAGGAAATAGGGGCACTCAGGATGACAACGGCTTGACAGAGCATAGGCGAAGCGGCAGCACTCGGCCAGAGTGGTTACCTGGCACTGTGGTGCCTTTGGCGTCATTGGCGCCAGAAGTTAAGCTGCGGGTTGACAATCGACCGGCTAGGCGTATCGTCCCAGCCATTCGTCAAGAGAGAGGGATCCAAATGGGAACTTACAGCTACGGGCTTGCCGATTTTCAATCCATTGCAGCGGGTGCTGCCGTGTTGGCAAGCGGTGGAGGGGGCAGCTACAACGATGCCTGCAGTATCCTGCAGGAGCTGGCCGCCCAGGGCTTCAGTGGACAGGTCACCGTCAAGGACTACGATGGCGCCACCCCGGCCTGCGTGCTGGCCATCATGGGCTCGCCCGATGCGGCCGACAGCCTGGACCTCACAACGATCCAGAATTCCATCACCAATACCGTGGCAGTGATGGAGTTGAACACCGGCATCCTGCTGGGTTGCTTCATTCCGGTGGAGATCGGGCCCATCAACTCCCTGGTGCCGCTGATCGGCGCGGCCCTGTCCAATGGCACGGTCTGGGTCGTCGATGGCGACGGGGCCGGCCGGGCGGTGCCCGAGCTGCCGCAAACCACCTTCACCGGAGGGGCCCAGTTGGCGCCCACTCCCTGCGCCCTGGCCAACGATGTCGCCGATCCTTCGCAGATCCAATCCTCCGTCCTCGGTGCGCCCACGGCAGCCCAGGTGGAATCGCTCGCCGGGGGCGTGGTCGGCGGCTTTGGTGGCTATTCCGGCATTGCCATGTGGCCGTCCAACGCCAACAACAACTTCGCCCTGTCGGGCAACTACATCCCCGGCACGATGGAGCAGGCGCGGCAGCTGGGTGCCTACCTGCTGGGCGCAGGCAGCCCCCAGGCCACGAGCGATGTCGCCGCCAAGATCACTTCGCTCACCGGCCGGCCGGCCAAGGTCGTGCTGAAAAACTTCTACATCACCGCCGTCACCCAGTCCACCTCCAGCGCCTCGCTCGATTCGGGCATCATCCGCCTGGACAACACGCAGGACCCCTCGCAGAGCACCGAGACCCATTACCTGTACAACCTGAACGAGAACCTCCTCATGTACAGCACGGCGAGCACCTCGCCCGACATCATCGCGCCCGATTCGATCTGCTACTACTCCGAGAGCACGGGCCGGGGCTTCTCCAATGCCAGCGATGACCTGGCCATCTATTTCGACGCCGCCACCGGCCAGAGCACCGGCAAGCAGGTCAGCATCATCCAGGTGCAGACCGCCTCCCTGTTGTACAACACGCCGGGCGTGGTGGCATCGTTTGCGGGGCTGCTGCGCAACATCGGCTACGCGGGCGCCATGCCGTCGGCCTGATGCGTGGACGGGCGGGACCCCATGGGTGAAGCAGACCTGAACCGGGACCGGCTGGAGTTGGCGCTCGAGGCGGCCGGCCTGGATCTGTGGGAAAACGACCTGCTCACCGGCACCGTCACGCGCAAGGCCACCAAGACCTTTCTGGAGCTGGGGTTCACCGAAGAGGAGATCGTCTCGGGGCTGCAGGACGTCTACGGCCTGTTCCATCCCGATGACCTGGCCATCGTGCAGCGTGCGGTGTCCGACCACGTGTCCGGCGTCACGCCGCAGTACCGCTGCGAGTTCCGCCTGCGCAACAAGGGCGGCGAATGGGTCTGGTACGCCAACTATGGCCGCATCATGGATGGCCACACCGACACCCCGGGCAAGCGCCTGATCGGTGTGACCTTCAACATCGACGACCGCAAGCGCAAGGAAGACGAGATCGCCCAGATCAACCGCCAGCTGCGCGAGCAGAACGAGCTGCTGCAGCAGCTGAACACGGCGCTGGAGCAACTCGCTGCCTGCGATGCGCTCACCGGCCTGTCCAACCGGCGCACGCTGATGGACCTGGGCGCGCGCGAGTGCCTGCGCACCGCGCAGCTGGGCCAGCCGCTGTCGTTGATGGTGGTGGACATCGACCACTTCAAGGCCGTCAACGACGCCTGGGGCCACCTGGCCGGTGACCGGGTGATCTGCGCCGTGGCCCAGGCCTGCCTGGCGCGTTCGCGCACGGCGGTGGACATCGTGGCGCGCTTTGGTGGCGAGGAGTTCGTCATCGTCCTGCCGGGCATCGATACCAAGAGCGCGCTGCGCATGGCCGAATCGCTGCGCAATGCCGTATCGGCCCACAATGTGCTGGTGGATGGTGACGGCGCCTGCGTCACCGTCACCGTGAGCATCGGCGTGGCGACCCTTGACGATGTGCGTGGCGCGAGCTTCGAGGAACTGGTCAATACCGCCGACAAGGCCCTCTACCGGGCCAAGCAGGCCGGGCGCAACAACGTGCAGATGGCGGCACCCGGGCCCCATGCTCGTAACGATATCCTGGTCGTGCTGGATCCCGACACCGCCGAAGGCCGTGTATTGGCCAACTGACGCACGGCTGCCCTTGGGGCGGAACGCCGCCACACACAGGCCACGGCCCCGCACTTCCTTCTGTATGTTGCCCCTTGGCCTTTGAACAGGTTCTTAGCCCGGTGGCGTGCCTGCGGCCTGGTGGATGGCCGCACGGATGCGCGGGTAGGTGCCGCAGCGGCAGGCATTGCCTGACATGGCAGTGTCGATGTCCGCATCGGTGGGCCGCGCGGTCTTGGTGAGCAGGGCGCAGGCCGACATGAGCTGGCCGCTCTGGCAGTAGCCGCATTGGGCCACGTCCAGCACGGTCCAGGCATTGCGCAAGGCCTCGGCCTGCGGTCCTGCAAGCCCTTCGATGGTGGTGATGTCCCCGTCGCCCACGGCCGACAGCGGCGTGATGCAGGCGCGCGTGGGCTCGCCGTTCAGGTGAACGGTGCAGGCGCCGCACAGGGCCATGCCGCAGCCGAATTTGGTGCCGTTCATGTGCAGCTCGCCGCGCAGCACCCACAGCAGCGGGGTGTCGGGCTCGGCGTTCACTGAGACGGCCTTGCCGTTGATGCGAAGGGTGGTGGGCATGGGGGAGTCTCCTGGAGCAGTTGGTTCAGGCCACGCGCAAAGGCAGGCTGCGCAGGCGCTGGCCGTTCAGCGCGAAGAGGGCGTTGGCCACGGCGGGGGCAATCGGGGGCACGCCCGGTTCGCCCACGCCCTCGGGTGGCTCGGTGCTCGGAATGATGCGGACCTCGATGCGCGGGCAATCGGCCATGCGCAGCAGCGGGTAGTCGTGGAAGTTGGCCTGCTGTACCTGGCCCTTGTCCACGGTGATCTCGCCGTGCAGTGCAGCCGTGAGGCCGAAGACCACGGCGCTTTCCATCTGCTGGGTGATGAGGTTGGGGTTGATGGCCGCTCCGCAGTCGATCACACAGACCACACGGTGCACGCGGATGGCCTTGCTGTCGGCCGCCACCGACACCTCGGCCACCTGCGCGACGATGGAGCCGAAGGACTGGTGCAGAGCAACGCCCCGCGCGCGCTTCGCGCCGGATGCATCGGCCGCCAGCGGCTGGCCCCAGCCGGCCAGTTCGGCGGCCGTCTTCAGCACATGCAGATGGCGTGGGTGCTTTTGCAGCAGGCCGGCGCGAAACGCCACCGGGTCCTGGCCCGCGGCTGCCGCCGCCTCGTCCATGAAGCTTTCCTTGAAGAAGGCCTGGTGCGAGTGTCCGACCGAACGCCAGAAGCCCACGGGCAGCGGCAGTGCGAGGATCTCGTGGGCAACGCGCGCATGGGGCCACTCGTAGGGCTGGTCGAAAGCACCTTCCGACGTGGTCTTGTCCGGCCCGGCGCCGGGCAGGCCGAAGATGCGGCCGAGCACCTGGGGCACGATGGCCTGGCCCACCGAGAGATTGTCCCAGGCCACCAGCTTGCCCTGCGCATCGAAGCCCGCCTTGAAGCGGGCCATGCACGCGGGGCGGTAGAAATCGTGCTGCGTGTCCTGCTCGCGCGTCCACAGCGTCTGCACGGGTGCGCCACCGGCCGCGCGCGCGATGGCGGCCGCCTGGGCCACGTAATCCACCTCCAGCCGGCGGCCGAATCCGCCGCCCAGCAGCAGCTGGCGCACGTCCACCTTGTCTTCGGCGATGCCCAGCACCTTGGCGGCTGCCGCGCGCGCCAGGTCGGGCACCTGGGTGGAGGTCCACACCGTCGCCGCTCCGTCCTTGAACTGCACCGTGCAGTTGATCGGCTCCAGCGCCGCATGCGCCAGGTAGGGCGCGCGGTAGTCGGCCGTGATGGTGCGCACCGCGCCCTGCATGGCCGCCTCGGCATCGCCACTCTGGTGGTAGCCGAAGCCCTTGGCCTGGTCCAGTGCCTGGGCCAGTTGTTCATACACCGCCGCACTCGACAGCGCGGCCGCCGGGCCGTGGTCCCATTCCACCGTGACGGCGGCCACCGCCTTGCGCGCGTGCCAGGGCGTATTGGCAATCACGGCCACCGCGCCGGTGCCACCGTTCAGGGCCTCCACCGCCAGCACCTTCTTCACACCGGGCAGCTTCTCCGCGGCCGCGCCGTCCATGCGCGCCAATGTCCCGCCGCGTGTGGGGCACATCACCACGGCGGCATGCAGCATGCCCGGCGGATTCGCGTCGATGCCGAACACCGCCGTGCCGTCGAGCTTGCTGCGCGCCTCGATGCGCGTGAGCGGTTTGCCGATCAGGCGGAACTGTGCGGCCTCCTTGAGCGCCACCTTGCCGGGCAGCGGCTGCTGCGCGGCCAGGGCCGCGAGTTCGCCAAAGCTGGCGCGCTGGCCCGCGGCATGCTCCACCACACCGGCCTGCACGCTGCACTCGGTGGCCTGCACGTTCCACTGCGCGGCCGCCGCGCGCACCAGCATGGCCCGGGCGCTGGCGCCGGCCTCGCGCATGGGCAGCCACAGGTCCTTGATGCTGGACGAGCCGCCCGTCATCATCACGCCCACCTCGCGCATGGCCTTGGCGGTGAGCCAGCCGGCCACGGCCTTGATGGAACCATCGTTGTCCGGGTGGAAGGGCAGGCCATCGACCACGGTGGCCAGGTTGTTGTAGATGTCATCGATGGGCGCCATCTCCAGCCGCACCTGGGGCCAGTCGGCATCGAGCTCCTCGGCCAGGATGGCTGCCAGGCCGGTGTGCGTGCCCTGGCCCATCTCCGCCTTGGCCATCATCACCGTGACGGTGTTGTCCGCGCCGATCTTGAGCCATCCATTGAGCGCTGCCTGCCCGCCCGCCGTGGGCAGCGGCGCGCCCGTGCGCAGGCGCTGGCGCGGGGGCAGGGCCCCCCAGCCAATCACCAGCGCGCCCGCTGTGGCCGCGCCGGCCCAGAGCACTGTGCGTCGTTTCACCATGGTTGTTGCCTGCCTCTCGTCGCAGCGATGGGTAGGAAGCCATCGTATACCGGCAGGAGTCCCGGCGCGATGCGCCCAGGCGACACAAGCGCCCGATTCAGCGCGCAGGCAGTGTGGCAAAGGCCGGCAAGCGCTCCGCCTGCTCCGCATAGGCGGCCAGCGTCGGGTAGCCCGCCGCCGCTACGGTGTCGGGCACCATCATCTGCAGGAAATCCCAGGCCACGGCAATGGTGATGCCGGCATCGCCGATCTCCTGCGCGGGCGCGGGCAGGGGCGCGCGTGCCAGCTCGTCCTCCAGCAGCGCGCACGCGGCCAGCAACTGGCCGGTCACACGCTCCAGCCAGGGGGCGTGCAGCTTCTCGGTGGGGCGCAGCTTGTGCTCGTAAACGATCTGCACCGCCTTCTCGCACACGGCCAGCGCCAGGCCCGTGAGGCGCAGCGCGTGGTGCAGCGCCGCGCCGCCCGCCGGCTGCAGCCGGCGCGGGGACAGCGTAGCCGCCCATTGCAGGATCAGCGTCGAGTCCATGAGCACGCCGCCGTCGTCGCAGACCAGCGTGGGCGCCTTGACCACGGGGTTGATGCGGCCGAAGGCATCGAAGGTGCTGAACACCGACAGTGGCCGGTGCTCAAAGGGCACACCGAGCACCGTGAGCGCGATGGCGACGCGGCGGACAAAGGGAGAGTCGAGCATTCCAACCAGCTGCATGGGGTCTGTTTCCTCGGAGGAATCGGCCACCACTGGCCGCAGGTCATGCACCATATAGGCCTGTCGGTGCTGCGTGAAGCAGCAGGCATCGAAATAATGGGCGCCAAACCGATGGATGATCGGCCACCGCCCAACCCCGTTCAATACGCAGCAGCATGGAACTCGACAAGAAGGACTGGCTCATCCTCGAAGCCCTGCAGGCCGATGCCCGCCAGAGCCTGGCGGCCCTGGGCAAGCGCATCGGCCTGTCCCAGCCGGCCATGAGCGAGCGCGTGCGCAAGCTCGAAGACGCGGGCGTCATCGAAGGCTATGGCGCGCGCGTCAACCTGCGCGCCATCGGCGTGCGGCTGCAGGCCCTCATCCGCATCCAGACCACGCATGCCGGCATCGCGCCCTACCTGAAGCTGTTCGCGGCAATGCCCGAGGTGCTGGAGGCCGACCGCGTCACGGGCGAGGACTGCTTCATCGTGCGCTGCGCCATCGCCGAGCCCGAGGACCTGCAGCGCGTGGTGGATTCGCTGGCAAGGCACGGTGGCGTCACCACCTCGCTGGTGCTGTCCAGCCCGGTGCGCAAGACCACCACGGTGCACGCACTCCAGCGGCCGGCGCGCTGAGCGGCGGCGCATGCCGAGGATGCCTGTGAAGCTATTTTTTCAGTAGCTTCAAGTGCCCGTCCAGCAAAGGGCGGGTGGTGATTGAAGCCCCTCCTGTAACCGGCCGTGTACGCCACCCGGCGTATTTGCGATCCGGGGTGCGCTCTCCAGAATCCATTCCATCGACCGACCAAGGCGCCCATCCAGGCGCCATCGGGCGAAGCGGTTTGTTGAACCACCACCCCTTCCACTGGAGAAGCACACATGCAACGTCGTTATTCCCTCAAGGCCCTTGCGGCCGTCGCTACGCTCGCTGGCCTGTCTGCACTGCCAGCCCATGCGCAGGACACCATCAAGGTCGGCATCCTGCACAGCCTCTCGGGCACCATGGCCATCTTGGAAACCGTGTTGAAAGACACCGTGCTGATGGCCATCGACGAGATCAACGCCAAGGGCGGTGTCCTGGGCAAGAAGCTCGAACCCGTGGTGGTGGACCCTGCCTCCAACTGGCCCCTGTTCGCCGAGAAGACCAAGCAGCTGCTGGGCCAGGACAAGGTCTCGGTGATCTTCGGCTGCTGGACCTCGGTGAGCCGCAAGTCCGTGCTGCCCGTGGTCGAGGAAATGAACGGCCTGCTCTTCTATCCCGTGCAGTACGAGGGTGAAGAGCTGTCGAAGAACGTGTTCTACACCGGCGCCGCGCCCAACCAGCAGGCCATCCCCGCGGTGGACTACCTGATGAGCAAGGACGGCGGCAGCGCCAAGCGCTGGGTGCTGCTGGGCACCGACTACGTCTACCCCCGCACCACCAACAAGATCCTGCGCGCCTACCTCAAGTCCAAGGGCGTGAAGGACAGCGACATCGACGAGAAGTACACCCCCTTCGGCCATTCGGACTACCAGACCATCGTGGCCGACATCAAGAAGTTCAGCCAGGGTGGCAAGACGGCCGTGGTCTCCACCATCAACGGCGACTCCAACGTGCCCTTCTACAAGGAACTGGGCAACGCGGGCCTGAAGGCCAAGGACGTGCCGGTCGTCGCCTTCTCCGTGGGCGAGGAAGAGCTGCGCGGCGTGGACACCAAGCCCCTGGTGGGCCACCTGGCGGCCTGGAACTACTTCCAGTCCATCAAGAGCCCGGCCAACACCGAGTTCATCAAGAAGTGGAGCGATTACGCCAAAGCCAAGGGCATTGCCGGCCACAAGGACAAGCCGCTCACCAACGACCCGATGGAAGCCACCTACATCGGCATCAACATGTGGAAGCAGGCCGTCGAGAAGGCCAAGAGCACCGACGTGGACAAGGTGATCGCCGCCATGGCCGGCCAGACCTTCAAGGCACCGTCGGGCATCGTCTCCAAGATGGACGAGAAGAACCACCACCTGCACAAGAGCGTGTTCATCGGCGAGATCAAGGCCGATGGCCAGTTCAACGTGGTGTGGAAGACGCCTGGCCCCGTCAAGGCCAAGCCATGGAGCCCTTACATCGAAGGCAACGACAAGAAGAAGGACGAGCCGGACGGCAAGAGCAAGCTCTGATCGTTGCCGGTTCCGGGAGGCGCAGCGCGCCTCCCTTCTTTCCCCCTGGCTTGCGTGGTCCGCATGGAAGCCAGGGGCGACGCCAGCGCACCGCCGCATTCTCCTGACGCCACTGGCCGCTATGCTTTCATCCCTCTTTCACCGCTTGTTCGCCTGCCTGCTGCTGTGCGCAGCCGTGCAGGCGCACGCGCTCACGGCGCAATCCGCGCGCGCCATGGCGGCTGGCGACACCGATGAGCGCATCGCAGCGCTGCAGGCCGCCATCGCCACGCCCGACGAGGCCACCATCGCCTTCATCCGCGCCATGGGCGACGACGCGGTCAAGATCGCCGGCGGCAAGGCCATCGTCATCAAGGACGGCAAGGGCACCGACCCCGTGACCGGCGCCGAGGTGCCCGTGCCCGACGATGCCGAAGACATCGTCAACAACAACCGCATGCGCTGCGAGTTCGACACCGCGCTCGCCTCGCTGCAGCTCATGTCCGCCGACATCGCGCAGCGCCGCAATGCCATCGACGCCCTGCGCGAAGAGACCGACGAAGCCCGCCTGCCGCTGATCGAAAAGGCCCTGGCCGCCGAGCAGGATGCCGGCCTCAAGGTGCGCCTGGAAGGTATCCGCGCACGCATCCTCATCAGCAGCAGCGACGCTGCCAAACGCCTGGAGGCCACCCAACTGCTGGCTGCCAGCGCCAACCCCGCCACGCGCACCGTGCTGCTGGAGCAGTTGCGCAGCGAAGAGGATCCCAAGGTCAAGGCCGCCCTGCAGACGGCCCTCCAGGCCGTGGAAGAGCGCCTGCAGTGGGGCGAGCGCCTGGCCGCCATGTTCTCGGGCATCAGCCTGGGCTCCATCCTGCTGCTGGTGGCGCTGGGGCTGGCCATCACCTACGGCCTCATGGGCGTGATCAACATGGCCCACGGCGAGCTGATGATGATCGGCGCCTACGCCACCTACGTCATGCAGGGCGTGTTCCAGCGCTACTTCCCCGGCGCGTTCGACTGGTACCTGGTGGCGGCCGTGCCCGCCGCCTTCATGGCTTCAGCGCTCATGGGCGCGGTGCTCGAGCGCGGCGTGATCCGCTTCCTCTACGGCCGCCCGCTGGAGACGCTGCTGGCCACCTGGGGCATCAGCCTCATGCTGCAGCAACTGGTGCGCAGTGTGTTCGGCGCGCAGAACGTGGGCGTGGAAAACCCCTCGTGGATGAGCGGCGGCGTGCAGCTCATGGAAAACCTGCAGCTGCCCTGGAACCGGGTGATCATCGTCGCCTTCGCGCTGGCGGTGCTCGGGGGCGTGGCCTTCCTCATCAGCCGCACGCGCCTGGGCCTGTTCGTGCGCGGCGTCACGCAGAACCGCCCCATCGCCTCGTGCATGGGCGTGAACACCGCCCGCGTGGACACCTATGCTTTCGCGCTGGGCTCGGGCATCGCAGGCCTCGCGGGCTGTGCCCTCAGCCAGGTGGGCAATGTGGGCCCGGACCTGGGCCAGGGCTACATCGTCGATTCGTTCATGGTGGTGGTGCTCGGCGGCGTGGGCCAGCTGGCCGGCACCGTGTATGCCGCGCTCGGCCTTGGCGTGCTCAACAAGTTCCTCGAAGGCTGGACGGGCGCCGTGCTGGCCAAGATCGCCGTGCTGGTGTTCATCATCATCTTCATCCAGAAGCGGCCGCAGGGCATCTTCGCGGTCAAAGGGCGTACCGCTGACTGAGCGGATCGAGACAGAACATGACGACGACTACGCCTTCCTCCTCCATCCAACTGCCCGCACCCGCGCCGCTGCTCACGCGCGGCGGCTGGTCGGCCTTCATCGTGGCGCTCATCGTGGTGTGCGCCGTGGCACCTGTGCTCAATCTGTGGGTGCCGGCCGGTAGCCCGCTGCACCTGTCCGACTATGCCGTGGCCCTGCTCGGCAAGATCATGTGCTACGCCATCTGCGCGCTGGCCATGGACCTGATCTGGGGCTACACCGGCATCCTGAGCCTGGGCCATGGCCTGTTCTTCGCGCTCGGCGGCTACGTGATGGGCATGTACCTCATGCGCCAGATCGGCCGCGACGGCAACTACAAGAGCGACCTGCCCGACTTCATGGTCTTCCTCGACTGGAAGGAGCTGCCCTGGCACTGGATGCTGTCCGACAGTTTTGTGGCCACGCTCATCCTGGTGGTGGCCGTGCCCGGCATCGTGGCCTTCGTGTTCGGCTACTTCGCCTTCCGCTCGCGCATCAAGGGCGTGTACTTTTCCATCATCACCCAGGCCATGACCTACGCGGCCATGCTGTTGTTCTTCCGCAACGAGACGGGTTTCGGCGGCAACAACGGGTTCACCGACTTCAAGCGCATCCTGGGACAGCCCATCGCCACGCAGAACATGCGCATGCTGCTGTTCGTGATGACGGGTGTGGCGCTGCTGGCCTTTTTCCTGCTGGCGCGCTGGCTGGTGCGCAGCAAGTTCGGCCGTGTGCTGCAGGCCGTGCGCGATGCCGAAACCCGTGTCATGTTCTCGGGCTACTCGCCGCTGCCCTACAAGCTCACCATCTGGACCATCAGCGCCATGATGTGCGGCGTGGCCGGCGCGCTGTACGTGCCCCAGGTCGGCATCATCAACCCCGGCGAGATGAGCGCCGCCAACTCCATCGAGATCGCCGTCTGGGCAGCCGTGGGCGGCCGTGCCACGCTGATCGGTCCCATCGTGGGCGCCTTCATCGTCAACGGCGCCAAGAGCTGGCTCACCGTGACGGCTCCCGAGTTCTGGCTGTACTTCCTGGGTGCGCTGTTCATCGCGGTCACGCTGTTCCTGCCCAACGGCGTGGTGGGCCTGGTGAAGAAGTTCGGTTTCGGCAGCAAGAAGAACAACGACGACAAGAAGGGAGGCACGCAATGACCCCGGACCTGATGGAAGAGGGCGCGCGCCGCATTGCGGCCAAGGCCGCCCCGGCGGCTCCGGGCCAGACCGAATCGGGCGGGCGCGCCGCCGGCTTCTCGCGCATCGCCACGCCCGGCGAGGTGGATGTGGCCCACGGCCGCATTCTCTACCTCGAAGACGTGAACGTGAGCTTCGACGGTTTCAAGGCCATCAACAACCTGAGCCTGGATATCGCCCCCGGCGAGCTGCGCTGCATCATCGGCCCCAATGGCGCGGGCAAGACGACGATGATGGACATCATCACCGGCAAGACCCGCCCCGACAGCGGCACCGTGTTCTTCGGCAGCACCATCGACCTGTTGCGCCACAACGAGCCCGAGATCGCCAGCTTAGGGATAGGCCGCAAGTTCCAGAAGCCCACGGTGTTCGAGCAGCTCACGGTGTTTGAGAACCTGGAGTTGGCCTTGAAGACCCACAAGGGCGTGAAGTCCAGCATGTTCTTCCGCCTGGATTCGGGCCAGTCCGACCGACTGGCCGAGGTGCTGCACACGATTCACCTGGCGGGCAGCGTGACGCGCATGGCGGGCAATCTGAGCCATGGGCAAAAGCAGTGGCTGGAGATCGGGATGCTGCTGATGCAGGATCCGAAGCTGTTGTTGCTGGACGAGCCTGTCGCTGGCATGACCGACGATGAGACGGCGCGGACGGCCGAGCTGTTCTTGACTCTGAAAGGCAAGCACTCCCTCATGGTGGTGGAGCATGACATGGGGTTCATCCGGACGATCTCGGAGATCGTCACGGTCTTGTGCGATGGGGCTGTGTTGGCGCAGGGGACTTTGGACCAGGTGCAGGCGGATGAGCGGGTGATTGAGGTTTATTTGGGGCGGTGATGGCTTGCTGCTCTTCGTTCTTCGGTGCTTGGTTTGAGGGCGGAGGCCGGGATGTGCGCCCGGCGGCGCACCTTCTTTCTTTTGCGTCGCCAAAAGAAAGAAGGCAAAGAAAAGGCGACCCCGCTGCCCGTGTCCCCCTCGCCGGAGGCGAGGGGGCAGCCTGCGATGCTCGGTCCTGGGGTGTGCCGCAGAACTCGCTGCGTTCTTCGAACTCCGCTCAAACAGCTGCGGCAAGCTTGACAACGATGCGCGTGTCCTTCGGCACGCGCTCACCCCAGGCCCTGTGCTTCTCGGCACGGTCAGAGGGGATAGGACACCACACGGG
>NZ_JBKDTZ010000251.1:0-2924 GCF_046339755.1 Acidovorax sp. | reverse complement strand
GTGCAGGCGCGCCTGCTGCCGCCCCTGCGGGTGGTGCCGCCGGTGCCGGCAAGGAAGTGAAGTCGGCCAAGCTGTCCTCCAGCTGGGCAGGCGACACCGCCAAGAAAAAGGAAATCAAGACCCGCGGCGACAGCAGCGGCGGAGTCGGCCGCAACAACTGGCGCGGAGGCCCGCGTGGCCGCCGTGGCATAGACCGCGACCACCGTGACGACATGCACCAGCAATCCGCTCCGGTGGAGGCGCGCATTCTCGAAGTGCACGTGCCCGAAACCATCACGGTGGCCGAGCTCGCGCACAAGATGTCGATCAAGGCCAACGAAGTCATCAAGGCCCTGATGAAGATGGGCCAGATGGTCACCATCAACCAGCCGCTGGACCAGGACACCGCCATGATCATGGTGGAAGAAATGGGCCACAAGGCCGTGGTGGCTGCGCTGGACGATCCGGAAGCCTTCACCGATGAAGATTCGGGCCAGAAGGATGCCGAGCTGCTGCCACGCGCACCCGTGGTCACCGTCATGGGCCACGTGGACCATGGCAAGACCTCGCTGCTGGACTACATCCGCCGCGCCAAGGTGGCTGCGGGCGAAGCCGGCGGCATCACCCAGCACATCGGTGCCTACCACGTGGAAACGCCGCGCGGCATGGTGTCGTTCCTCGACACCCCCGGTCACGAGGCCTTCACGGCCATGCGTGCCCGCGGTGCCCAGGCCACCGACATTGTCATCCTGGTGGTGGCGGCCGACGACGGCGTCATGCCCCAGACCAAGGAAGCCATCAAGCACGCCAAGGCCGCCAAGGTGCCGATCGTTGTGGCCATCACCAAGGCCGACAAGCCCGACGCCAACCCCGACCGCGTGAAGCAGGAGCTGGTGGTCGAGGAAGTGGTGCCCGAAGAGTACGGTGGTGACTCGCCATTCGTGGCCGTGTCGTCCAAGACCGGCATGGGCATCGACGACCTGCTCGAGCAGGTGCTGCTGCAGGCCGAAGTGCTGGAGCTCAAGGCTCCGGTGGAATCCCTGGCCAAGGGCCTGGTGATCGAAGCCCAGCTGGACAAGGGCCGCGGCCCTGTGGCCACGGTGCTGGTGCAGTCCGGTACGCACAAGGTGGGCGACGTGGTGCTGGCCGGCCAGACCTCGGGCCGCGTGCGCGCCATGCTGGACGAAAACGGCAAGCCGGCCAAGACGGCCGGTCCGTCGATCCCGGTGGAAATCCAGGGTCTGTCCGACGTGCCGCAGGCCGGTGACGAGTTCATGGTGCTCTCCGATGAGCGCCGTGCACGCGAAATCGCAACCTACCGTGCTGGCAAGTTCCGCAACACCAAGCTGGCCAAGCAACAGGCCGCCAAGCTGGAGAACGTGTTCTCCGAGATGACCGCGGGCGAGGTGCAGACCCTGCCCATCATCATCAAGGCGGACGTGCAGGGCTCGCAGGAAGCGCTGGCAGCCTCGCTGCTCAAGCTCTCCACCGAGGAGATCCGCGTGCAGCTGGTGTATGCCGGCGTGGGCGGCATCAGCGAATCGGACGTCAACCTGGCGATCGCCTCCAAGGCCATCGTCATCGGCTTCAACGTGCGCGCCGATGCCGGTGCACGCAAGCTGGCCGAGTCGAGCGATGTGACATTGCACTACTACAACATCATCTACGACGCCGTGGATGAGTTGAAGGCGGCCATGTCCGGGATGCTGGCGCCCGAGCAGCGCGAAGAGGCCATCGGTACGGCCGAGATCCGCACCGTGTTCGTGGCCTCCAAGATCGGTACGGTGGCGGGTTCGTACGTCACCTCCGGCCAGGTCACGCGCAACTGCAAGTTCCGCCTGCTGCGCGACAACGTGGTCATCTACACCGGCGAGGTCGAATCCGTGCGCCGCCTCAAGGACGATGTGCGCGAAGTCAAGGAAGGCTTCGAGTGCGGTATCAAGCTGCGCAACTACAACGACATCAAGGAAGGCGATCAACTCGAGTTCTTTGAAATCAAGGAAATCGCACGGACGCTGTAAGAAGCGGACACGACGACGACATGGCTGCAAAGAAATCCGCCACCCCCAACCGCGCCTTCAAGGTGGCCGATCAGATCCAGCGCGATCTGACGGAGCTGATCGCGCGCGAGTTGAAAGACCCGCGCGTGGGCATGGTGACGCTGCAGGGCGTGGAGGTGACTCCCGACTACGCGCACGCCAAGGTGTTCTTCAGCCTGCTGGTGGGTGACGCTGTGGAAACGCAGGCGGCGCTCAACCAGGCGGCGGGTTTCCTGCGCAATGGCCTGTTCAAGCGCCTGCACATCCACACGGTGCCCACGCTGCACTTCGTGTATGACCGCACCTCCGAACGTGCGGCCGACATGAACGCCTTGATTGCCAAGGCCGTCTCTTCGCGCGCAAAAGAGGACTAGCCCATGCACGCCCCTCGCACCAGGGTGCAGCGGCGCCCTGTGCACGGGGTATTGCTGCTGGACAAACCGCTCGGCCTGTCGAGCAACGACGCCTTGCAAAAGGCGAAGTGGCTGCTGCGCGCCGAAAAGGCGGGCCATACCGGCACGCTCGACCCGCTGGCCACCGGCGTGCTGCCGCTGTGCTTTGGTGCCGCCACCAAATTCAGCCAGCTGCAGCTCGATGCCCCCAAGACCTACGAGGCCGTGGCCCTGCTGGGCACCACCACCACCACCGGCGATGCCGAAGGCGACGTGATAGCGCGGCGCCCCGTGGTGCTGGCCGAGCTCACGCCCGAGCGCCTGGCCGCCGTGCAGCAGCGCTTCACCGGCCCGATCCAGCAGGTCCCGCCCATGCACAGCGCCCTCAAGAAGGACGGCAAGGCGCTGTAAGTATACGCCCGCCACGGCCTCGAGGGCGAGCGGCCGCCGCGCGACGTGGTGAGCCCTACGCGGTCCCGCACCTAGTTGGCGGACAATCCGGACGCCATCGCCC